>JBJETA010000001.1:0-26284 GCA_051883075.1 Anaerovoracaceae bacterium
GCCACGGTTCTTCTTGAAATCTTTACATCCTTTTCTTCAAGGATTTTGACTATGTCCTGGTCGCTGTACGGAGCCTTTGCATCTTCTCCCGCAACAATTTCTTTTATCATAGTCTTTATACTCTGTGAAGAGATTCCCTCTCCCTGATTTCCGGAAACACCGCTTGAAAAGAAGTATTTGATTTCAAAAACTCCTCTCGGACTCTGCATATATTTGCCGTTTATGGAACGGCTTACGGTAGACTCATGAATGCCCACCTCGTCAGCAATCTGCTTCAGATTTAAAGTTTTCAGGAACTTAGGTCCATTATCGAAAAATTCTTTCTGATATTTAACTACTGCACTTACCACCTTGTAAATGGTCTGCTTTCTCTGCTCTATGCTCTTTATCAGCCATACAGCGGAATTCAGTCTTCCTGAAAGAAATTTTGTAAGATCGGGATCGTTGTCTGATTCTCTCAACACTTTTTCATAATACGAGCTTACCATAAGCTTCGGAGTGCTCGTTTCGTTTATGCTTACAACGTATTCTCCGTTTACCTTTTCAACAATAACATCCGGCACTATGTATTTTGTTGCCGCCTGCGAAGCAAACTGCCTTCCGGGTTTAGGCTCAAGAGTTCTTATCAGATCACTTATTTCCTGTACTTCCTTGACAGTTACTCCCACGCTTTTTGCTATATGCCCAAGCCTGTTCGCTGCAAGATCCTCCAGATATCCGTCTATAACCTTTTCAACAATCTCATCAGCTTCTCCAAGACTTCTCAGCTGCAGAAGCAGGCACTCCTTTAAATCTGATGCCGCTACTCCTGCGGGTTCAAAGCTCTGGATTACGGAAATCATCTTTCTCACCTTAGCCTCAGAGACATTCAGAACCTTCGCAATCTCTTCTGCCGAAACTGTCATATATCCGTTAGGATCAAGAGATTCTATTATATATCTGCCTATGGTTTCCTGCTTTGGCGTCAGTTCCACAAACTGGAGCTGTGACAGCAGATGTTCCGGCAGAGTAGTATCTGTTGTCGCAAAATGTTCAAAGGTATATTCCTTCTCATCCTTTGAATATTCTCCCTGCCTGTAGCTTATATCATCATATTCTCTTTCCCTGATATGTTCTGCCCACTCATTTACGGTCAGCTCATCACTTCCCATAACAGAACTGTCCAGTTCTTTTTCCTTCTCTCTTGAAACTGACTGCTCATTTAAAGCTGACATTTCCACAGGCGTTTCATCGCCTGCACTGTCGCTGTCCGCAGATCTTGTATCCTGTTCCAGAACAGGATTTGCCAGAAGCTGCTCTTGAATATAAGTGTCCAGTTCCTGTGTATTAAACTGTAATATCTGTATCGCCTGAATCAGTTCAGGCGTCATAACCAGTTTCTGGGTCTGCTCAATAGTCAAATCATATCCAAGTCGCATACATTACCTCAATCTTTTTTATTATACTACAAATTAGTAATATTTCTACCCCAAACTAATACATTTTTTAAAACAATTGCTAAAATCAGTCAAGTTCGGGGAATCCAAGCTGTCTTAAAGCCTCAAATAAAATAATGTTGGCACAGTTTGACAAATTTAATGATCTTAATCTTGTTTCTCTGCTCATAGGAATCCTTACAGCCTTTTCCTTGTGTGCTTCAATAAATTCCTTCGGAAGTCCTGCAGTTTCCTTTCCGAATAAAATCATATCTTCATCTTTATACTGCACATCGGCATACTTTCTGCCTCCCTTTGTTGTTGCAAGATAAAGATTTCTGTCACCGTATTTTTCCATAAAAGCATCCAGACTTTTATGAACCTCAAGCTTTACATAAGGCCAGTAATCAAGTCCTGCCCTCTTCAGGCTCTTGTCATCTATTGAAAAACCCAGCGGTTCCACCAGATGAAGAACTGAACCTGTTGCCGCACAGGTCCTTGCTATATTGCCTGTGTTAGGCGGGATTTCCGGCTCTACGAAAACGATATGAATTGCCATCTTTTTTCTCACCTTTCTTTGTCATACACTCTTTTTGTCATATAAAGTCATTTTATCATACTTTCAGACAAAAAACATCATCATTTCATTCATAACTCCTCTTATCCCGTATTTTATGCATCTCAAAAAAATTAAAGACAAACTGTTTTAAATAGTATATAATGAATTTTACGGTGTTGACCGCCGAGCAAATTTAAGGAGGAGGCAGTAATGAAAACAGTAAAAATAGGATTACTTGGTCTTGGCAATATAGGTACAGGCACTTATAAAACCTTGGAAATGAACAAGGCTCAAATCACAGAATCGACGGGATTAAATCTCGAAATAAGCAAAATTCTCGAAAGAGATGTTGACCGTGAAAGAGATATCACAGTTTCAAAAGAACAGTTCACACAGAATCCCGATGATATTTTTCACGATTCCGAAATCAGTATTGTCATCGAACTGCTGGGGGGAATTGAACCTGCTACAACTTTTATGCTTGAGGCGATGAACAATAAAAAGAGTGTAGTTACGGCAAACAAAGCTGCTGTAGCCGCAAACTTCGATAAGCTTACCGAAACCGCAAAAGCAAACGGAGTTGAATTCAGATATGAAGCCAGCGTTGGCGGCGGCATTCCTATCATTAATGCCCTTACTACTGTTCTTCAGGCAAACAGGTTTGTGGAAGTCCAAGGTATAGTAAACGGCACAACAAACTACATTCTTACCCAGATGACAGAGTTTGGCTTAAACTATGAGGATGTTTTAAAGAAAGCCCAGGAGCTCGGCTTTGCCGAAGCCGACCCTACTGCTGACGTAGAAGGAATCGACGTGGCAAACAAGCTTTCAATACTTATATCCATCATGTTTAATAAATATGTGGCACCAAAAGACATACCTACCACGGGTATCAGCAGCATCACCCAGAAGGATATAGAAGAGGCCCGTGAAAAAGGCTGCAGAATCAAGCTGATTGCTTTCGCAAGAAAAGACGGTGATAAGCTTGAATACAGCGTAAAGCCTATGCTTTTAGAAAACTCACACCCTCTTGCAGCGGTAAGCAACGAGTTTAACGCAGTTTATGTAACAGGCAACGCTGTTGGTGAGCTGATGTTCTACGGAAAAGGTGCAGGCCCGCTTCCTACAGGAAGTGCGGTAATGGGCGATGTTATGGAAATCGCAAAGAAGCTGAACAACAAATAACAAAATATTATGAGGTGAAAACAAATGACTTTATTTGAACAATGGCAGAACCTGATTGATAATCAGACTGATGAAACTTTTGAGGCTTTCTGGAAGGAATACAGTGAGACAGAGGTTAAAATCTACACAGATATTTTAGAGAACCATACTGTTGCTCCTACAGGAACTTTTCAGGAATTAGTTGACAAATATGAAGCTAATCCTGTTATCTTCATGGGATTTCTTGACGGTATAAACACAAGCCTTTCCGACGGTGAAAAGGAACTCGAAAAGTATGACGAAAACACACAGATTACTCTGAACATTGATTTTGAAAAGCTGTTTTTTAACATGCTTGCAGCTGAAGCAGAGCATCTTTACGGTATTCCTGCATGGGAAAAGGTTTTCCCTGTAGAGAAGCTTGAAGAAATTGTAAAAACATATAAAAAGTCAAAAACTGTTGTTAAGGAAAAGGAACCCGGCAGAAACGATCCGTGTCCTTGCGGAAGCGGTAAAAAGTACAAGAAGTGCTGCGGTGCAAACAAATAATATAAAACTTGAAAAATAAACCATTGCAGAAAATAAGGGCATGTTTCACAGTCTGAATCGACTTGTGAAGTATGCCCTTTTCCATTATCCCTTATTTTGATAGAGATACACTGATTTATATTCAGATTTAAAATCCAAACAGAAGTTTCTCCTTATCGTGGCAGTCTGAGGAGTAAACAAGCTGAAATCCCTTAGATTTTATTGCTTCTGCAAGAAAAGATTCCGGATATGCTTCTGTTCTGTAACCCTTTGCTACAGCTCCTGTATTTATTTCAAACTTCACGGTTTTTAATATCTCAGGCATATTTTCATTTATCTTGAGAGGATATTTTCTCACATCCTCAGCAATCTGTGCAATCGCACCGAGAGCAGCCCTTCTGTATCTTTCACAGGAGGTATCAAAAAATCGGTTTCCTTCATTGAACTTTGTTATTACATCAAAATGTCCAATGATATTGCAGCCGGTTTTCCTGTAAACATCTCCCACTATTTTATAATAGTCCTCCACAAAGGCAAGGAAATCCCCTTGATAATGCTTATTTACAGCTTCAAGCTGCTTTTCTGCCGTTTCGTCTACGGAAATGTATTCTCCGTTTTTTAAAACTGTATGAACAGAACCTATTGTATAATCGTATTCATAATCCAAGGGATCTGCATAATAATCATGTTCAAGCCCAAGAAAAACCTTTATTTTATCCTTATATTTTTCCTTGGCTTCAAGTACTGTTTTTCTATACTCCTCAGTTCCTTCAGGGCTCATGCAGTAGCTTGTGTCATACGAAGTAAAGGAATGCCCCGAAAAACCGATTTCAGGGCACCCCATTTCTATTGATTTTTTCACTATTTCTTCTACGGTATTCTTTCCGTCACATAAGCATGTATGTGTGTGATAATTTGATTTGTTCATTTTATACCATCTTTTCCTGTTTTACTTTATGTTCAATGATGTGACGTGATGCCAGCTCTCTGTGAACATCTTCAACACTGATTCCCATCTGTACCATTAGTACCATTACATGATAAGCCAGGTCAGCAATTTCGTAAACAGTTTCTTTTTTATCCTCTGCTTTTGCGGCAATGATTACTTCTGTACACTCCTCTCCAACCTTTTTCAGAATCTTATCTATGCCCTTTTCAAACAAATAGGTTGTATACGAGCCCTCCGGCTTATCCTTTTTTCTGCCTTCAAGCAGTTCATACAGACCCTGCAGGCTGAATTCAGAAAGCTTGTCGCTCTTATATACAGGATAGTTGAAACAGGAATCAGTGCCAAGATGACAGGCAGGACCGTCCTTTTCAACAACAACCACAAGTGCGTCTCTGTCGCAGTCTGCTGTAATAGAAACTATGTGCTGGTAATTTCCGCTTGTTTCTCCTTTTAACCAAAGCTCCGCTCTTGAGCGGCTCCAAAAGCAAGTACAGCCTTTTTCAATAGAAATACTCAGACTTTCCCTGTTCATATATGCCACAGTTAAAACCTTCTTTGTAATTGCATCTACAACCACAGCCGGAATCAGACCTTTTTCATCAAATTTCAATTCATCTATTTTTACCAGTTCCAATTGCATTACCTCCACAAATCACATTCTTACGATTATGCCTTTTTTTCTCAATTCTTTCTTTAAATCAGGAATAGCAACTTCCCCAAAATGAAAGATTGAAGCAGCAAGCCCTGCATCTATATCTGGAATTTCCCGAAAAAGCTCAGTAAAATCGTTTATGCAGCCTGCACCTCCCGAAGCTATGACAGGAACATTTACAGCCTGGCAAACCTGCTTGAGCATTTCAATGTCAAATCCTTTTTTCACACCATCGGTATCGATTGAATTAACAACAACTTCTCCTGCACCCATTCCAACACAATGCTTTATCCATTTTATTGCTTCCATGCCGGTATTTTCTCTTCCGCCCTTTGAAAAAACTCTGAAAACACCGTCAACTCTTTTTACATCCACCGAAAGGACTACGCACTGATTACCGTATTTTTGAGCAGCCTTTTCAATGATCTCAGGATTTTTTATTGCCCCCGAATTTACACTTACTTTATCTGCTCCGCATCTCAGTACTCTTTCAAAATCGTCTAGTGTATTTATTCCGCCGCCTACTGTCAGAGGTATGAAAATCCGGCTTGCTGTCTCTGTGAGTATATCTGTAAACAGCCGGCGTTCCTCATAAGATGCCGTTATATCATAAAACACCAGTTCATCGGCTCCATTGTCAGAATAATATCTGGCCAGCTCCATAGGTGATGATACATCCGAAAGTCCTTTAAAATTTATTCCTTTTACAACCCTGCCATTTTTTACATCCAGACAGGGAATTATTCTTTTTGTAATCATATCTGCTCCCCGGCCATTTCTATAGCCTCAGCTAAATCAATAGCTTTTGTATAGTATGCCTTTCCAATTATTGCTCCGTATATGTCCATTTCTGCAAGCTGTTTTATATCCTCCAAAGAAGATACGCCACCGGATGCAGTTATATCCATTTTGTATTTCTGTGACAGTTGCTTGTATAATGCCAGATTAGTGCCCTTCATAGCTCCATCCTTTGAAATGTCTGTACATATCACATTTTGTATGCCAAGCTGTTCCATCTGTTTGAGAAAATCTTCAAGGGTGTAATGCGACTTTTCAATCCATCCCTTGATTGCTACCATTCCGTCCTTTACATCGGCTCCAACCGCAATTTTGTTTCCATACTTTTCCAACGCCTTTGAAAGGAAACTCTGATCCTTTACCGCAGCCGTACCCAGGATTACTCTTGAAACCCCTGCATCAAAATATTTATCCACGGTGTCCATGTTTCTGATTCCGCCGCCTATTTCTACAAACAGGCCGGTTTCATCTGCTATCTGTTTTACAATTCCCAAATTTGGAGTTGTTCCATACTTTGCTCCTTCAAGGTCAACCATGTGAATATATTTTGCACCCTTCTCCTGAAAATCAAGAGCAATTTCTACAGGATTTTCGCTGTAAACCGTCATTTGGCTGTAATCACCCTTAAATAAACGTACAGCTTTTTTTTCAAATAAGTCTATCGCAGGTAGTATTATCAAGAAACTCTCCTCCTTAACCTTTTATAAATCACAAAATGCTTTTAAAATCTTTAGCCCGGTTTCTCCGCTCTTTTCCGGATGAAACTGGCAGCCATATATGTTCTTTCCAGCCACAGCAGCCGTAAGCTCTATACCGTATTCTGCCGTCGCAACAACGTTTTTCTGGCAATTATCTGCGTAGAAGGAATGCACAAAATATACGCATTCTCCTTCATTCAGGTATTTAAAAAGCTTGCAATCCTTTTGAAAATGCAGTTCATTCCATCCTATGTGCGGAATTTTCAGTCCATCGCCTATACGCCCTTCCATAGGAACAACCTGTCCTTTTATCAGTCCCAGACCTTCATGCTCCCCATATTCATAGCTTTTTTCAAACAGCATCTGCATCCCGAGGCATATGCCAAGGATATCCTTTCCTGCCGCCGCCTGACTTTTTACAATCTTATCAAGCCCGCTTTGTCTCAGCTTACGGGCAGCATCTGCAAAAGCTCCCACACCGGGAAGAATTATTTTATCCGATTTTATTATTTCATCGGGATTTGAAGTTACGATTGCTTCTGCCCCGATAAATTTCAACGATGATACAAGTGAAAACAGGTTTCCAACTTCATAGTCGACTATGCTAACCATCTAAATCACTCCCTTTGTTGACGGAATTTCATCCTTGTTTTGTAAATCAATAGCCACAGCGGCTCTTAAGCTCCTTGCCACAGATTTAAAGGCTCCCTCGATTATGTGGTGAGAATTTGAACCTGACATTTGTCTTATATGCAGTGTGGCTTCACTATGCTGTACAAAAGCTCTGAAAAACTCCTCGCACAGCTCCGTGTCAAAATCTCCAACCTTCTCTGTCGGAATACTCATATCATAAAAGCAGCCGCATCTTCCAGACAAATCCACTGCAGATAAAATCAGTGCCTCATCCATAGGAAGAATCATACTGCCATATCTTACTATGCCCTTCTTATCCCCAAGAGCCTGTTTGAAGGCCTGTCCCAGACAAATGCCTATATCTTCTGTAGTGTGATGATAGTCTACCTCCACATCACCTTTACAGCTTACCTCTATATCAAAATGACCATGTTTTGCAAATAACGTCAGCATATGATTTAAGAATCCACATCCTGTATCACAGCTGGACTGACCTGTTCCATCCAGATTCAGTAAAAGATTTATATCCGTCTCTGCTGTTTTTCTTGAAATCCGGCTTTTTCTCATCACTCTGCCTCCTTAAGCAATTCTTTAACATTTTCTATAAAAGCTTCCATTTCAGACATTGTTCCGATTGTAATTCTATTGAAATTTGCAATCCTTTCCTTAGTAAAATGTCTGATAAGAATTCCCCTTTCCTTAAGCTTTTCATAAAGCTCCTGACCGCAAATTTTATCTGATTCTGCAAAAATAAAATTGGCACTGCTTGGTATTACGTGGAAGCCCAGTTTTTCAAGTTCACATGCAGTCCATCTTCTGTTTTCAATTATAGTTTTGCAATTATCCATGTAATACTGATTGTCCTCAATTGCCGCACAGCCCGCTGCTTCTGTCATTCTGTTTATGTTATACGGATTAATAGAGTATTTGATTGTATTTAAATCTCCTATAAGCTTCCTGCTTCCAATAGCAAAACCAAGTCTTGCGCCGGCCATGGACCTTGATTTTGAAAAAGTCTGCATAACAACCAGATTATCGTATTTCTTTGTCAATGAAACCGCTGATTCTGCGCCAAAATCCACGTATGCTTCATCAACTATTACTACGTTTTCAGGATTTAAACTAACTATTTTTTCTATATCAGAAAGAGCCACAGGAAGGCCCGATGGCGCATTTGGATTTGCAATTACAATAGTTTTTCCAATGCCTGTATAATCATCGGGGTTCAGTGAAAAATCATTTCTTAGAGGAATTTCTTCATAAGAAACTCCTGTGATTTCTGCAAAAACCGGATAAAAGCCATATGTTATATCAGCAAATACAACCGGCATATCTTCACCGCAAAATGCCATAAACGCAAAGAAGAGTACTTCATCAGAACCATTTGCAACAATGACCTGCTCCATTTCCACATCATAAAGTGATGCTATTTTTTCTCTTATTTTCCTGCTTTCCGGATCAGAATACAGATTCAGCCTTCCGCATTCCTGCTCCACCGCCCGGGCAACACCGGGGGATGGCCCAAAGGGAGATTCATTTGTATTCAGCTTTATATATTCACGATTTTGCGGCTGTTCTCCGGGGGTATAAGGAACCAGCCTTTCAAACCTTTTATTTAAGAATTCACTCATTGTCCTTACCTCTCAAAACGGCTTACTGCACTTCTTCCATGAGCAGTCAAACCTTCTTTTTCGGCAAAATATTCTACCTTATCCGCAACCTTTTCAAGGGCCTCCGGTGTATAGTAAATAAACTGCGATTTCTTTATGAAATCGTCAACTGACAGAGGCGATGAAAATCTGGCAGTGCCACTTGTAGGAAGTGTATGATTCGGTCCCGCAAAATAGTCACCCAGAGCCTCCGGACAATTCTTTCCCATAAATATCGACCCTGCATGCTTTATTTTATCAAGATAATCAAACGGATTGTCCATACACAATTCCAGGTGTTCCGGAGCTATTTCATTTGCAATATCTATGGCAGCCATAATATTTCCTTCTACTACTATGATTTTCCCATTGTTATCAATTGAGGCTTTTGCTATTTCTTTTCTTGGAAGCTTTTCAAGCTGGATTTCGATTTCCTCCTGTACAGCTTTCGCAAGCTCCATGCTGTCTGTTACCAGAACAGCACTTGCCATTTTATCGTGCTCTGCCTGAGACAGCATATCGGCCGCAACAAATGCCGGATTGCAGGTGCTGTCAGCAACTACAAGAATTTCACTCGGGCCTGCTATCATATCAATGGCAACCTTTCCAAAGACCTGCCTCTTTGCTTCCGCAACGTATGCATTTCCGGGTCCGACTATTTTATCAACCCTTGGCACTGTTTCTGTTCCATAAGTTACAGCGGCGATACTTTGAGCTCCTCCGATTTTAAAGATTCTGTCTACCCCTGCAATCTTTGCTGCAGCAAGAACTACAGGATTTATCCTGCCCCCTTCAAGAGGAGGTGTAATCATGATTATTTCATTGCAGCCTGCAATTTTTGCAGGAATTGAATCCATAAGTACTGTAGAAGGATAGGCAGCTGTTCCGCCGGGAACATAAATTGCAACTTTTTCAAGCGGTATTACCTTCTGGCCTA
Organism: Anaerovoracaceae bacterium; assembly: GCA_051883075.1. GTDB lineage: Bacteria > Bacillota > Clostridia > Peptostreptococcales > Anaerovoracaceae > Aminipila. The sequence continues at coordinate 9,983 of JBJETA010000001.1, forward strand.
AAACTACGCCATCCTTTTCATTCATCATAAAGGAATTTCTAACCTGTTTTTCATGAAATGCTCTTATATTACAAGCAGCTTCTTCAAGAATTTCAATAAATTTCTCATCAACTTCTTCAAAAGCTTCTTTTATTTCTTCCTCAGTTACTTCAAGATTGTCAAGGTCAGCTCTGTCAAATTTTAGGGTATACTCTTTCAGCGCCTTGTCTCCTTGCTGTATAACATCTTTTATAATTCCTTCAACTACACTTTCCACCGATTTTGTATCGATGTTTGTTCTTGCAAATATTTCACTGTTTGGTGTTTCTCCGTAATTATATATTTTTATCATTTCCTTACATGCTCCTTTAAACCTGCTGCAATTCTTTCAATTTCATCTGACTTGAACTTAAAGCTTGCCTTATTTGAAATAAAACGCGCACTGATTGGCACAACTGTATCTACTACATGAAGATTATTTTCCTTTAACGTGGTTCCCGTTTCCACAATGTCAACAATCACGTCAGACAACCCCAAAATCGGTGCCAGCTCAATTGAACCATTAAGCTTGATTATATCAATTTCTCGGCCCTTACCTGCATAATACTCCTTTGCAATGTTCACAAATTTAGTTGCCACCTTCAGAGTTTTTCTTCCATCATCATAAAAATCCTTTGGCCCTGCAACAGCCATCCTGCACTTTCCTACATTTAAATCCAGAAGCTCGTATATATCCGGTTGATATTCAAGAAGAATGTCTTTTCCTGCGATACCCACATCAGCCACGCCTCTTTCAACATATATTGATACATCTGATGGCTTTACCCAAAAGTATCTAATCTGTTTCTCAGGATTTTCAAATACCAGCTTTCTGTTATCCTCTTTTATTTCAGGGCAGCTGTATCCGCATGCTTCAAACATGTCATATACTTTTTCACCCAGTCTTCCCTTTGGAAGTGCTACATTTATCATTTGTCCAAACCTCTTCTTTCCTGATGTTTACATTTTAGTAACTGTTCTTGCTCTTAATCTGGGCGGCAGACTTTTCTGCGCACTTACACTATAACCTTGGGAAATCAGTTCCTGTACCTTATTTGCAACCTTTTCAGGCTCTTCCCCTTCCTCGTAGATAAGCAAAACATCCACATCATACTGATTCTTTTCTTCATGAAAGCCTTCCAGTAAATCCAGATTAATACCAAATCCAATAGCTTTCGATTTTTTTCCGAATCTCTGCATAAGTTTATCATATTGTCCCCCTGACAGCACCGCTTCAGAGATTCCGTTCAGGAACCCCTTGATTACAATTCCGTTATAATATTTAAGGTTAGAAACCATGGAACAATCAATTCTAATCTTATCTGCAAAATCCAGATTCCCAAGCAATGTGCACAATTTTTTAAGCTGTTCTAAAGCTTCACTGGCATTTTTAGAGTTACACTGTTCGCAGACCTTTTCAAGCCTTGAAATTGCTTTATTCATGCTTCCGTAAACTCTGGCAGCATCTGCAAGAAGCTTAAATTTATCAGTTGGAATTTCATATTTAATGCAAACCCTTTCAAGATCATGCAGATTCTTTTCTTGTATACATAAAGTTGCTTCTTCTTTAAAATCATCCGAGGCTTCCATTTCATCAAACAATGCAGTTAAAATTCCCAGATGGGAAAGATCAAGGACAAAATCATCTGATATGAGATTTAAGCTCTGACCTGCAAGAGAAACGACCTCATATATATCAAATCCGTCAATATCACCTATGCACTCAATTCCTGTCTGCAAAATTTCCGTAAAATGATGCGTTCTGCCGGATACCCTGTAAATATTTTCATTGTAATAAAGTCTCTGCTTACAGCCTTTGCTTTCTTTTCCGTTTTTTACAGCTGAAAGTGTTACATCCGGCTTAAATGCCATAAGTTTTCCGTCTGTATCATTGAATGTTATAAGCCTGTCACTAAATAAAAAGTCTTTATTTCTCACATAAAAATCATACTCTTCAAATTTATTTATCTTGAAAGGAAGATACCCATGACGATGATATAAATCTCTCAGTTGAAATATTGCCTTTTCTTCATTCTTCAATAATTTTTCGTTTATCATGTCCCTACCTCTCGCCTTTCTTTGCTTTATTGCTTTAAAGTTATAATGTGTTGCTGTGGCGAATTATCTCATTTTTTTATATTTATGTCAATACTTTTCGGATTTTTTTGGTACAAAAACACAAAAAGACTGGATTTCTCCAGTCTTTTTACATGATAATTTACAATATAACCTTAACTTCTCTGCCCTCTTCAACATACTGCTGTCCTTCTATCAGATATACCTGTCCCTCTTCAAGTCCCTTTAATATCTGGACATATTTGTCGTTTTTCAAGCCCACTTCCACATCTGTATATTCAGGCAGATTGTTTTTGTCCAGTGTTACCGCAACAAGTCTTCCGTCTCTGTATATTACGCTTTTGGCAGGCACAACTATACCTGATGCCGTAGTGTATATTTCTTTTTCTATAAACCCCTGAGTCTCTCCTCCTTCTGCCTTTTCTTCTGCAGGAGCGGCTTCCTTAACTTTTATCTTACCCTCTATAACAGAAACTGCCGCCTTTGAAGTTACCACACTTACAGTTCCGTCTAAATCAACGTTTTCCCCGCCGTACAGCGAGTTCATTCTTATCAGCAGGACAATCGCCAAAACTGCTACTGCTGCCGCTGCAAAGAGCTTTTCTTTTGCACTTATCTTCATTTTCCCTCCGTAAACAAATTTAAACATTTCGGCGTTTCTATCATATAAGATTAATTTTTTTGTGTCAATATGTACGCTCACGGGTATATAATCAATATTGTACAAATATGCAGGAGGCCTGACCAATATGAAATTTACAAAGAATAAAGTGAACGAGCTTTTAGATACCCTTGAAGAAATGTATCCCGATGCTGACTGTGCTTTAAATCACGGTTCTGTATTTCAGCTTCTGGTAGCCGTAGTGCTTTCCGCACAGACTACAGATAAAAGTGTAAACGTAGTAACCGAGGAGCTTTTCAAGAAATATCCCGATGCATTTGCTATGAGCAGGCTGTCTGAAGAAGAGCTTCAGGAGTATATACGCAGGATAGGCATGTACAAGACAAAGGCAAAAAATGTTGCCGCACTGTGCCGTACCCTCGTTTCCGAATACGACGGACAGGTTCCCGAAGACTATGATAAGCTGATTGCCCTGCCGGGAGTCGGCAGAAAAACAGCGAATGTTGTTCTTTCCGTCGGCTTCGGTCACCAGCGTATAGCTGTAGATACTCATGTTTTCAGAGTTTCAAACAGGATTGGACTTGTGAATGAAAAGGATGTCCTGAAAACGGAGCTTGCCCTGATGAATGTCATTCCCGAGGAGCGGTGGTCCCGAACCCATCACAGTCTGATATTTCACGGCAGATACTGTTGCGATGCGCGGAAACCAAAGTGCGAAAGCTGCGGTATTTCAAAGTTCTGTAAAGAATATGCCGAATCGCAAAAAAGAAAATAAAACTACACGGAATATACTAAATGCAGAGTATTAATTATTTGTTTATTTCAGACAAAATTAATACTCTTTTTTTGTGTCCTTCTCTTGACAAGCAATTGTATTTTTGTATAATTGTATACAGATATACAAATTTATCAATTTAAAGTGATGCAATTCAGTCCGGCTCAATTCTGCGCTGCGCATTACAGCCTGAAGCCGATGACTGATTTACAAAACAGACGATATTGAACAAATCAAAGTACAGGAGGAAATATTCATGGGAAAAACTTTAGCTTATAAAATTCTGGAGAATCATCTGCTTGACGGCACTCTTGCTGCCGGTGAAGAAATCACCATAAAAATGGATCAGACCTTAACGCAGGACTCTACCGGCACTATGGTGTATTTACAGCTTGAAGCTATGAATGTAGATAAAATCCGGACCGAACTGTCTGTTGCATATATAGACCACAATACTCTTCAGACAGGCTTTGAAAATGCCGATGACCATGCCTTCATCAAAAGCGTGGCACAGAGGCACGGAGTTCTGTTCTCAAAACCCGGAAACGGCATCTGTCACCAGCTGCACCTTGAAAATTACGGCAAGCCCGGCAAAACTCTGCTCGGTTCAGACAGCCACACCCCTACCGGCGGCGGTCTGGGTATGATTGCCATAGGTGCAGGCGGTCTTGATGTAGCTGTTGCCATGGCAAAAGGTACATACACCCTTACAGTTCCAAAGGTTATAAATGTCCAGCTTACAGGTAAGCTAAGACCATGGGTTTCAGCAAAAGATGTCATTCTTTATGTGCTTCAGCAGCTGACAGTAAAAGGCGGCGTAGGCAAAATCGTAGAATATACAGGTGAAGGAGTTAAGTCCCTTTCTGTAACTGACAGAGCTACCATAACAAACATGGGTGCTGAACTTGGTGCTACAACCTCTATATTCCCAAGTGATGAAAATACATTAAAATATTTAACAGAACAAGGACGTGCAGAAGATTATGTTCCTCTTGCCGCAGACCCTGATGCTGTTTATGATGAAGTTTTAAAGGTAGACCTCTCTGAGCTTGTACCTCTTGCAGCAAAGCCTCACAGTCCCGACAACGTAGATACCGTTGAAAATATCGGAGAAATCAAGGTCGATCAGGTTGCAATCGGAAGCTGCACAAACTCTTCATACAGCGATTTAATGAAAGTTGCGGCAGTTCTTAAAGGCAAAAAGGTTCATCCTGATGTAAGCCTTGTTATTTCCCCGGGTTCAAGTAAAATCCTTACAAAGCTTGCGGAAAACGGAGCTCTTGCAGATATGATTGCAGCAGGTGCAAGAATTATCGAAAATGCCTGCGGTCCTTGTATCGGTATGGGGCAGTCTCCTAAGTCAGGTGCTGTTTCCCTTAGAACATTTAACAGAAACTTCAAAGGCAGAAGCGGAACCCTGGATGCACAGGTTTACCTTGTAAGTCCGGAAACCGCTGCTGTTTCTGCTGTCACAGGTAAGCTTACAAACGGCATGACCTGCGGCATGGAGCTTCCTGCTATTGATTCAGTTGATTTTAACTTTAACGATAACTTTATCGTGTATCCCGAAGGAACAAATAAGGGAAATACAGATGTGGTTATGGGACCTAACATCAAACCGTTCCCAAGAAACACAGAGCTGCCTGACACAGTAACGGCAAAGGTTGTGCTTCACGCAGGAAATAATATTACCACTGATGATATCATGCCGTCGGATTCAAGGCTTCTTCCTTATCGTTCAAACGTACCTCACCTTGCAGACTACTGCTTTGAAAAAATCGACAGAGGTTTCTCTGCAAGATGTAAGGAAGCCGGAAACTGCGCAATAATCGGAGGTGAAAATTACGGTCAGGGAAGCAGCCGTGAACATGCTGCCCTCGCCCCTCTTTATCTTGGTGTGAAGTTTGTACTTGCAAAATCCTTTGCAAGAATACACCGTTCAAATCTTATCAACAGCGGAATCATGCCTCTGGTATTTGAAAATCCCGCTGATTATGATGATTTTGAAATCGGGCAGAATCTGGTCATTACCGAGGCAAGAAAACAGGTTTCACAGCCTGTCATTATCGTAAAAAATATGGAAAACGGCAAAGAATACAGAGCTGTCACAAACTTCTCCGCACAGGAAGTCAATATGATTTTATGCGGAGGCAAAATTAATTCAATCAGCAGATAGCGGAGGAACAAAATGGAATATTTAAAGGATTTTGAGCAGATAATAAAGGAACAGCTTGCAAGAATTGAAAGAATGAAAAACGATAGTGATTTTACGGATTATTCAAAGCTTGACAGGCTTGTCATAGGGGTTATAGACGGTGACGGCATAGGACCTGTCATTATGGGAGAAGCACGCAGGGTCTTAAATGAATTATTGAAAAACGAACTTGCTTCGGGTAAAATTGAACTTAGGACAATAGAAGGACTTACTCTCGAAAACAGAATCGCGAAAAACGCTGCCGTACCTGAAGATGTTCTTGCTGCAATAAAGGAATGTCATGTTCTTCTGAAAGGACCTACCACAACTCCAAGCAAGGCAGATAATCTTCCAAATATAGAAAGTGCTAACGTTACGCTCCGCAGAGAGCTCGACCTTTTTGCAAATGTACGCCCTGTCTGCATACCTGAAAAAAATATCAACTGGGTATTCTACAGGGAAAATACAGAAGGCGAATATGTACTCGGAAGCCGCGGTGTGGACATTAACAGTGACATATCCGTGGACTTCAAGGTCACTACAGCTCCCGGAACAAAACGTATCGCAAGGGCGGCTTTTGAATATGCAAAGAACAACGGCAATCTGAATGTCTCCATCGTAACCAAGGCAAACATCATGAAAAAAACAGACGGAAAGTTTCTTGATTTATGCTATCAGGTTGCGGAGGAATATCCTGAAATAAAAACCGATGACTGGTATGTTGATATTATGGCTGCAAATCTTATCAATGAGCAGATAAGGAGCAGTTTCAATGTATTTATACTCCCAAATCTTTACGGTGACATCATAACCGACGAGGCTGCTCAGATACAGGGCGGTGTCGGTACTGCCGGAAGCGCAAATATAGGCTCACGTTATGCCATGTTTGAAGCTATACACGGAAGTGCTCCGAGAATGGTTGCCGACGGTATTGCAGAATATGCAAACCCTGCCAGCATTCTCACCGCAGCAGTAATGCTTCTCCGTCACACAGGTTTATCCGAAAAAGCAGACAGACTTGCTGCGGCAGTTGATTTTGCAGGAGCACATACAAATATGAGCGGAGACGGCAGAGGAAATACTGCTTCGGAATTTGCGGATTCTGTTCTTTCTCAGATATAAAAATACGGGAAGTTAGTTTTAAGAGGAAGTTTTTGTTTTTAGGAGGAAGTATGGTACTTTATCAGCATAACGAAAACGCAAAGGCTCAGGCGATGCCGATTTCAAACAACCTGTTTTCACAGCTTCAGAAAGAAATATTACAGGGAAAACTGCGCGCAGGCGAAAAATTGACAGAACAGAGTATTTGTGATAAATATAAAGTCAGCAGAACACCTGTAAGAGAGGCTCTCCGACAGCTTGAGATGGAGGGACTTATTGAAACAATTCCCAACCGCGGAGCTTTTGTTGTGGGCTTTTCACGTCAGGATCTTGCCGATATGTATGAACTTCGCAAGGCGTACGAGGTTCAGGCCGTAAAATGGGCCATTGAACGTATCACAGACGAGGAAATGGAGGACCTGGAAGAAACTTTTGAGTTTATGGAGTTTTACACACAGAAAAACGACATAGACAAGATGCTTAACATCAACACAGGCTTTCACCAGCTCATTTATACTGCTTCGCACAACAGGATGCTTCAGCATGTTCTTTCTTCATACCAGATTTATGTCAAGCATTGCAGGCGTCCCGGTCCTTATCCGGAAAACTATCTGGCTGATGTTCTTGAAGAGCATCGTGCCATATTTAAAGCTTTTCAGGACAGGGATGTTGAAGCGGGTGTTGCAGCCATGCAGCACCATATGGATAACTCCATGGCTCGTTTCCATAATACTTACTAAAAAGGGAGGATGCAATTATGAAAACAAGAATTGCAATTAACGGATTCGGCAGAATAGGAAGACTTACATTCCGCAGAATATTTGATGATGAGAGATTTGAAATCGTTGCCATCAACGATTTAACCAATCCGCAGATGCTGGCTTACCTTCTTAAGCACGACAGCGTCCAGGGGCAGTACACAAAATATGAAATCGGCAGTGATGAAGACTCAATCACAGTTGGCGGCAAAACCATAAAAATATATAAGGAAGCAGACCCTTCAAACCTTCCATGGAAGGAACTTGACATAGATATTGTTCTCGAATGTACAGGATTTTTTGCTTCAAAAGCTAAATCACAGGCACATATTGATGCAGGTGCAAAAAAGGTTCTTATCTCCGCTCCTGCAGGAAACGATCTTCCTACAATCGTTTACGGTGTAAACCATGAAACCCTTAAAAAGGAAGATACTATCGTTTCAGGTGCTTCCTGCACCACAAACTGCCTGGCACCTATGGCAAAAGCCCTGAGTGACTACAGAGAAATCAGAACAGGCTTTATGACTACCATTCATGCATACACAGGCGACCAGATGATTCTTGACGGTCCTCACAGAAAGGGAGATTTCAGACGTGCAAGAGCAGGTGCCGTAAATATCGTTCCTAACAGCACAGGCGCTGCAAAGGCAATCGGTCTTGTTATTCCTGAGCTTGACGGAAAGCTGATTGGTTCTGCACAGAGAGTTCCTGTTGCAAGCGGCTCAATCACCATCCTTGATGCTGTTTTAAAGGATTCAACAGAAACGGTTACACTTGAGGGTATCCACGAAGCCATGAAAAAAGCATCAAGCGAATCCTTCGGATATACAGAAGAAGAACTTGTTTCAAGTGATATCATAGGTATGGAATACGGTTCACTGTTTGATGCTACCCAGACACTTGTTGCAAGAAGCGGAACAGGTGTCTTTGAGGTTCGTATCGTCGCATGGTATGACAACGAAAGCAGCTACGTATGCCAGCTTGTAAGAACGTTAAAGCATATGGCATCACTTTTATAGAAAGCTTCAGGGTATTCTTATCAATGAAAGAACGGTCACTATTTAAAAAAATCGGAATAACTCCGCAGCAGATATTTTATATAGTTCTTGCAGATTTGTTTTATGCACTTGCAATGGATTTGTTTTATGTCGGCAACAACATAGCAGCAGGCGGACTCGGAGGTCTGGGAACCGTTTTAAATTCCATCATCGGCATCCCCATCGGCATGACCGTTATGGTTTTAAACATTCCTATCTGGCTCTGGGGAATACGGGTAAAAGGTAAAAGATATATACTCATAACCATAATAACTACCAGCCTGTTCTCAGCATTTGTTGACCTTTTATCATTTCTGCCTTGCCTTTCACATGATAAGCTGGTAGCCGCAATATGCGGAGGTATCATATACGGTACTGCAGCGTCATTTTCAGTAAAAGCGCAGCTTTCGGCAGGAGGTACCGATCTCCTCGCGAAGCTTATCATTACAAAGATTAAATATCTTAGTTTAGGACAGCTTCTGATGATGATAGACGGCTCTATTGTAATACTTGCAATGTTTGTTTACGGTGAAATAGAAGCCGGAATCTATGCTATCCTCGCCATAGCGATAACTTCTATCGTTACGGACAAGATAAACAGCGGCTTCAACAAAGCATGCATGTTTTATATATTCGCAAATCAGAACGTAGATAAGATTGCAGATGCCATACTGTATGAAATGAACAGAGGCGTAACCGCCATAAAAGCTATGGGCATGTATGAGAAAACAGAAAGGGACATTCTGCTTGCTGCGGTAAAGCCAAATGAAATGCCCCAGCTAAAGGCAATCATAAGGCGATATGACCCTACGGCATTCATTATCCTTGCCAATGCTTTTGAAATAGTGGGAAACGGCTTTGAAGATTTAGGTCTTACCTACTCGCTTGAGGACGAAAAAAGCAAGAAAAAAATAAGCTGATAAAATTTGATAAGAACAACGGATAATATCCAAAAAAAGGCCCGGAGCAGTCTGCTCCGGGTTTAACTATGTCGTTAAAAAACATTAAAAGTTAAATTGACAGAATATCCGCCAGTTCAAGAAGACTCTTGTCATAATCGTAATCTCTTTTCATCTTCAGGGCATCTTCAAGCTCGTAGTGCACTATCTCTTCACCGTTTACGCCTATAGCCCTGCTTTCACTGTCCTCATAAAGAAGCTGCACCGCCTTATAAGCCATACGGCTTGCCAGCATCCTGTCTCTTGCTGTAGGTGAGCCGCCTCTCTGTATATATCCCAGAACCACTATTTTAGTTTCCATGCCTGTTCTTTCCACAAGCATATCTGCAAGCTCCTGAGTAGGGATGTCTATGCCTTCTGCTTTTATAATTATGTTATGAAGCTTTCCTCTGTTTCTTCCCTGTATCATCTTTCTGCAAATTGCATTTATATCAACCTTTTCTTCAGGAATAAGAATCGTCTCCGCACCGCCTGTCAGTCCCGCATAAAGAGCTATGTCTCCGCAATGTCTGCCCATTACCTCAATAACGGTGGTTCTCTCATGTGATGAAGAAGTATCCCTGATATTGCTTATCGCCGAAAGTACAGTATTTACCGATGTGTCAAAGCCTATGGTGTAATCGGTGTATGCAAGGTCATTGTCGATAGTTCCCGGAAGTCCCATGACAGTCACACCTCCAAGCTGTGACAGTTCCAAACCGCCTTTAAGGGAGCCGTCGCCGCCTATGACGATAAGTCCGTCTATTTCAAAGCTTTCAAGCATCTGGTTTGCTCTCTTCATGCCCTCGGCAGTCTTAAAGCGTTCGCTTCTTGCAGTTCTTAATATGGTACCTCCCTTGTGGAGAATGTCAGATACAGAAGAAACATCCATCGGCTGAAGGTCCCCGTCTATCAGTCCTTCATAACCTCTCTGCACTCCGTATACCTCAAGCCCCATGTAAATTGCACTTCTTACCGCTGCACGTATTGCCGCGTTCATTCCCGGTGAATCACCGCCGCTTGTCAGGATAGCTATTCTTTTCATACTGTCACCTCCATATTACTTCTACTTCTGTTCTTTTTTCACATTCTTTTCGCCTACGAAGCCGCTTATCGCCTCTATAAAGCTTTCGTCCGGATTTACCCACAAATCCCTGTTAGTCTTCAGTTTCCTGCCTGTAGCCTCCAAATAGAGCATCACAGGGGTATTTCCTTTGTGAGATATAATAAGCTCCTTTATAAGCTTCAAGCTCCTGTCTTCATCCATTTCCTTCGGAATTTTTATCTTTACCAGACCTTTGCCTTCTGTGCCCTGTTCCGCAGCCCCAAATGCATCTATGGCAGTTATTCTGTCCGCCAGAATCTTCGGCATCTCATCTTCCTTAAAGTTTACTGTGCCGCTTATAACTATTATATTGTCCTCTTTTATTAATTGCATGTACCTTTCATAGACATTTGGGAAAACAACTATTTCGATTTCCCCGTACAAATCTTCTATGTCAAGAAAAGCCATCTGCTTGTTGTTCTTTGTGATAAGAATTTTCTTTGACGAGATAATGCCCGCAACAACTGCCTTCATACCGTCTGCCACAGTGCCGTTCGTATCTGCATGGGCAAGTTCCTCAGACGTTACAGAAATAAGCTTTTCAATCTGCTTTTCATAGTCCTTCAGAGGATGTCCTGTCAGATAAACTCCGAGCATTTCCTTTTCCATGCCCATCAGAACCTTCTGTGAAAAGTTTTCTACATCGGGAAGCTTTGCCACCGACTCCTCTGCCTCCATGATTTCACTGTTCATCTGGAAAAGAGACAGCTGTCCCGCAATATTTTTCTTTGCGTTGTTCTGTGCAGATTCCATGAGACTTTCGTAAACCGCAAGGTACTGTGCCCTGTTTTTGTTCATGCAGTCAAAGGCTCCCGCCTTAATCAGGCTTTCCATGGCCTTCTTATTTATCTCGTGAATGTCTACGTTTGATATAAACTGGAAAATGTCTTTTGCCTGACCTTTTTCATTTCTGGAACGTATTATTTCATCTATGACTCCTACGCCTACATTTTTGACTCCCAGAAGCCCGAAATGAATCTTTCCGTCGGATACCGTAAAGTTCCTGCTGCTGTCCCTTACGCTTGGCGGCAGGACTTCTATGCCCATTTCACTGCAGTTTCTTATATACTTTGCAATCTGGTTACTTTCACCCATAACGCTTGTCATGAGCGCCGCCATAAACTCTACAGGATAGTAGGCCTTCAGATATGCCGTTTCATATGCCACTACTGCGTACGCAGCCGCATGGGACTTATTAAATGCATACTCAGCAAAGCTTACCATCTGGTTGAAGATTTCCTCCGCAATATGCTCAGGTATTCCGTTTCTCACACAGCCCATGATTTCAATATTTCCGTTTTCATCATCTTTTCCGTGTATGAAATACTCTTTTTCCTGTAGCATTACATCCATCTTCTTTTTACCCATGGCTCTTCGTACACTGTCACTTCTTCCGTAAGTATAACCGGCAAGGTCACGCACTATCTGCATAACCTGCTCCTGATAAACAAGACAGCCATAAGTTACAGAAAGTATTGGTTCAAGACTTTCGTGCAAATACGTAATATCCTGAGGATTTTTCTTATTAGATATATATGTAGGTATTGAGTTCATAGGCCCCGGTCTGTAAAGTGAAATACCGGCTACGATATCTTCAAAGCAGTCAGGATGCAGGTTTTTCATAAACTGGGTCATGCCGGCACTTTCAAGCTGGAACACACCCTGAGTATTTCCGCTCGAAATCAATTCATAAGGCTTAGGGTCGTCATAGGTCATTTTCGAAAAATCGATATGAACTCCATGATTTTGTTCTATCATTTCAAGTGCATCTCTTATAACCGTCAGGGTCCTGAGACCAAGGAAGTCCATCTTCAAAAGGCCCAGTTCCTCAATAGTAGTCATGGTAAACTGTGTAGATACACCCTTATCAGCCAGATACAGAGGCACATACTCATCAATGCTCTCTTTTGAAATTACAACCCCTGCTGCATGAGTTGAAGCGTGTCGAGGCATACCCTCCAGAGCCTGTGCCATATCAAGAAGCTGGGCAACTCTCTTATCGTTATCATATGCCGCCTTCAGCTCAGGATTAAGTTCCAGAGCCTTGCCTATGGTCATTTTCAAATCAAAAGGTATTGCCTTTGCTATGGCATCTGTTTCTGCATAGCTCATATTTAAGGCTCTTCCAACGTCGCGTACAGCCGCCTTTGCTTTCATGGTACCGAAAGTTATAATCTGTGCTACCTTATCTTCTCCATACTTTTCAATAACATAATTGATAACCTCCTGTCTTCTTTCGTAACAGAAGTCAATATCAATATCCGGCATGCTTACTCTTTCAGGATTTAAAAACCTCTCGAAGATAAGCGAGTACCTGATAGGGTCTATGTCTGTTATTTTCAGCGCATATGCCACAATGCTGCCTGCTGCCGAGCCTCTGCCCGGTCCAACCATTATTTTATTTCTTCTTGCGTAATTTATAAAATCCCAAACTATAAGAAAATATTCAATATATCCCATCTTTTCTATAACAGAAAACTCATATTCAAAACGTTCCTGTATTTCTTCAGACGGTTGTCCGTATCTGTCTTTCAGCCCTTCTACACAAAGTTCTCTCAGATATTCCTTATTGGTCTTTCCATCCGGTGCCTTAAATTCAGGCAAGTGATATTCCCCGAAGGTGAACTCCACATTGCATGCCTGTGCTATTTTGTATGTATTTTCCAATGCCTCGGGAATGCCTGAAAATAATACTTTCATTTCCTGTTCCGATTTCAGGTAAAACTGGTCATTAGGAAATCTCATGCGCTGTTCATCATCAACATTTGTTGCTGTCTGTATGCACAAAAGTATATCGTGTGCAGCAGCATCCTCCTGCCTTACGTAATGGACGTCATTCGTTGCCACAAAAGGTATTCCGGTCTCCCTGTGAAGTCTCTTCATATCATCAAGGATTGCATATTCTTCTTCAAGTCCCTGGTCCTGAAGCTCCAGATAAAAATTTCCCTCTCCGAATATTTCCAGAAGCTCCAGCGCTTCTTTTTTTGCGCCCTCATAATCGTTATTGCTTAAAAGGCGCTGTACATTTCCGGCAAGGCAGCCTGACAAAGCAATAATGCCTTCGCTGTACCTGCGCAGCACGCTTTTGTCGATTCTGGGTTTATAATAATATCCTTTCGTGAAGCCTTCTGAAACTATTTTCACAAGGTTGCTGTAGCCTTTCTGATTTTTGGCAAGCAGAACAAGATGTCCCTGATGCTTATCCTTATCAGCCTCCTTATCAAGCATGGTACGTGCAGCCGTATATACTTCGCAGCCGATAATAGGCTTTATTCCCTGTTTTTTTGCTTCTTTATAAAAATCAATAACCCCGAACATGACACCGTGGTCCGTAATCGCAACAGAATCCATTCCCAGCTCTTTTACACGCGCAATCAGATCCTTTATCCTTGCCGCGCCGTCAAGCAGACTGTATTCGGTATGCACATGAAGATGTGTAAATGCCATGTTTCCTCCTATCTCCTCCCGTTTGAGGTTTCTTTATCTATCTTAATTAGAAATCCGTTTTTATAAGTTCCTATCCTTTAATTTTACCATAAAAAATATGTAAAAAAAAGCCGGACTTAATCAAAAGCCCGGCCTTTAAATTCGGTATAACCTTTTTATTCTATTTTATTGCTTTTCAATCGTTCAATTCTCTAAATTAAACAATAGCAACCTGAATGCATAAGAATACTAATGCGAAAGCAACAACCATCGCTACAAGAGGTGCTACGAACTTTAAGTACTTGTCGTAACCAACCTGAACTAATTCTAATACTACTAAGATTAGACCTGTTGGAGTTACGAAGCCCATAGTTCCCTGACCAAACATGTAAGCTGTGATAACAACTTCTCTTGGAAGTCCTACAGCGTCTGCTAAAGGTGCCATGATAGGAATTGACAGTACAGCAAGTCCTGATGATGAATTGATGAAGAATCCTAAGATGATGTAAATGAAGTACATCATGATAGCGAATGCATAAGGGCTCATTCCTTCAACCCATCCTGACATTGTGTTAAGTAAAGCGTCTGAAACAAGACCGCCGTCAAGTACGAAGTTGATTGATCTTGCAACACCGCAAACAAGGGCAACGCCGATCATTTCACCTGCACCTGACAGGAATTCGTTTACAAGTTCTCTTTCACTGAAACCAAGTACGATACCGATGATGATAGCTGATACGAAGAATAATGCTGTCATTTCACCGAACCACCATCCCTGGCAAACTACGCCCCAGATCATGATGCCGAATGTAGCAAAGAAGATTAACAGTACAATCTTGAATCTGCCTGTAAGTTCAGGAATTTCAGTTGCATTGCAGTACTTGTTGTCGATGTATTCCTTGCTTTCAAGAATAACTGACTTGCTTGGGTCTTTTCTTACTCTGTTTCCGTATACGATAACGTAAATAGCACACATAAGTGTTCCTACAACAAGAGCAGCAGCTCTAAGTTCAAAACCGTTCATGAAGTTGATACCTGCAGCATTTGATGCGATAACAACTGAGAATGGGTTGATAGTTGAACACATAGTACCGATACATGAACCGAACCAGATAGCTGAGATACCAACTAGGGCATCATAACCTGCCATTACAAAGATTGGAATCATAATAGCGTAAATAGGAACTGTTTCTTCGCACATACCGAATGAAGTACCGCCAAGTGCGATTAAGAAAGTAACAGCTACGATAAGAACAAATTCCTTACCCTTTGTAACCTTTGTCAGTGCACCCATACCTGCTGTGAATGCGCCTGATTTGTTCATGTAAGCAAGCATACCGCCAAGTACAAAGATGAACAGTGCGATGTCGATTGAATCATAAACACCTTCTACAACCGCCATAACGCAGTCAACAGGTCCCTGTGGAGTACCTTCGATAGCTTCAAAGCTTCCCGGAACAGCAATTGGCTTGTAGATACTTTCATCTAAGAACAGGTTAAGGTCAGCCTTAATATCTAAGCTGTCCAGTGTTTCCTGTGTAGCTTCCAGTGAAGTAACACTTCCGTCAGGTGCTGTAATGTCAAACATATTAGTGTCAACATTGTAAAGCAGCTTTGAGTATGTACCTGTAGGCAGGAAGTGAGTTGCGA
Source organism: Anaerovoracaceae bacterium (assembly GCA_051883075.1). GTDB lineage: Bacteria > Bacillota > Clostridia > Peptostreptococcales > Anaerovoracaceae > Aminipila. The sequence goes on from JBJETA010000001.1 coordinate 25,683, forward strand.
TAGCCGCTAAAATTAAGATTATGAATAATACCGTGAAAGCTGATGGGAATTGACGTTTTTTCTTCTGCTTTGGAGTTCCCTGCTCCATTACATTTTTTTCTTCCATTTTTCCTCCTCAAATCGGCCGAAACATCGATAATTCTTCAGATAATAGCAATAAAATAAGTTTTCTTACGGCACTCTGCAGCAGAGTGCTTCTCAGGCGATGTTCCTGACCTCATTATTAAAAATAGATATGGCTAGTGCCTTTTGTATTGTATATTCTTTTTTACTTTTCTTCAACACTTTTAATACAAAAATAAACATACACATGATAATTTGTTTTCAAAAACAATACAAACACCCTTTTTTTATTCTTTTAAAAGCTGTTTATATGATTTTTTGCGGTACATATTGCACTATCTTGCTGTTCTTTTTATATTTTTGTGATTTTGTTGTTTATTAATACAATATTCTGTTTTTTTATACAATACTTTTTTTATGCATTATCTGCCATATATAAAAGCCTGAAGCTTTTAAAAAAAATAAACCCCAGAGAACTGAGGTTTATGGAGGCGACACCCAGATTTGAACTGGGGAATAAAGGTTTTGCAGACCTCTGC
>JBJETA010000002.1:0-5995 GCA_051883075.1 Anaerovoracaceae bacterium
TTAACACGGCAGCCGACCGTCTGGAGGGATATAAAAAGGCACTTCTGGAAAGAAATATGCCTATAAACGAAGAATACATAAAAATCGGAGATTACCGTATGCAGTGGGGAATAGACGCAGTTTCGGAGCTTATAGAACAGAAGCTTCCCATAGACTGTATTTTCTGCGGAAATGATATCATAGCCATAGGTGCTGTGAAAAAACTCCGTGAGAAGGGTCTGCGGGTGCCGCAGGATATAGGTGTTGTCGGATTTGATGATATCTATCTGGCGGGTCTTACGGAGCCTGCTCTGACTACGGTAAAGCAGCCAATCTATGAGATGGGGTATAAAGCGGCGGAGCTTTTAATAAACAGGCTGAGAAAAGAGCCGGATCAAGATAATACGGTCTTAGGGAAAAAGGATACGGATTTGAACACGATGATTCTTACTACTGAACTTGTAGTGAGAATGTCTACAAAATAAAGTTATGAAATTAACAAGCTGCGGAGGAAAAAATGAAAAAGAGTTTTTTATTAAATTCCGAAATCACAGGCTGCATTGCAAAGATGGGGCATAAAGACAGTATAGCTCTGGGAGATGCAGGTCTGCCTGTTCCGGATGGTGTTAAAAGGATTGATTTGGCAGTATCTAAAGGTGTTCCGGGCTTTATGCAGGTGCTGGAAGCTGTTTTGACGGAGCAGAAGATTGAAAAGATAATTCTTGCTGAGGAAATAGTAAAGGCAAGTCCTGAGATGCATGAAGACATATTGAGGGCATGCAGAGATGCTGAAGCAGAGCTTGAAATCCAGTATGTACCTCATGAGGCTTTTAAAGAGAGAACAGGAAGCTGCAAGGCGGTTGTAAGAACAGGAGAGTTTACACCTTATGCAAATGTGATTCTCGTTTCCGGTGTAGTTTTTTAGGGAGGACTTATTTTAATGTACAATGAGATAGTGTCAATGCGACATATAAATAAAGAGTTCTCGGGCGTACGCGTACTCAATGATGTGGATTTCAACATATATGAAGGAAGGGTCATGGCACTTCTGGGTGAGAACGGTGCGGGGAAATCTACCCTGATGAAGATTCTGACCGGCGTGTATGAAAGAACCTCGGGCGAAGTTATGCTTGAAGGAAATCCTGTAGAGTTTAAATCGACAAAGGAGTCACAGGATAAGGGAATAGCCATTATTCATCAGGAATTAAACCTTATCGGGGACTTATCCATAGCAGAGAACATCTTTCTCGGAAGAGAGCCTGTAAATAAGTTTGGCAGGATTGACAGAAAGAAGATGTATGAGGAAACCGAAAAATGGACTTCCATGCTTGGACTTACAGAGAATCCTAAGATGCTGGTAAATAAGCTGAGTGTAGGAAAACAGCAGCTTGTTGAGATTGCAAAGGCTGTATCGCTTAACGCAAAGATTATTATAATGGATGAACCTACGGGAGCTCTTACCATATCGGAAACGGAAAAGCTGTTTGAAGTTGTAAGAAGACTTAAAGAGCAGAACAGAAGTATTGTTTACATATCACACCGTCTGGAAGAGATATTTAAAATCTGCGATGATATAACAGTCCTGAGGGACGGAGGCCTGGTAGGCGAAGTAAAGGTTGCAGATGTTGATGAAGACAGACTTATCGAGATGATGGTGGGACGAAAGCTTGAGGAGCAGTATCCGAAAGCCGATTCTGAAATCGGAGAGGTTGTTTTCGAGGTACAGGGCATTACAAATGAATATGTAAAAGATGCTTCCTTCAATCTTAAGAGGGGTGAAACCCTTGCGGTTGCGGGACTGATGGGCTCCGGAAGAACAGAGCTTGCAAGAACCATATACGGCTTGTATAAGGCCGATCAGGGCAAAATTCTTTTAAACGGGAAGGAAATCAGCATCAACAGTTCGAAAGATGCAATCAGACATGGTATTGCCTATGTTTCGGAGGACAGAAAAGCCAACGGCATAGTGCTGGGCATGAGTATAAAAGAAAATATTACTATTGAAGCACTGCATGCAATAAGCAATGCAATCGGGCACATCTCGAAGAGCAGAGAAAACGAAATTGCGGACGGATATGTAAAGGATTTATCAATTAAATGCAAAAATCCTAAGCAGCTTGTGAAGTTTTTAAGCGGCGGCAACCAGCAGAAGGTTTCAATAGCAAAGAACCTGTTCACGAAACCAAGCGTTCTTATTCTTGACGAACCTACAAGAGGTGTTGACGTAGGTGCAAAGAAAGAAATATATACTCTTATTAATGAGTTTAAAAAGGAAGGCATGAGTATCATCATGATTTCTTCCGAAATTCCTGAGGTCCTTGGCATGGGTGACAGAGTCATGGTTATGCACGAAGGACGCATAAGCGGATTTTTGGATATAGAGGAGGCAAACCAGGAAAGTATCATGAGTTTGGCCGTAGGGAAGGATGTGCAGTAAATTGAAGTCAATTTCGAAAGAAAACGTTACGGAATTTTTACAGAAAAATAAACCGTTAATAGTTCTTGTTATTTTATGTCTGGTTATGTCGTTTTTAAGTGAGAATTTCTTTACAACAAGAAACCTGCTTACTGTTTTAAGACAGACATCTATTAATGCGGTTATTGCTACAGGTATGACATTCGCTATTCTGATTGGCGGTATTGACCTTTCAGTAGGTTCTGTGCTCGCTATATGCGGTGCAGTTGCAGCCAGCATGATTGCTTCGGGAATGGACGTCTTTTTAACTGTATGCGTGACACTGCTTCTTGGTCTGGGCATAGGTATCGTAAACGGATTGCTTATAAGCAAGGGAAGACTGCAGCCGTTCATCGCTACTCTGGGCACTATGACACTTTTAAGAGGTGCGACTCTGGTATATACACAGGGTAAGCCTATAGGAACAAGCGCTGCAGAGGGCGGCGTGCTGTTTGGTAAGATTGGTTCGGGATTTTTCCTTGGACTTCCTATACCGGTTTATATTATGATTATCGTATTTATTATCGCATTCTATATTTTAAGATATTTAAGAATGGGACGATACATATATGCTTTAGGCTCAAATGAAGAGGCAACCATTTATTCAGGTATAAAGGTAGACAGGGTTAAGATATTTGTATATGGTGTATGCGGTATGCTTGCCGCTCTTGCGGGCATTATCGTAACAGCCAGACTAGGCTCCGCACAGCCTACGGCAGGTACAGGCTATGAACTTGATGCTATTGCTGCCGTTGTACTTGGCGGAACAAGTATGTCGGGCGGTATCGGAACTATCGGAGGCACGGCAATCGGTGCATTAATCATCGGTATTCTTAACAATGCTCTGAACCTGCTGCAGGTACCGTCGTATTATCAGGATGTTGCAAAGGGTATTGTAATACTTCTGGCTGTACTGCTTGACAGAAAGCAGAAATCAAAATAATCATGTTATTTAATCCAAAAGCGGTTAAATATATATTGTGCAGGACTGTTATTTTAGGAGGACACACAAAATGAAAAAGATATTAGTAGCTTTACTGGTGCTGGTTCTGGCATTTGGAATGTTCGGTTGTGGTGGTTCAGCTGAAGATACTGAAACAAATGATGGAGCAACAATCGGTCTGATCGTTTCAACTTTAAACAACCCATTCTTCGTTGACTTAAGAGACGGAGCTCAGGCTAAGGCTGATGAACTCGGAGCTGAATTAATCGTTCTTGATTCACAGGATGACTCAGCTATCGAACTTTCAAACATGGAAGACTTAATCACAAAGAATGTTGATTTAATCTTAATCAACCCAACTGATTCAGATGCAGTAGGCAGTGCAGTAGCAGCTGCAAACGAAGCAGGTATCCCTGTTATCACTCTTGACAGAGCTGCTAACAGCGGAGAGGTTGTTTGCCACATCGCATCAGATAACGTTGCAGGTGGTAAGCTTGCCGGTGACTTCATCATCGAACAGTTAGGCGGAGAAGGTAAGGTTGTAGAACTTGAAGGCGTTCCAGGAGCATCAGCTGCTATCGAAAGAGGAGAAGGCTTCAATGCTGCAATCGCTGAAAGCAATATCGAAGTTGTTGCTAAGCAGACTGCAAACTTTAACAGAGATGAAGGTATGTCAGTAATGGAAAACATTCTTCAGGCTCAGCCTGAAATCGATGCTGTATTCGCTCACAATGACGAAATGGCATTAGGTGCTTTAAAGGCTATCAAGGCTTCAGGCCGTGACATCCTAGTTGTAGGTTTCGACGCTACTGATGACGCTATCGCTGCTGTACAGGCAGGCGACATGGGAGCAACAGTTCAGCAGCTTCCAAAGGAAATCGGAGCTTCAGGCGTTGAACAGGCAATGAAGGTTATCGCAGGAGAAGAAGTAGAAGCTTCAATCCCTGTTGACCTTTCATTGGTAACTGAATAGTCAAACAGAAATTTGACAGACAACAAATAAAACTTATATTTATTTAAGTAATTAACAATTCTGTACAATGTAAACGTTAAAGGGCAGCATTTTATGTTGCCCTTTTTTATACATCGGAGTAGTATTAAAGGTAAGTGATTTGTAAGTTTTACATATAATAAATGTGCATTTCGCAATGTGGATTTATAGAATTGAAAAAAAGCCGGAGAAAACAGGGATATATGGAACATAAGGAAATAAAGGAACAGACGGAAGTGAAAAATAAATATGAGAGGATAAAGAAAAGGACATTTGAAATCATACAGGTGGGAGAAGCTAAAGATTTTGCAAGCCGCTGCTTTGATATGGCTTTAATAGTGCTGATAGGAGTAAATGTAGGGTTGCTCATAATAAGCACTTTTGATTCCGCACAGAAATATATGACTGAGATCAGAGCAATAGAGTATTTTTCAACATTTCTTTTTACGATTGAATATATATTGAGAATATGGACCAGTGATTTGCTTTATCCAAGAAACAGGAAAACCGAATCGGCAGTTGATTTTATATTTTCACCTTTCGGGATTATAGATTTGCTGGCAATACTTCCGTATTATATACCGGCAGTGTTTCCTACAGGCTTTGTGGCAATGCGTTCCCTGCGGGCGGTGCGTATACTTCGCCTTTTCAGGGTAAACAGGCATTATGACTCTCTCATGATTATTGCCCGGGTCGTAAGAAAGAAAAAAGGTCAGCTTGTGTCATCTCTATTTATCATTCTTGTCATGATGATTGCAGCATCACTGATGATGTTTCAGACAGAACATGAGGCACAGCCGGAGGTGTTTGATAATATACTGACTAGTATGTGGTTTGTGGTAGCGAATGTATCCACGACAGGCTATGGAGATGTTTATCCCATTACAGCTCTTGGCAAGATTTTAAGTATGCTGATGACTTTTCTCGGAATCGGCCTTGTTGCAATACCTACAGGTATCATTTCTGCAGGCTTTGTGGAGCAGATGGCAGAAGCCAAACGTATGGAAGAACATGAGCGCAGAAAGGTACAGGAGGAAAAGCAATATTGCCCGTATTGTGGTAAAAAGCTGGACTAATGAAATTGTGATGTGGTACAATAAATATTGTGCCGCATTTTGGTATGATAACAAAAATAGAGATTGTTTCATTGCATATATAGGAGGAAAATGGTGTGAAAGAAATGTTCAAAAGGAATATACAGGATATAGTTGAGGACATTACCGCGAACTATCTTACAGAAGATTTGTTTTTAGCGAAGGACAATGGCAGACTGCCTGACAGAAGTGCAGTTATAAGGATGATAGGAGAACTTAGAACGGTTATGTTCCCGGGGTACTTCAGCAATGAAAAGCTGGACTGCACGCTGGCACCGTATTTTATAGGACAGAAGCTGGCAGGTGTATATGAAAGTCTGTCGAAGCAGATTAAGCTGGCATTGTGTTATGACAGGAAAATGCCCGAAGAAAAGGCGGCGGATGAGGCGGAAAGGATAACGGTTGAGTTCCTTCGTGAGCTCCCTAAGCTACAGAAGGTGCTTCTGACAGATATACAGGCGGCTTTTGACGGGGACCCTGCTGCAGGAAGCAAAGAGCTGATTATATTCTCATATCCGGGTCTTTATGCCATC
>JBJETA010000003.1:0-5991 GCA_051883075.1 Anaerovoracaceae bacterium
GTATTTTCTTTTTCAGCCTTTTTATTTTCTTTTATCATTTCCTCCACATACTTGATATTCATGTAAACACAGTATGCCGAGTCGTCATCAGGGTTTTCAAGCACTCCCACCGCCTTTGTAGGGAATTCCTTATATACGATTTTATCTTCGTCCGAACCTCCCTGTCCGTTCTGCCATACAGAACTGTCTGCGGTAATGTACATTTTTTTCTGTGCCATCACATCCAGCTGTTCATCTGTCCACTCCGTACTTTTCGGATTCTGAAAAAAATACGGAATCTGATTGCCGAATAAAGTGTCATATTTATCCGTGTTGTTCAGAAGTCTTCCTCCGTCCAGTACTTTGTACTTGAATTTCTCGAGAACCTCCGGGTTCACCCCCAGGATTTCCACCTGCGCAACCTTTGTGCCTGCCACAATATTGAAATATTCACTTACGACGGGAGTCACTGCACTGACTTCTTTCATATCTTCGATTTTTTTAAGATTTTTTTCGTTCAGTATTCCCTTTGTGTCTTTCTTGCTTCCAAAGCTTTCTCCTCCGCTACTCATGACATCTATCATGTGAAGGTTTCCATAGCTTTCAATCTGCGCCTGATAGCTTTCCGTGAGTCCGAAGCCTATGGAAAGCATTACAACTATTGCACAGGTTCCGACTACAACACCTGTAACGGCAAGCAGCGTTCTTGTACGTCTGCGGAACAGATTTCTCAGGCACAGTTCTATTAAATCTCTGTTATTCATCCTTCCGCTCCTTAATTTCTGTCTTCATTCTGACTGTCTTCCGATGGTTCATCCTTTATATCCATGTCAAAGCTTTCATCAATCAGAAGTGAGTTATGCAGCTTTTTCTTTCTTCTTTTATATATTACAAGACCGGTTATACCTGCCAGGCATACAATGCCTGCTGTTATCAGCGCCCACGGAATCGGCTTTTTTTCTTCATCAAAGTCCATATCATCCTCATCAAAGATTTCCTCTTCCATAACTTCAAACTCAAAAGGTACCTCCATAAACTGCAGTTCACCCTCTGAATCTTCAAAGGTAAAGGTTATGACTCCGCTCATTGTACCTGCTTCCCTCGGTATAAAGTTGAAAGTATAGCTGTCACTTTTTCCGCTTTCCATATTTCCCACAAAGTAACTGTTTGATTGCGCAACATCAAAATCTCCCTCACAGTTTACTCTCAGGTTGTTAAGCACGCTTTTTCCCATATTGTAAAACTGAAGCTCGCAGGATGACTGCTGTCCCGCATAAATCTCAGCCGGAGGCACTAAATCATCTACAACAAGCCTTGTCATCTGGGTAACGGGTATCGATATAACATCTGATGCCTCAAATGCCTCACCTTTCCCATCCTCATATGTAAAGTCCACCTTTACCGCTGATGTGGCTTCTTCTGCTTTCGGCTTTACATTAAGTTTTATAGTTTTTGAATAGCTTTCACGACCCTTCAGCTTGTCTATAAAAAATGAATTACTGCCGCTTGCCGGAACAAAAACTCCTTCTTCGTTTGACAGTGAAACCTTTATGTTCTTAATACTTTTTTCAGAAGTATTAAGTACCGAAAGGTTCAGAAAAAATACAGATCCGGCCTGAACGGCATTTCCTCCGTAATTATAGCTTTCTACCATCAGCTGAGGCTTCTTCACGCCGTTTCCGCTTCCGGAAACAGTGACTGAAGCATACTGCATGGCTCCCTCATTTTCCTTATCCGAGCTTCCCACAGGTGCTGCCGTTATCTTAATCGGATAGCTTTTCTCATCCGCACCCTCAAAAGCATAAAGCTTTACCGAATAGTTTTTGCTTTCTCCTGCTTTAAAGTTATCAATAAAAACATTTCTGGATTTGTTCACTATTCCTTCAGCAGGTTCAACTGTTACCTTTACGTTTTTCATGGAAGCGCTTCCCGTGTTCTGTATTCTGAAATTCATATTGAAGTTTTCACCTTCAGCCACTTCATCAGGAACGCTTACATTTGCAATATTGAGATATTTTCCGCTGGAGGTTCCGCTTCCCTCAACAGGAATGTAAAAGGTCTTTTTTATAAACGAGTCCTCACTGCTGTAGCTTACACCTCTTACTTCGACTTCTATAGGATAGTTCCTGCTTTCAATATCAGCTTTTACTGTTACAGGAAACTCTACATTTACTCGTTTTCCTACAGAGAAGTATCCAAGCTGGACCTGGTTGCTACCGTTATATATGGAAAGTCCGTCGGGAAGAGTTACAGCTACCACAGAATTCTTCAAGGTCGAATTTCCGTAATTGAACAGTTCAAGCTTCAGCACATTATCATTTCCCTCTGTAAATCCTGCGGACGGTGAGATGCTGTGTGTAATCTCAACAGCAGGAACGGCCTTCATCTCCCTGCTGTCAGTAGCAGTTTTTTCATATACCCTGAAAGTATTTGTGTCGCCAACTGTTCTCTGATTTGTCAGTTCAGCCCCACCTGTTGTCTTAAGATTACCTGAAAAGTTGCAGCTCCTGCTGCCTTCAGAAGCTCTTTTCCCTATTGACACCTTAAAAGTTACAGTCTGGCTCTCGCCTGCGGGAATAGTAATACTTCCATTGTTTGCTTCAATATCTATATCTCCTCCGTCAATGCTCAGAGTCATATTATCCACAACAACATTCTCACTTCGTCCGTTTAATATGCTGTATGCAACTATTACCCATTTGTCCCCCTGTATTCCCGACATATCGCCTACAGACTCTACAGAAACATATCCGGTTGCCGCATGTGCCGCACTCACCCCTATTACGGGAATACCCTCAGGAATAAATACGCTTGCAAGCATTATCACTGCAGTAAATACACCTATGAGTGCTTTCTTAAGTTTCTCTTCCTTCATCTTAATCATTTCCTTCCACTTCCTGATTTTTTTCATTGTACTTCACACTTATAATATTTCCGTCTTTTATCGTTACCACCTTATCAGAGTAATCCGCAATACTCCTGTCATGGGTTACAAGTATAAGAGTCTGGTTATGTTTTTTTACCTCTTTTATTATCAGGTCCATGACTTCCTTGGTAGTATTGGTATCCAGATTTCCCGTAGGTTCATCCGCAAAAATTATTTTCGGAACTCCTGCAAGAGCCCTTGCAATGCCGACTCTCTGCTGCTGTCCTCCGCTCATCTGGGACGGTTTTCTGTTTTCATATCCTTCGAGGCCTACTGCTTTTAAAGCCTCCCGGGCAATCCTGTCACGGCTTTTTTTGTTCATTCCCCTGAAGATAAGAGGCATGCTTACATTTTCAACCGCCGTAAGCATTGGCATGAGATGATATGCCTGAAAAATAAAGCCTACATTTTTCTGTCTGAAAAGAGTAACCTGTTCTTCATTCAGTCTGTGAATAGGAATACCCCCTATGTATATTTCACCTCTTGTCGGCTTTTCAAGCCCTGCCATCATGTTCAGAAAGGTTGATTTTCCCGAGCCTGATGTCCCAAGGAAACACACAATTTCGCCTTTGTAAATCTCAAGACTTACATCATCCAGCGCTACAACCTTCTCTTCTCCCATCGTATAAACTTTTCTCACATTTTTAATCTCTATCAGCGGTTTCAATCCGATTCCTCCCCAATGCAAAAGGTGAACTTGCTCGCAAGTTCACCTTTTTTGTTTCCTTTTAAGCCCCCTGAACAACCATAAACTCTCTGAATTAATTCCCTTCTGCGTATCAAGTGTACCACTAGTATTAATACACTGTCAACACACATTATTAAAAATTAAGAATTTGTTAATAATTTTTCTGTTCAGGCAAGCGGATTTTTAAAAATTTCGATGGCCTCCCTTATGTTTGAGACGCCTGTAAGCTTTATATTCTGTACCGTTTCCTTGACATGATCAAGATTCTTTTTCGGAAGAATGACCCGGTCAAAACCCATCCGGTCCGCTTCCCGTACTATTTTTTCACAGTTCTGCACAGAGCGCAGGTCTCCCGTAAGACCTATCTCCCCGATTGCAATGGTTTTCCCCGAACATGCCACACCCCTGCAGGAAGAATATACCGCAAGTGCCACGGCCAGGTCAGTTGAAGTTCCCTCCGGCCGCATACCTCCTACAACATTTACATAAACATCCTGATTTGCAAGAGTCATTCCCGCCTTTCTTTCAAGCACTGCCAGAAGCATATTAAGACGATTGTAGTCTATGCCGATTGCCGTCCTTCTTGCAAAGCCAATGCTTGTCGGCGCAGTAAGAGCCTGTATTTCCATGAGAAGAGGTCTTGTCCCTTCGTACACCGCAGTAGCTACCGCTCCTTCCGTACCTTCTTCCATACCCTCCAGGAATGTCCCGGACAGGTTCTCTATTTCAAGCAGCCCTTCCTCTGCCATTTCAAAGGCTCCTATTTCACTTGTCGTACCGAATCTGTTTTTAAAGGAGCGCAGGATTCTCAGCTCCTGGTTTCTTTCTCCCGAAAAGTTCAGCACGCAGTCAACAAGATGCTCCACAATCTTAGGTCCTGCCAAATCTCCTGACTTCGTCACATGGGCAACTATAAAAACAGGTATATTTCTCACCTTTCCAAGCTTCATCAGTTCATTTCCGCATGCACGGACCTGTGATACGCTGCCCGGTGCGGAATCCAGAAGAGAACTGTACATAGTCTGAATGGAGTCTATCACAACAAATTCAGGCTGCAATTCTTCAACTGCTCCCATAATGTTTTCTATATTTGTTTCCGCAAGCAGATACACATTCTCCATATTTTTTCTGCATACCCTGTCTCCGCGCATCTTAATCTGTTCTTCCGACTCCTCCCCCGACACATACAGGACCCTTCCGTATTTTTCAGCTATATTTGATGCCGCCTGTATGATAAGCGTAGATTTTCCTATCCCGGGTTCGCCTGAAATAAGTATCAGCGAACCTCTGACAAGCCCGCCTCCGAGAACCCTGTTAAGCTCTGATATGCCTGTGTCCATTCTGGAAAAGCTTCCTGATTTTACTTCCTTTATTTTTACCGGCTTTGCCTTCTGCATGACACCGCCTGCGGACTGTACGGTTCTGCTTCTGCTGTCATCGGCATTTGCGGGCATTATCTTTTCTTCTACCATTGAGTTCCATGCTCCGCATATACACTTTCCCTGCCACTGTGAGCTTTCGTAGCCGCACTCCTGACACACAAACACCGTCTTTGCCTTTTTTGCCATATACCGGATTCCTCCTTGTTTCTTTGTATAAATCCTCTGGTTACAATTATAAAGCATTGCCATGAAAAAAGCATTAGAAAAGGAGTGAACCTTTTGTAAGATTCACTCCTGATTTTTACCTGTATATGATTATTCTCCGACTTCTTCCTTATGCTTAGCAATAATCTTTTCAGCCAGATGTGCAGGAACTTCCTCATATCTTTCAAACTTCATGGTAAAGCTTCCTCTTGCCTGAGTCATGGCTCTGAGTGATACTGCATAGTCGAACATTTCAGCCTGAGGGGCCTCAGCAAGAAGTCTCTGTCCGCCTTCAGCAAGAGGTTCCATACCTAAAATCTTGCCTCTTCTCTTGTTCATGTCGCCCATTACATCACCCATGTATTCATCAGGAATGATAACTTCGACATGCATAACAGGTTCAAGCAGGCAAGGCTTAGCTTCAACGATACCCTTCTTAAATGCAAGCGAAGCCGCAATCTTAAAGGATACTTCATTTGAGTCTACATCATGATATGAACCGTCATATAAAACAGCCTTTACATTTACTACCTTGCAGCCTGCAAGAGGACCCTTCTGCATGGATTCAAGCAGACCCTTTTCAACTGCAGGAACATAGTTCTTAGGAATCGAACCGCCGAACAGTTCTTCGGAGAATTCAAATTCCTGCTGTGAAGGTGAGAATCTGATATGAACATCACCGTACTGGCCGGCACCGCCCGACTGCTTCTTGTGCTTACCCTGAACATCAGAGTTGCCTTTAATAGTTTCTCTGTATGCAATCTTCTGAGGAACAGTCTTTACAGTTACTCCAAATCTGTCCTTAAGCTTTG
>JBJETA010000004.1:0-5964 GCA_051883075.1 Anaerovoracaceae bacterium
CCTCTGCACTATGAAGTTTTCAATGTTCTTTGCACTTTTTCGAGTGCTGTTCCGTCGTGCGGAACTTTTATATATTAACATCTTTTTAAAAGATTGTCAATAACTTTTTCTATTTGTTTATCTGTTTCTCTTTCTTAGTTTCCCTTGTTTCGAAACAGCTTATCTAGGATATCATTTTGACATTCCTATGTCAATAGTAATTTTTAACTTTTTGTGTTTTCTTTAGTAGTTATTCTTTCTTGTTATTCTTTCTCTGTTTGTCCGCTCTTTAGCTGTGCTTCTCAATCGCCAAGTTCATACGCTGCATTTCTTTCATTATAATGTACCTCGGAAAGAAACCAGAAGGCTTCTTTTCCATCTCCTTTTTTTAGAATATCAAGAAGCGTTTTGTGCTCGTCGTTTGTGCTGCGTAGTATTTTTCTTGTTTTTCCCTCTTTATCATCTATATAGTTTTTAGTAAGTATTTTATTTCTGGTTTTTTCTATATTAAGAACCAGAGTTTCGTTGCCACATTTGTTTATGTATATAGAATGGAAGATTTCCTGTTGCTTATTGTACATTTCAAAATTACCGCTGTTTATTGCAAGCTCCATTGCTCCTATATAAAATTCCATGTCGCGGAAATCCTTTTCATTAAGTTTTGGACAGGCAAGTTTTGCTGCCATGCCGTCAAGCGCACCTATTATTACATACAGTTCTTCAACATCTCTTGTAGTTAACTGTTTCACAGCAAAGCCTTTCCGCGCTCTGTTTTCAATTATCTCCTCAGCTGCCAGCTGTATCAGGGCTTCCCTTACAGGAGTTCTGCTTATATTCAGTGCGTTACAGATTGTTGTTTCGTCAATTTTTTGCTCGGGCAGCAACGAGCCTGATTTAATCTGTTCTTCAATATATTCATAAACATGATCTTTTAATGTTTTAAATCTTTCCATATTATACATTCTTCCTTTATCTTTCTAACTTCTTTTAATATATTGTATATTTTGCTTCATGTCAAAGATTTTTCTGTTATTTGTTGACTTAGACTTATTTTTGTATATAATATATTTAAACTCAGATAAATATATTATATATATATTTTATTTGTCTTGTTTAACTAATATTAATTTAATCATCTCGTTCCGTTTTATCGAGATAGTTGTAGGAGGAAAAAGTTATGAAAAAGTTTAATCATGTAATCGTTAGAAGACCTTGTAAGGCTATGGTTGAAGGAATTACTTCAGGATTATATCCGGGAAAGCCGGATTATGAACTTGCTCTTAAAGAACATGATGACTACATCGAAGCTCTTAAGCAGTGTGGTGTGGATGTAACTGTACTTGAAGCTCTGGAAGAGTATCCGGATTCATGCTTCGTAGAAGATCCTGCCGTTATCACAAGAAGCTGTGCAATCATCGCCAATCCAGGTGCTGCTTCAAGAAATGGTGAAAAGAAGGAAATTCTTCCTGCAATCCAGAAATTCTTTGATGATGAGCATATTCACTTCATTGAAGAACCCGGCAACCTTGACGGCGGCGACGTAATGATGGTTGGGGATCATTTCTATGTAGGTCTTTCAGCACGTACAAATGAAGAAGGTATCCGTCAGTTTGGTGAAATCCTTGGCAAATATGGAATGACTTGCTCACAGGTTCCTCTGGAAGAAGTATTACACCTAAAGACCGGCGTAAACTACATTGAAGACAACAATATGCTTGTATCAGGTGAATTCGTTACAAAGCCTGATTTCGAAAAGTACAATAAGATTCTGATTCCGGAAGGAGAAGAATATGCCGCTAACTGCATCTGGGTAAACGATACAGTTATCGTTCCTGAAGGATATCCCGGAGTACTTAAGGCTGTACAAGATCTTGGATACAAAACATTAACAGTTGATACATCAGAATACAGAAAGCTTGATGGCGGATTAAGCTGTCTGTCACTCAGATTCTAATCTCTTTAGAGGTAGAAAAGTTAAAAACTTTTGGAGGAACTAAATATGGGTAAAAATAACGAGCAGGGCCTGGGCGTTGCAAAACTATCGCTCTTTGCCATAGGTACAACTCTTGCCAGCGGTGTGTTCTCACTTTCAGGCGACTTTGCCGCCGGTGGCGCCTACACCCTTGCCTGCCTGATTGGGTGGGCAATCTGCGGCGTTGGTATGCTGGGACTTACACTTTGCTTTTTTAAGCTGAGTCTTGTGAGAACTGACCTTACAAGTGGTATTTACAGCTACGCAAGTGAAGGCTTTGGACAGTATGTGGGTTTCAATTCAGCCTGGGGCTACTGGATGAGTGCTCTTCTTGCACAGATTTCATTTATCACTTTATTGTTCGCATCTCTCGGCAACTTCTTTTCCATCTTCGGAAGCGGAAGTAACCTTATTTCAATGGTTATTGCATCAATTATCATTTGGGCCCTTTCATTCCTTGTTTTGAGAGGCGTAAATGAAGCAGTTGGTATCAATGCAATCGTTGTAATTGCAAAATGCATCCCAATCGTTGTCGTAGTTGTTGCTATTATTCTTGCCGGTGCTTTTAAGTGGGAAATCTTCACTCAGAATTTTGCGGGAGTTGAAGGTGGACTTTCACTTAAGGATCAGGTTGTATCAACAGTATACACAACAGTTTGGATTTTTATCGGTATTGAAGGTGCTGTAGTTATCTCAGGCAGAGGTAAGAATACAAAGGTTGCAGGTACAGCAACAATCGTATCATTTGCATCTCTGTTTGCACTTTACTTTATTATTTCAATCTTGAGCATGGGCGTTATGCCGGCTGAAGAACTTGCTGCATTAGGCAACCCTCCAATGGCAGGTGTACTTGAATATGTCGTTGGTCCTTGGGGTGCAGCCCTTGTAAATATTGCAGTAATTATTTCACTTGGCGGTGCAATGTTCTCTTACACAATCCTGTGTGTAGACAGTGCTTTTGGACCGGCCTCTCAAGGAGCATTCCCTGCAGCTTTTGCAAAGCTGAACAAACACAATGCCCCAACAGGTGCAGTTATAGCTTCTGCCATCATCGTGCAGTTCTTTATCATTCTGGTATACTTCAACGAAAGTTCATATCAGGCTGTATATGCAATGTCAACAAGTGCAATCATGGTTCCATACGTGTTCTCAGCATTCTATTATCTGAAATTGGTTATGGCAGGTAAGGGCCTTGAGGCAGGAAATACAAACAAAGCAAGTGCATGGATTATTGCTCTGATTGGTTCAATATACGGTGTATGGCTGCTATATGCAAGCGGACTTACATATATCCTTGTAGCGACTATGCTATATGCTCCCGGTACTCTGATGTATCTGTACAACAGAAAGAAAAGGAATGAAAAACTGTTTGACAATTCGCTTGATATGATTATCTGTGTAATCTTAATGATTGCTTTCGTAACTGCAATTGTTCTAACTGCAAATGGTACAATTCAACCATTCTAAAATCTAAAAAACCCTTCCCGACAAAGCTGTCGGAAAGGGTTTTTTAATTTCAGATATTAAGGCTCTATTTAAGCTTCTGTCTTAGCTTCTTCTGCCTTTGGAGCCTCTGCAGTCTGTGCTTCTGCAGCAGGAGCTTCAGCCTTTGGAGCTTCCGGAGCAGGTGCAGCAGGCTTTGCTGCTACAGGCTTCTTTACTCTTAAGTTTGAAATTGCCTTTGTAGGACATTCCTTTTCGCAAAGTCCACAGTTCTTACACTTATCAAAGTCAATCTTTGCCAAGTTGTTTTCAACTGTGATAGCTTCAAACTTACATGATTTTTCACATTTCTTACATCCGATGCAGGCAACAGCACATGCTTTTCTTGCCTTTGCACCCGGAGCAGTGGAATTACAAGCTACATATACAAGCTTCTTCTTTTCCGCTACTACGATTACGTTGTTTGGACACGCCTTTTCACACATGCCGCAGCCAACGCAGGCTTCTCTGTCAACAACCGCAACACCGTCACAGATTTTAAT
Organism: Anaerovoracaceae bacterium; assembly: GCA_051883075.1. Lineage (GTDB taxonomy): Bacteria > Bacillota > Clostridia > Peptostreptococcales > Anaerovoracaceae > Aminipila. The sequence goes on from JBJETA010000004.1 coordinate 3,937, forward strand.
AGCACCGTACTGACATGCGGCTACGCAGTCACCAAGTCCCATACATCCCTGAGAACAAGCCCAGTTTCCGCCATAGAAATTCTTTGCTGCCGCACAAGTCTGTACGCCCTGATATTCCATAATCTGCTTTGTGTTTTCAGTATTACCCTTACATCTTACAAATGCAACCTTTGGTTCTGCCGCTGTAGCTTCAACACCAAGAACTGCCGCAATCTTTGCTGCACATTCTGCTCCGCCTACAGGACAAAGGCTTGGGCTAAGAGAATGGTCTGCACCGATAGCTGCTGCGTAGTCATCACAGCCCGCAAATCCGCATGCACCGCAGTTTGCTCCCGGAAGAGCTTCTCTAACCTGAGCAACTGTTTCGTCAACAGGAACGAAAAATACTTTAGAAGCAACGGTAAGAATTGCACCTGCAATCAGACCCATTACTACTAGTAATATTACTGGTATCATATCTTTCTTCCCCCTTCCTAACCGAATATACCTTCAACTACACCGCTGAAGCCCATAAATGCCATGGAAAGAATTGATGCTGCGATAAGAACCATAGGGATTCCCTGAAAAGCTGCAGGTGAATGACATGATTCCATCTTCTGTCTCATACCTGCAAACAGTACCATTGCTAAAAGGAAACCAATACCGGCACCAATCGCATTGAAGATTGACTGTACATAAGTAAAGCCGTCATCTATGTTCATGATTGTTACACCAAGAACCGCACAGTTTGTAGTAATCAGAGGAAGGAATACGCCCAATGATTTATGAAGTGCAGGAACGTATTTCTTTAAAATCATTTCTACCAACTGTACAAGAGATGCAATAACTAAAATAAATACTACTGTCTGTAAATATCCAAGATTATATTTATTTAACAATAATGTCTGTATAGGCCATGTAACTGCAGTTGCAAGAACCATTACAAAGGTTACTGCAAGACCCATACCTGTAGCCGAGTCAAGTTTCTTTGATACACCAAGGAAAGGACAAATACCCAAGAACTGTGACAATACAAAGTTATCTACTAAGATAACGCTCATCATTATAACAATAAGTTCTTTCATTATTCACATCCTCCTTCCTTGTTTACTGATGCACATGCACCCTTCATAGCGCAACCCTCACAGCCAAAGCTCTTCTTCTTGATAGCCTTGCCCTTTGAGAAGTAGTTTACTGCTGCTACCAGAATAGCAAATACGAAGAAACCACCGGGAGCAAGCATGAAGATTGACATTGGTGTAAAGCTGTCACCAAATAAAGCAATATCAAATGCTGTGCCTGAACCTAAAAGTTCTCTGATAAGACCCATCATGCCAAGTGCAAGAGTAAAACCTATACCCATGCCAAGACCGTCAAGAGCTGAATCGATAACTGAATTCTTGCTTGCGAACATTTCTGCTCTTCCCAGAATGATACAGTTTACTACAATCAGAGGAATGAATAATCCCAATGATTTATTTAGTGCAGGCAGATATGCCTGAAGCATGAACTGAACCAATGTTACGAAAGTAGCGATAACTACTATGTAGCAAGGGATTCTAACCTTATCAGGAATAATATTCTTTAAAAGTGAAATAACGATATTTGCACAAATCAGTACCGCCATAGTTGAAACACCCATACCGATACCGTTTATAGCACCTGTAGTTGTCGCAAGAGTAGGACATGTACCCAGCAAAAGAACAAGTACAGGGTTTTCTTTAATTATGCCCTTTAAAACTATACCTATCTTATTACCCATTAGTTTACACCTCCTGCTGCTTCAAACTGTGCTAAAGCGCCCTGAACGGAGTGGTATACACCATTTGAAGAAATTGTAGCACCTGTGATAGCATCAAGGTTTGCATTTTTCTTAATATTGTCAGTACCTATTGCTGCTGCATCAGGAATAATTTCTGCCGCAGTCTTTCCGTTGTACTGTGATAAATATTCAACAGTCATAGCCTTGGTTCCAAGACCCGGTGTGTCAGCATGGTTTGTTACAGTAACACCTGTAATAGCACCGTTCTCATCGATACCGACCATTAC
>JBJETA010000005.1:0-79803 GCA_051883075.1 Anaerovoracaceae bacterium
GTTGTTATTCCATCCAAGCTGCTCCGTCAACATATATATCTTTCTGCGTAATGTCACAGTGTTCGGATTGCCGCCCTCATCAGTACGCTTATTGTTCTTTCTGCTTTCTGGTCTCCCTTTAATCCTTCTTAAAACAGCTGCCGCTTCTTCAGAGGTCAGGGCAGTCATGTGTTCCTGCCCTGACACAGCAAATATGATGTCATATACTCCCTGCCTATCAATGCCATATTCCTTTGCACTAGCCCAAATAGCGGCTTTCTGTCTGTTACAAATCGGTTTCATAATTCAGACCTATTGACAAGGTTTCCTCAAGAGAAATGGTTGTTTTAAACGCTTTCCATTCCTCTTCGCTAATGTTATCTACATTTATGTATTTAGTGGCAGCTTCATAATTCTTATGTCTACGAATAGCATCCAGTTCCTCTTCCATGTCTCCGCTGCAGCCAAAGCTTTCTAGAGTTGCCCTGTCCTTCCAATAGTCACCCTTTAACTTCTTTAAAGCTGTCTTTATCTGCTTGTCATCAAGCCCCATTCCGAAAAGCAAGCTGTTCAAATCGCAAGGTTCACACTCTCCGCGATATACAGCAATTAAAGCCGCTTTAAGCCCTGCATTTGGAGTAATTTTAATTACCTCTTCCCTTTTGACATTGTCCTCTATATTTTCTCCTATCAGGCTGCAAAGCTTTCTAAAGTTTGTTATTTCAAATTTCTCTTTATAGCCAACCTGACTGCTTCCTAGGCTTCCGAAAAATTCAATGTATTTGACATTTTTATTGTCAATTTCACGAAGCGCCTCTGCCTGAAGCTCCGCTTTAATGCGGTCAAGCTTTTTACTCTTTGATTTAATTTCCATATCCAGTAAGACCGCTTCATCAACAAGTGACATTACTCCTGTTGCTGATATCTCTGCCATATTATTCACCTAATTCCTTTCTGCATAAATCACAAACAAATCTTCCTTTAAAAGGTATTACTCCTGTTGTGCTCTCACAAAACACACAGGTACCTTCAATCCTCTCCACTACAAGGTTTCCATCTTCCAAAGGTTTTATATTTACCTTTTCCCCTGTATCAATCCCCAGCTCTCTTCTCATGCTCTTAGGTATACTTATTCCACCTGCTTTACTTATTCTTCTTTCCATTTTCCTACCTGTCATATTGCCGCTTCGCGCTGGCAACCCTTTCATATTTAAAATCATTAACATTTCTCTGGCTGTCTTTAACTTTTTTAACATTCTCTTTGTATCGGGCAAGCTCAGTACTGAACAGGGAAAAAAGTTCACATAACGAATGACAGTTTCCAGTTCTTTCTTCGCATCCCAAGCACGGTGATTTTGGTCTAATCATTGTCATCCCTCCCTGTAAATCCGTTTAATCTATCAAACAAGACTTGTCCTTCCAGTTCTGCTTTTTCTACACAGAAGAACAAATCATTACAAGCATTTATGACAGCCATCAACAAATCTTCTATTCTTTCCTTACTATCCAATAGCTTTGAAATACTGATTTTTACTGTAAGGATTTCTTCTTCCATATTATTTTCTATATTCACACTTCATCACACCTCACTTGAACTCTTCCGCCACTCACAGGAAAGCACAGCCCAAAGGCAAATGCTGCAAAAGCAATATATCTTACTGGAAGCCTTTCCACCATATCTAAAACATTTTCATCAATATGTACATAATGTTCCTGTACATACTGATTTATCATATTTCCTGCATCAGTCATCTTTATAAGGCCTTCTTTAGCTTCAAAAACAGCTGTACTGATAACAGCTTTTAAATCGTTCTGCATAATTCCCTCCCTTTGTCAAATACATTGTCTCTACAACATCATCAAGCTTGATGCTTCGTTTATAAGCTCTACTGTTATTCTGGTTTCACCTTTAAGCCTCATAAGTCTCTCAACATTGTCCATAGTCCTGTCAAACAGTCTGAAGCAGCCGTTCTTCTTATTTGTTGCTCTTGCCACAATCAATTCCATGGCTTTATCATCAATGTCCATATCATTGAGTTCATTTCGGATTTCCTCCTCTTTGATTCCTTCCATTTTGTAAAAATAATCAACTCTGTTTGCAAAACGGTCAGAATAGTTTTCAATTGTACTCTTCAGCTTAGGTTCTCCTGCAATTACAACTCCAAGAGTTGATTGATCAAACAACGATCTCATTACCTCAAGCTTCTTATCTGAGTTTGATGTAATAAGCTTGTCCGCCTCATCAATAATAAGGAGCCACCCCAGGTTCACTGAGAAAAATCTTTGAAGATTTCTTAAACGCGGCCAGATATTTGGGCTGACATTCTTTGTTATTCCAAGCTCTTCTTCAATGCAGGTAAGCAAATCTCTTGCTGTCATTACAGCATCGCACTCAACATATGCCACACGCGGCATATGAGCAAAATACCTTAATGCATGAGTTTTGCCAAAGCCAGACTTGCCGACTATAACACCTAATCCACTGGTATCCCTTGCAGCAGCACAAACCCCTATAACGTTGTTTGCATCCTTTGTCTGGATAAAAGCCTTATCAAAAATCAAATGCTTGTCTTCCTTATATAGATCCGGATGCTGCTCTTCCACACTCTCGGCATACTCCTCCATCTTCTTCAGGAGTTCATCCCTTCCGGGCTGCACTCCGGACAACACTTTTGACAAAACAGGTCGGGATACCCCAAACAGCTCTGCAAGATCTGTTATACTCTTTCCATCTGCCTGTCTGCATTTTTTTATGCGTTCTTCAATCGGTCTATTTACATTTCCCTTTACTTCAAAATCACTGCTCATTATTAATCCTCCCTGTTCATTTCTCTGAGCTTTTTAAGCTCTTTTTTAGCCATATTTTGAAAATAATCACTTGCCTCAGATATAGGTTCTGATTTTTCCTCTTCCTGCGGCAATGCTTCTAGTTCTGCTTTCTTCTTCTCTATCATAAAGTTAAGCGAACCGGTTACAAGCGGATCACCGTCATGCCCTCTCAGTTCATAAGGTGTGGTTGCCGCTTCCAATCGCAGCTTATCCTCCCGTTCCTGTCGTTTCTGAAGCTTTAAGTGTTCTATTAACTGCTGTTCTGTTATGTGTCTCTGGTAACCAAGAAGCTCCCTGCTTTCTGCAACACAAATCTTCCTGCCATTTTTATCGAAAACATGTAGCTTTGACATATCCATAGGGTCATATCTTATAGGAAGCGTTTCTCCCTTATATGTAGCAAGCTCATAGTTCATATAATTGTGTCCAAACTTGTTGATGCCCGTTTGGTAAATCCTTGCTTTGCTCGGCTTTAAAAGGAGCGTTTCTATCAACTCCGGTTTAGGTGGCGGAATGCTTATTCGTTCTTCAGCATTTTCAAAGAGTTCCATAGGTTTGGTATATTTCTCTTTCATCTTTTTAAGTCCGCCATGCTCCTTTTGATGGTAAACCTCCCTCAAATACAGTTCCCACATTTGAAAGGCTTCTTCCATGCTTAGTAGCTTGTCTTCCTTTAAAAGCTTCTTTATGTCTTTTTCAACCTTTGCTGCAGTTTTTGAACCTGTTAATGTTCCTGTATATGAGCCCATCCATTTTGAAAACTGCTGGCATACTGTACCAAAAGCCCTTTCAATAATTTTCACCCATGGCTGATACGGCAAAGCCCGGTAATCGTCTTTAATGCCTATTGACTTGTAAAAAGCAGTTGCTTCTTCATCAAGTTCTATGCCTCCATGCCGTTGTTTTCTGCTTCTTCCTGTCATCTCTTTTGCGGTATAATCCTTTCCGTTGTCGATAATGATACATTCCGGCACTCCGTACTGGTAAACAACCTTTGCCATGGACTGTTTTATCACCTGCGCATTTACCGTTTTAGCCCAGACATCGCCCATGATAACTCTTGAACGTGTATCAATCCATGCAACCATAGTTGGTCTGATGGCAGAGACTTTACCATTGTTCGGATCACGATACTGTACCCAGAAGTCAAATGTATGTGAGTCACCCTGAAGGATTCCCATAACAGGAACTTTGGACGAATCTCTAAGCCCCTTAAGCATGTTGTTTCTTTTCCATTCTCTCAAACCTCTTGCTGCCAAGGCTTTAGCATTTGACATCCCACCTTCAGTCATAAGATAGTTTATATATCTTGTTACTGTTTTATATGAAGGGTATTCCTTGTTGTTTTCCTTAAAAAACCTCTCAAATTGTGCGTAAAGCATCTCAACAGTCCCATTGTTTCTTGAAAAATCCGCATTGAACCAGAGATTTTCTATAAATGCCCTGTGCTCCGCATTAAGAGAAGGGAACTTATTATTTCCTTTAGGCTTCCGACACATGGCAAGGACCTTGTAATGTTCATGGGTTTTTCCTGTCTCCTTTAACTTGTACAGAACCCATTTTTCTGCTTCCAAAAAGCTTTGAGCGTATCTATATAAAGTCCTCTGACTGATGCCCATGGAAGCTGCAAACTCTTCTGCAAATCTCGTTCTGTCTGCCTCATCATAATCAAGGAATGCCTTGATATTCTTTGATATTTCCAAGCCCTTTTCGTATTGTTTGGGATAATTCTGGGTATACCAATTAAAATCAAAGTCATCATCCATATACCATGGGATTTCCTCCATTTTTGCTTTCGGCACCTGTTCTACTAAGACAAGCTCCTCTTCACCGATTGGGTACTTCTTTTTATATGTTTTCTGCGCTTTGGGCGATAAGGATGATAGTCCAACCCAGACTATATCCTTTCCCCCGTTCTCTGATTTTTCCTTTTTAATGATGAATTTGTCTTGATTCCTTTGAATCCTTTTTTTAAACGTTTCGTAGGTTGCATTTTCAATTTCCGCAGCCTCTTCAAGCCTTAAAAAAATTTCTGACACGACACAACCTCCTACCTTTTAGCCTTTTTATATTCATCCTTTTTCCAGTTCTCAGATAGCTCTAATATTTTTATAATTTTTTCGCAATGTTGGTATCCCGGACGTTCTCCCACCAAAATATTTGTTAAAAATTGTCGGCTTATTCCAATCTCCTCAGCAACCTCCGCAAGCTTTATATCCTTTTCTATCGCGGCTTTTTTAACAGCCTTCCCGAAAGGAGTAAGTTTTCGTCTTTTCCTTACCATTTTATATCCACAATCCTTTCTGCCGCTGCAATAACCTTTTGCCAATTATGGTGGACCTTTCCGTTTATAACTGCAGCTCCATAAACAGTAGCGTCAGATTTCCCTTCGGCTTCAGCAATCAATTCTTCTACCACGCGGCATTTTGCCTTTGCCAATTCCCATTCTTTTTCAAAGCCTGGTCTTGCTATAGTCATCGATATATTCCCGCTATAGCACATGAAGTTGTGGTATTCCCTCTCTCTTTGCTGTTCCAAATACTCAAGCTTAGTCATCTTAATCCCTCCTTTAGCTTTCAACTGCATCTAAATCAATGCCATACAGTTCTTTAATCCATTTTTTAATTTTCATACCATATCCGCTTAGCCCCTCATATTCGAGGATAACTTCAAACAGTTCATTAGGGGTATAAATCTTATTTAGGACATGCTTGTTTTGAAAACGGCTTTCATCCAAAAGTTCTTCAACGGCCTCCATAATATCTGCACTGTATTGGTCATTATTGTTTTTCAAAACCTCTTTTTTGGGCATTTTTATCTCTCCTTTCTCTCAAAATTTTGCTCTCAGATAATAATACGATTTTTTTTAAAAAATTATTTTCGCTACTTTTTATCACATATGGTATTATTGGTGTATTAATATAACACTATGCTACTCGCATTTGCGAGTTTTGTCAATATTTTATTTCGCATTTGTGAATTTTGTTTGGAGGTATATTGTGAAGATCATCGATAGAATGTTTTCTACTATGGAGTCAAAATCCTTAAAATCTGCAGATTTAGCTAGGGTGCTAGAAATAAGAAGTAGCGTAATAAGTACATGGAAATCTCGGGGAACAAATCCACCTGTTGAATATACCGTTCGCATTTGCGAGTTTTTAGGCGTGTCTCTCGAATATTATCTGACAGGGATAGAAAAGCAATCCACTTCTATAGATGACTTATCTATTTGTGAAAAATACCAAGCCTTACGCAAGGAAGATCAAGAAGAAGTTAATGCTATAATAAATATGAAATATAACAGGGCTTTTTCTACTGCAACAACAGCATCAGCACCAAATAACGAACCAGTAGGCACTAATAATATAAATGCATAATTATAAACATTTTAGTAAATTTTGCATAATTATTCTTTTGATGTGTCCCTTTGTCTTTTTTGGCTGTAAATATCTCAAAATCGTTGATTTCACTTCAAAGGGACATGTCCCTTTGAATATTACAAAAATGTCCCTTTGTTTGTTGCTATTTTTTCTTTACTTTTAGTTTTTAGATTTGATGTGTTCCCTAATGTTCCTAAGTGTTCTCTATTGAAATTTACACATTTTCTGTCTGCGTTTTTTAACTTAAGAACACCATTTTTGAACGTTCTGTTACGTTCTTACCTTTGGACACATAAAAATTTTCATTATTCTGTCCAAAATACTGATAATCTTTGAAATTCCAATCACTATTCTATTTGCAATAAAAAAAGAAGCCTCTATAGCTTCTCAAAAATGACATTTTATTTTGTCCACAGGATTCTCTATGAATCCCGAGACTGTCTCGTTTAAATTTCAGGATTTCCCGCCTATTTTTAATTTATCCCGCCCTAACTCGGGTTTTGACAATTATTTTGGTAATCTACATTTTTGACTGTAGCCGGACAACAAATTCAGGCTTCTGCTTTCCAACTCCTTCTTTATGTGATATATTGAAAAAAGATTCAAATACAAAAAACAAGGAGTATGCAAAATGGAAAAACTGCTTTTTATAAATGCGTGCATGCGCGAAAACTCAAGAACCATGGAGCTTGCAAAACATGTGCTTTCAAAATGGCAGGGTTCTGTTGAGGAACTTTGTCTCAGTAATGAACAGATACCTCCTCTGAATCCCGAAACCCTGAAAACCCGTGAAAAGGCTTGTGCTGAAAATGATTTTTCACTGCCTGTGTTTAAATACGCACACCAACTGGTTCGGGCAGATGCCGTACTTATAGCCGCACCTTACTGGGATTTGGCTTTCCCTGCGGCGCTTAAGGCTTATCTGGAGGCAGTAACTGTATGCGGTCTGACCTTCTGCTATACCGACAAAGGAATACCTTCAGGTTTGTGCAAAGCAAAAAAACTGATATATGTAACAACTGCCGGAGGACCTGTCTTTGAACCTGACTTCGGCTTTGATTATGTCAGGACTCTTGCACAAGGCTTTTACGGAATCCCCGAAGCTGTGGCATTTAAGGCTGAAAATCTGGACATTATCGGGGCTGATGTGGAAGGAATCTTAGAGAAAACAAAAGCTGAAATAGATAAATACGAATTATAATCATGACCACCCGTAAAACGGGTGGTTTGCTCCGGGCTATAAGCCCGTGTTACCGGCCAGCGCCTAAAGACGCTGGCTTTCACTTTACGTTCAAGCCACCACGCCCTTGACTCGTCGCCGCCCTTCAAAGGGCGTTCGTACTACCGGCTACCCCTTGAAGGGGTCCTCGTACTCCTTCACACTGAGTTTATCCTGCATGATATCGTACTTCTCCTGGTCTTGTATATACTTTTTTATGGTTGCCTCATTAAGTCCTACCGTACTTACATAGTACCCTTCTGACCAGAAATGTCTGTTTCCAAATTTATACTTTAGGTTTGCGTGCTTATCGAAAATCATTAATGCACTTTTCCCTTTTAAGTATCCCATGAATTGTGACACACTATATTTCGGCGGTATGCTTACTAACATATGGACGTGATCGGGCATAAGATGCCCTTCTATAATCTCTACTCCTTTGTATGAACATAACTGTTTTAAAATATCTCTTATGCTTTCTTTGTATTGATTATAAATTATTTTTCGTCTATACTTTGGAGTGAAGACGATATGGTACTTACACATCCACTTTGTGTGTGCTAAATCGTTGGTCTTATTGGCCATTTTAATCACCTTTCCTTTCTATAGTAGTGGCTTGGACACCTCTATTATACTTCGGAAAGGTGATTGTGCTATAAGCACTTACTGCACCACCCGCATAGCAGGTGGTTTATTATTTCGGGCATCTCCATTTTTCGGAACACGAAAAACTCCGAGGCCCTCAACAGGCTAAAGCCCATAACAAAGAAAACCGTTTCCCGGCAGACGCCCTGCAAGGAAACGGTTTTGCGTTTATTCTTTATCTGTTTTATTTCTTATATATAAATTTATTCCTTATGATTAATTGATAATCTGGAAGCCGTTTCTTGTAACTTCTTCCCTAATCATCTGTACCTGCTCTCTGTCCCTTGTTTCCATGATTATTCTTACAAAACAGCTGTTGACAGGCATGTCAGGATCACTGCTGTCATGGTAAACCGACAGAATATTGCCTCCGCAACGGCTGACGATTTCAAGCACACCTCGCAACTGTCCCGGTCTGTCCATAAGAGCAACAGTAAGGGTGCTCCTTCTTCCGCTCATAATCAGACCTCTTGTAACAACCCTGTTCAGGATGTTGACGTCTATGTTTCCTCCGCTTACGATGCAGGCAACATTTTTTCCCTGCAGCTCGAACTTGTTGAACATGGCTGCCGCAACGGCAACAGCTCCTGCCCCTTCTGCAACAATTTTCTGTTTCTCCATCATAGTCAGAATCGCCGCAGCAATCTCATCCTCTGAAACCACCGCCATATCATCAACGTATTTTGAAATCAGCTCAAAGGTATTGTCCCCCGGAACCTTCACCGCTATGCCGTCGGCAAATGTATTTACACTTTCCAGCGGCTGTTTTTCACCTGCTTTAACGGAATTGTACATGCTTGGTGCTCCGGCCGCCTGTACTCCGTACACACGGCACTCCGGCTTAAGGGTCTTTATGGCAAAGGCAATGCCGCTTAAAAGCCCGCCGCCGCCAACAGGCACAATAACTGCATCCAGATCCGGCTTATCTTCCAGAAGTTCAAGCCCTATAGTTCCCTGTCCGGCGATAACATCTATGTCATCAAAGGGATGAATCATTGTTCTGCCTTCTTCTTCAACAATCCGGACAGCTTTTGCATATGCATCATCATATGTATCCTTTACAAGACAAACTTCAGCACCATAGTTCTTTGTCGCCTCAACCTTACTTATCGGTGCCCCGTCCGGCATGCATATAACGCAGGGCAGATTGTTTTTCTGGGAGGCCAGCGCAACACCCTGTGCATGGTTTCCCGCACTGCAGGCAACAATTCCTTTCTTTTTTTCGTCTTCGCTCAACTGGCTGATTTTATAGTAAGCACCTCTGAGCTTGAAGCTTCCCGTCACCTGAAGATTTTCCGTCTTTAAGTAAATATTATTCTCTTTACTTAAAGCAGGTGCATAAATCAAATCTGTTTTCCTTGCAGCCTCTTTTAAGACCTCTGCTGCATGCATTATCCTGTCAATAGTCAGCATAACAAATCCTCCCACACTTTCATTTATGTAGTTAGTCCATTATATCATAACTCTTTTTCAAAATGTCTTTTTTCTTTTTCCTTATACATCGCCTGATCCGCTCTGTGATATGCATCCTCAAAGCCCTGTGAACAACCGGAAAATACATACCCTGCACTGCCGGAAACCGGTTTTTCTTCATCAAGCTCAGGCAGGTAAATTTTAAGTTTATCGTATATTTCCGTCTGTACGTTTTTAAGTTCTTCTTCTGAAGAAACCCCTTTTAACAGCAACATGAACTCATCGCCGCCGACTCTTCCCGCAATGCCGTTCCTTTTTTCAAGAACAGAACACAGAATATTCCCCGCGGCTTTGAGCACCTTATCTCCTGTGGCGTGTCCGTAAGTATCGTTGACGGTTTTGAAATCATCCAGATCAATCATAAACAAACCCAGTTTTTCATCCTGATGGCTTTCCATGTATTCTTTTGATAATGTACAGAAATTTCCCTTGTTTAAAAGCCCCGTAAGCTCATCTACCGCAGCCTGCTTCTTCTCCATGGTAATGTCCGTCAGAACCGCAAATATATGTGCGTCCCCTAAGCCATCCTTGATAGCTCTCATGTTTTCAGACACCCATACATAATGCCCTTCTTTGTGGCGAATTCTGTAAACAACAGTTGCTGAAGATAGGTCTTTCAAAATGCTCCTGATAGCAGTTACAAAGATTTCCCTGTCACGGTCATCATAGCAAATCTCCACATATTTCCCATTGAACAGTGACTGCATATCATCAAAATCATAGCCTGTAATATCTGTAAATCCTTCACTTACATATACAACCCCAAAGCTGGGCTTTGTAACACAGTGATGCACTCCTCCGGGGATACTGTTAACATACCCTTCCAAAGACATATTTAAATCGGAAATCTGATTCTTTTTATCTTTTTCAACAGTTTTATACAGCACCACAAGATTATAATTGCTTATTTTTACAAATACCGCACCCCAGAACAGAATCTGCACAACAATAGCCGCATTGGCAGAATGCAAAAGATTTTTTGAAATCCATAAAACAGTTATTGCCACATATCCTGCAAAAAATCCGAGTAAAAGAATTGTGTAAAACTCCCCCATTTTCTGTAGTCTGGGATATACCTCTCCCGCTTCTCCCAACACAAACAGCCTATGCAGTTTGCTGACCGCATAGACTAAATTAAAAAACATCAGCACACATGCTGCGATTAAAAACAGAAAATTAATCATTCTTTTTCCTCATTTCCTTCTCCGGCAATTCACTGGCAACAGCCGCGCAAAGTATAAGCACTGCTCCTGCTGCTTCCGCCACACTCATTCCTTCATGTAAAATCATCACTGAAAGTATTATCGCCACAACAGGGTCGATGTAGCTGAACAACGCTATTGTCTGCGCTTTAAGCTTTGCCATGGAACCGAAAAACAGAACATAGGCAAAGCCCGTGTGAAAGATTCCCACAATCAAAACCATACATATTATAAAGGCTGACACGGTAATGTCCGTCATGCTCTCTGCATACAGTACATACGGAACAACAACCAGCCCTGCCGAACCAAGCTGGACAGCCGTTTTTTCATAAGGCGAAATATTTTTTATAAATTTATTTAAAATAACAACACAGGCATAAAAAACAGCTGCTCCCAATCCGCAGAGCACACCCTTAAGTTCACCGATTCCTCCAAAATCCGCACCGTACACTCCCGATACAAGTACCATACCTGCCAGTGCCGCAGCAACACAGCAAAGCTTTTTCACAGAAATATTTTCCCTGAAAAGCAGCGGTGATGCCAGAATCACAAATACAGGCGCCATATAGTAACATAGTGTAGCTACTGCCACTGAGGTATACCTGTATGCTTCAAAAAGCAGAATCCAGTTAAATCCAATCAGTGCTCCCGATACCGGAAGAAGCGGCATATTTCCTTTTATATTTACCCAGTTTATGTTTTTTCCCTTCAGTTTTACAAAAAAAATTATAAAAAGCATGCCGATAAAGCCCCTTGCCATGGCAATCACTCCTGAGGGCAGAGGTATATATCTTCTGAAAATCCCTATAGTTCCAAATATGAACATGGACATTATAAAGGCTGCTTTTGCTTTGTTCTCTTCCTTATTCATACTTTTAATCCTGTCAGTTTCTTTTGCTTTAGAACTTTATCCTATCATAAGAGTATGCTGTTTACAAGGATTTGTATTTTTGTTTATTTGTTCCGCCGTCAGATTTTTAAAACAGACATATTTTCCCTGTCTGTATGCAGAAAAAATTTCTGTTTTTCTAAAAAATATGCTTTACATCCAAAAATCAAAGTTGTATAATCAAAACATATTAATTCACTTTTTTAGTGAATTTTAACAAAAAAAATGATTTTTACGAAAGAGGAACGTCCATGAAAAAGTTATTAAACTGGGCAGTTGAATATTTATATTTTAGCTTTACTTTTTATTTTAAGGGTAAGGCTTATTTGGATTTCACTGAAAATACGGGCGTTTATGCAGGCGCATAGAAATTGCGCATATAAAAAAGACACTCAGTCCGCAGGTGAAATTCACTTGCGGACTTTTTTATTAATCTAAAATCTATTAAAATGTATACATTAGCTAATGTGCAAACGGAGGTAAATCATGGTCATTATTTTAAAGGACAACCCTAATCAGAAACAACTGGACAACTTGCTGGACTGGCTGAAAAGCATGGATCTCGGCATTCATATGAGTAAAGGGGAGCACACAACACTTATCGGACTTATCGGAGACACTTCCTGTGTGGATATGGAGCTTATCAACGCTCTTGATATCGTAGAAACCGTAAAGAGAATACAGGAGCCTTATAAAAATGCAAATAAGAAGTTTCATTCAGATCCTACTGTTATAGATGTAGCAGGCGTAAAAATCGGGGGCGGCAGCTTCCAGATTATTGCAGGACCTTGTTCCGTAGAATCAAAAGAGCAGATTTGTGAGGTTGCCATGGATGTAAAAGCGGCAGGAGCATCACTGTACAGAGGCGGTGCTTTTAAGCCAAGAACTTCTCCTTATGCATTCCAGGGGATGAGAGAAGAAGGCATTAAGCTTCTGCTTGAAGCCAAAAAGGCTTCGGGACTCCCTATCGTAACCGAAATCATGGATATTTCCCATCTTTCACTGTTTGAAGATGTTGATGTTATCCAGGTTGGCGCAAGAAATATGCAGAACTTTGAACTTTTAAAGGAGCTTGGAACTATCAATAAGCCTATCCTTTTAAAGAGAGGACTTGCAAATACTCTTCAGGAATTCCTTATGAGTGCCGAATACATCATGGCCGGAGGAAATGAAAATGTTATTCTTTGCGAAAGAGGTATCAGAACCTTTGAAACAGCAACAAGAAATACTCTTGACCTTGCAAGTGTGCCTCTTCTGAAGTCCATGACACATCTTCCTGTCATCGTTGACCCAAGTCATGCAACAGGTATTTCACAGCTTGTTAAGCCTATGGCACTTGCAGCTGCAGCCTGCGGAGCTGACGGTCTTATGATTGAAGTACACAATGACCCGGCACACGCTCTCTGCGACGGTGCACAGTCACTTACACCTGAAGCTTTTAAGGACGTTGCAGCAGCTGTAAAGGCAATCCTGCCATACTGCTACAAACCGGAATAATAGAAGGAGAACTGATATGCACACATCTATGAATATCGGAATCGTTGGACTTGGTCTTATAGGCGGTTCCATGGCAAAAGCATTGAAAGAAAACACACCTCATACAGTATGGGGTACTGATATAAAACAGGACATTATCAAGAAGGCGATTCTTGTAAATGCCATTGATGAAGAGCTTACGGAAGAAAAAATCCCTGAGTGCGATATACTTATCGTTGCGCTGTTTCCTCAGGACACGGTGGATTTTGTAAAGCAGCATGCGGATATTATAAGGAAAGATTCTGTAGTCATGGACTGCTGCGGTGTAAAGGAGGTTGTATGCCGTGAGCTTGAGCCTCTGGCTGCTGAAAAGGGGTTTATCTTTATGGGAGCACACCCTATGGCAGGGCTTGCGCATGCAGGTTTTGCACACTCAAAAAAGGCACTTTTCAACAATGCTTCTATGGTTCTCACCCCTGCAAAAGGTACGAAAATCGAAACCGTGCAAATGATTAAGCTTCTGTGTGTGACTATTGGTTTTACCAATACTCAGATATCAACTCCGGAAGAACACGACAGAATTATTGCTTTCACATCACAGCTTGCCCATGTTGTATCAAGCGCATACATCAAGAGCCCTTCAGCTCTTGAGCATAAGGGTTTTTCTGCGGGCAGCTATAAAGATATGACCCGTGTCGCAAAGCTGAACGAATATATGTGGACAGAGCTGTTTCTTGACAATCCCGAATTTCTGGCAGAAGAAATTGACGGTATTATAGAAAGGCTGAAGGAATACAGCGATGCCATCAAGGCAAACGACAGCAAGACTCTCTGCGAACTGCTTAAGGACGGCAGGGAGCGCAAAATGATTATTGACGGTGAAAAATTCTAATGCTTCCGGACCGGCAGCTCCGGTAAAAGAAAGGATTTAAATGGAAAAGGTACAGGTAAACGCATCAAAAAAATATGATATATATATAGGAAACAATCTTCTTGCTCATGCAGGAGAGTATATCTCCCGGGTTCATGAGCCATGCAAAGCATTTATCGTGACGGATAAAACCGTCAAAGAGCTTTACGCCGACACTGTATCGGCCTCTCTTTCAGCCTCAGGATTTGAAGTTTATGACTTTGCTTTTGATGCCGGTGAAGGTTCGAAAAACATGAAAACCATAAGCAATATCGTCGAAGAAATGGCTGAAAAGCAGTTTACCAGAGGTGACCTGATTGTCGCTCTCGGCGGCGGCATTGCAGGCGATGTGGCAGGCTTTGCAGCAGCTGTGTTTCTGAGAGGTATTCCTTTTGTCCAGATTCCGACCACCCTGCTTGCGGCTGTTGACTCATCTGTCGGCGGTAAGACAGGTGTAAATCTGAAATCGGGGAAAAATCTGGCCGGCGCTTTCTGGCAGCCTTCTCTGGTGCTTTGTGACTGTGATACATTTAAGACGCTGCCTTATAAAACTTTTCTGGACGGCATAGCCGAAGCAGTTAAGTACGGAGTCATCTCTGATGCCGGACTTTTCAACAGGCTCTATGAGGCAGGGGAAAAGCTGTATTCAGAGCAGGATAACCTCATCGGCATAGTAAAACGATGTGTGTCCATAAAGGCGGATATCGTCATGGAGGATGAACGTGATACGGGACTCAGACAGCTTTTAAATCTGGGACATACTATAGGACACGCTATAGAAAAGTCGAGCGGCTACGAAATAACTCACGGACATGCAGTGGCTCTCGGTATGCTTATGATTTCAAAAGCATGTGTTGATATGGGTATCTGCAAAGCAGAGTGCCACAGCCGGATTTCCGATATTTTGAAAAGATTTGGATTCCCGTCCTCCTGTCCGTTTCCTGCGGAGGTTCTGCTGGATGCCATGCTGAAAGACAAGAAGCGTTCAGGAAGCACTATCACTCTTGTTCTTCCAAAGGAAATCGGCAGATGTGTTCTGGAAAAGGTGCCTGTTGAAAGACTTATACAGTTTATCGGCAATGAACAATCCGTCAGCATCTAATAACATAATTAAAAGCAAGATTTAAAAACAAGAACTGATATCAAAAGTTAATAACAATATACTAATTGTTAATCGTATATATACGATAGGAGATGCTTATGAACGTACAGATAAACCCAAAGCCGCTTGGCGGCAGGGTTAAGGCAATAGCTTCAAAATCCCATGCCCACAGGCTTTTGCTGGGCGCAGCCCTTTGCGGCATTGGAAACGGACATACCGGTTCCTGCAAGGTGCATATCTCGGAAATGAATGAAGATCTGGAGGCTACAAAAAACTGCATAGCCCGGCTCAAGCAAACAGAGCCAGTTTTCTTCTGCAACGAAAGCGGATCGACACTCCGTTTTTTCCTGCCGATTGCTATGGCTCTGAAGGAAAGGGCTGAGTTCTGGGGTGCAGGCAGACTGCCGGAAAGGCCGCTTTCTCCTCTGAAGGAGGAGATGGAGCGCCACGGTTGCGTGTTCGGCTCAGACTCTTCCGGAACAGGCGCTCCGGAGCTGCCCCCTCAGGCACGGCACATCATAACGGCGGAGGGCAGGCTCCAAAGCGGCCGCTACAGCCTTGCCGGCAACATCAGCTCCCAGTACATCACAGGGCTGCTGTTCGCACTGCCGCTTCTTGACGGCGACAGCATACTCGACATAACTTCGCCCCTCGAGTCTGCAGGCTATGTGGATCTGACTCTCGAAGTGCTGAAGCTTTTCGGAATCCGGATTCAGATATTTACCTGTCAGCCGATTCCGGGAACCCAGCTTCCGGGAAATCCGACTCCGGAAAACCGGGATTCGGAAAATCAGCCCACTGATTTCGGACTGCCTGTGTCAACCGACTTGCAAACCCTGCAATCGGCTGATGCACAATCATGCAACACACAGTCGGACTCCGCACAGCCTAACGCAAATATACGATTTGTCATAAAGGGCGGACAGAGCTACACCTCTCCGGGCGAAGTTTCAGCCGAAGGTGACTGGTCCAATGCGGCATTCTGGATTGCCGCAGACCTGCTGGGTCGGACGCGAACCCCGGAATCCGCTGATATATCCTGTACCGGCGTGGAATGTACCGGTTTGAATCCGGATTCATCACAGGGCGACAAACGAATTGTCGAATTTGCGGACATTATCAAGGAAAACGTGAATACTTCGGAGATTTTACAATTTGATGTATCGCAGGTACCTGACCTGGTACCTATACTCTCTGTTATGTGCTGCTGCCGCAGAGGCGGAACTTCAAAAATCGTAAATGCAGGCAGGCTCCGCATAAAAGAAAGCGACAGACTTGCAACGGTTCACGAAATGCTTGAAGCTCTGGGTGCTGAAATTGAAGAAGGCGAAGACAGTCTTACCATATACGGAAAAGGCAGTCTTACAGGCGGCACCGTGGACGGACACAATGACCACCGAATAGTTATGGCGGCTGCCGCATCCTCAGTCCTATGCCGGGAACCCGTTACTATACTGGGGGCAGAGGCGGTAAACAAATCCTATCCTGCTTTCTGGTCAGACTTCAGAAGTCTGGGAGGTGAATATATTGAGCTTTAAGACAGTTTCATCAACATTTGGACACAATATCAAAATAACAATTGCAGGCGGCTCCCACGAACCTGAGATTTCAGTTGTTGCAGAGGGATTCCCCGCAGATGAAAAAATAGATTTGGACAGACTTCAGACATTTATGTCCAGAAGAGCTCCCGGGAACAGTATTTTTGCAACGCCGCGAAAGGAAGCGGATGTTCCCGTATTTGAATCGGGATTCCGTGCACCGGAACCGGAGGACAGCAGAATCAGAATTACAGACGGCAGTCCTTTGAAAGCCGTAATCAGAAACACAAATACCCGCTCTTCGGACTATTCAAATCTCCGGGATATACCCAGACCCGCACATGCAGACTTTACCGCCGCTGCAAGATACGGAAATACGGTAAACATGTCGGGCGGCGGTCCGTTTTCCGCAAGAATGACTGCTCCGCTTTGCATTGCAGGCGGTATTGCTCTTCAGATTCTTGAAAGGAAAGGCATTCACATAGGCGCCCATATTTATTCTGTTGGCGCTGTAAGAGACATGGCATTTGATCCTGTTTCTACAGAAGCTTCCGGGCTTCAGGCTTTGAAAGAACTTGACTTTCCTGTTCTCGACCACGACAGGGGCGAAGCCATGAAGCAGGAAATACTTGCTGCTAAGAAGGACGAGGATTCTGTCGGCGGCATCATTGAAGCAATCGTTCTGGGACTTCCAAAAGGATATGGCGGAGCCATGTATGACGGTATCGAAAGCCGGCTCGCACCTGTTCTCTTCGGTATTCCTGCCGTAAAGGGCATAGAGTTCGGAAACGGCTTTGCGGCTTCCACGCTTCGCGGCTCAGAAAACAACGATGCATTTATTATAAAAAACGGGGAAATCAGGACCGCCACCAACAACCACGGCGGTATCCTGGGCGGAATATCTTCAGGGATGCCTGTTATCTGCCGCCTGGCATTTAAGCCTACCCCTTCCATAGGCAGGGAACAGCAGTCTGTAAGCATGAGCCGTATGGAAGCTGCACCCCTGAAAATCCGGGGCAGGCATGACCCATGTGTTGCAGTCCGTGCAGTTCCTATCGTGGAAGCGGCACTTGCAGTGTGTATTCTGGATCTGCTTCTGGAAAATCCGGAGTTTTGACCATTAAATTTGATAAAATACCTTTAGGAGGCTGACAACTATGTCTTTAAACAATATAAGAGAAGAAATTGATAATATCGATAAACAGTTAGTTGACCTGTTTGTAAAACGTATGGACATGGCAAAAAAGGTTGCCGAAGAAAAGAAAGCTGCAGGTTCTCCCGTTTTAAACGTCCAGCGCGAAAGGGAAATTCTTACCAGAGTTTCGGAACAGGCGGGAGAAGAGCTTGACGGTTATGTAAGGCTTCTTTACAACACTATATTTGATATAAGCCGTTCCCATCAGAACCGTATCATTCACAAAGACAGTCCCATCAAAGAAAAAATTGAAGCGGCGCTGAAGAATACACCTGCAATGTTTCCCTCCAAGGCAACCGTTGCATGCCAGGGTGTGGAGGGGGCTTATTCCCAGCTTGCTGCAGAGAAGCTTTTTGCAGTTCCTTCCATTATGTATTTCCAGAACTTTGAAAGTGTCTTCAATGCAGTAGCAAAAGGTCTTTGCAGATACGGCATCCTTCCTATTGAGAACAGTTCCCACGGTTCTGTCGGAGAAGTATATGATTTAATGAAGCATTACAACTTCCATATAGCCAAGTGTATCAAGCTCCGCATATCCCACAAGCTGCTTGCAAAGCCCGGCACAAAGCTTGAGGATATTACTGAAATAGTCTCACACGAACAGGCTCTCGGTCAGTGTGCCGACTTTATCAAAAGTCTGAAAGGCGTAAAAATTACCGTATGTGAAAATACGGCGGTTGCAGCTGAAACTGTTGCAGCCAGCGGCAGAAACGACATAGCGGCTATATCCTCAGCCGACTGTGCAAGACTTTACGGTCTTTCTGTCATCAGAGATGATATTCAGATAAGTGACAACAATTACACACGTTTTATCTGTATCTCCAAGGATCTTGAAATATATCCGGGTGCAAACAAAATAAGCCTTATGCTTTCACTTCCTCATCGTCCTATGTCGCTTTACAATATGCTTGCACGCTTCTCAACACTGGGTCTGAATCTTACAAAGCTTGAATCACGCCCTATCCCGGGAAGCGATTTCGAGTTTATGTTTTACTTTGATATGGAAGCTTCCGTAGTTTCCTCGGATGTAGTCAGCCTGCTGGGTGAACTTTCAGATCAGCCTGAGTTGTTTGTTTTCCTTGGAAACTACATCGAAAACTAATTCGGACAAAATGCCGGAAAAGAAAGGACTTTATATGGAATACGGTTTAATAGGAGAAAAGCTCGGTCACAGCTACTCAAAAATAATACACGAAAAGCTGGGTGCCTATGCCTACGATTTAAAGCCTCTTGCCAAAGACGAGCTGGAGGCCTTCATGCAGGCACGGGACTTTAAAGGTCTGAATGTGACCATTCCCTATAAGCAGGCAGTTATACCCTTCTGTGACGAGGTTTCCGGACTGGCAAGGGAAATAGGTGCGGTAAATACTCTTTACTTCAACGAAAAAGGAAGACTGTGCGGTACAAATACGGATTATCTCGGATTTCTGTATGCCATGGACGAAGCAGGCATATCTGTTGCAGATAAAACAGTAGTAATACTGGGCGACGGAGCGACCCACAAAACCATAAAAAAGGCTGTTTCGGACAGAGGCGCCAAAGAAATCATAGTTGCCTCACGCAAAGCGGATTCACCGCAGAAGCTTGATACTTGCACAAAAGTCAATTACAGGGACCTGCCGGATTATGCCTACGCTGAAATCGTAATAAATTCAACTCCTGTGGGCATGTATCCCAACACGGAGGGTTGCCCTGCGGATCTGAGCATGTTTACCGAATGTCAGGGAGTCTTTGATGTGATATACAACCCTTATCACACCAACTTTATCCGTCAGGCAATAGCCCTTGATATCCCTTTTGCAAGCGGTCTTTCCATGCTTGTTGCCCAGGCAACCGCAGCCGCAGGTTTTTTCACAGGTAGCGGAAATTTTTACGAAAAAGAAAATAAACGCATAATTTCAGAATTGAAATCAGCGTTTACAAAATAAACTAAACATTTATGTTTTTATGAATTTCATACAAAAGATTGCTCAAAGCTTTGGCTTCGATTTGTCCCGGAGCCGAAGCTTTTTTTACTGCGCCGAAAGTCATGGCAGACCCGAAGATTTCCCCCGCTACACGGCTTATCATCCCATCTTTGCCCATAGACATAGTTATAATCGGTCTGTCCGCAAAATCCTCCGACATTTCCAGCGTTGCCTCAAGCAGTGTCAGCATATCTCGCTTGCTTGCAGGCATTACGGCAAGCTTAGGCATATCAGCGTCCAGCTCCTGCATCCTCCTGAGAATGTCCACCATTTCCTCCTTCGCAGGAGTTTCATGGAAATGATGGTTTGAGCCTATTACAGCCACATCTCTGCTGTGTGCATATTCAACAAGCGATGCTGTAATGTCCCTGTCCATAAACACTTCCACATCTATGAAATCAGCCATACCTGTATCTATGACCGCTTTATTCAAAGCTTCATATTCCTTTCCCGTAATGTCTCCCTCTCCGCCTTCCTTCCTTGTCCTGAAGGTGAAAAGCAGAACAGTGTCACCCAATATACTGCGCAGCTCTGTCAGAACCGATTTTACACGCTCCGGTTCGCAGGCACAGTCGTACCAGTCAGCACGCCATTCTATAACATCAGCAAGTCTGCCGACACATTCGTCATCATACTCACGTTCTTCCTCCCACATGCCGCATACCGTTCTTGCCTGTGCGAAAATCTCTTCGTCTGTCCTCCCAAAAACAGGAATGCACAACTTTGGTTTTCCCTCACCGAATACTATGTTTCTGCACTTAAGAGTGTTCATTATCTTATCCCTGCCTTTTCCAAAAGCTCTTTACATATGCTTTCAATATCCTTATTGTCCGTTTCAATCTCTATATTTGCCGCCGCATGATAATGTCCGCTTCTTTTTTCCATAAGCTGAGATATAAACTCAACATTCATGTTTCCGTTCAGAATCGGACGCTTATCATCATCCTTTACTCTTTCATAAACTGTTTCGGCTGCCGCGGTAAGAAGTACCACATCCCCGCACTCTGACATAATCCTCCGGTTTTCTTCCCTCATAGGCAGCCCGCCTCCGCAGGAAACAATACAGGGTTTTTCCGCGCATATTTTTTTCAGTACACCTGTTTCAAAGTTTCTGAAATACTCTTCCCCGAAGCTGTCAAACATACGGGAAATCTCCATGCCCGCCTCTTCAACTATTCTTTCATCTGTATCAACAAGCGGTTCGCCTGTCATCGATGCCAGTTTCTTTGACACAGCAGTCTTGCCCGCCCCCATAAAGCCTATTAAAAAAATGTGTTTCTGAAGCATGTTTCTTTCCCCGTTCCGTAATTTTTCGTTTTGTATTATTGTATCATAAAACTATCCCGCGTCTTGAACCTTTTTTATGAAAAATATATAATTAGTTTAGAAAATAATCATCAAAGCAAAATACGAATTTAAGGAGGATATATCATGCGTAAAATTGTTTCAACCGCTGCAGCTCCTGCAGCTATCGGACCTTACTCACAGGCAAATATCTTTGGAAACCTTCTTTTCACATCGGGACAGGTTCCTCTTGACCCTGCTACGGGTGAAATCGTCGGCACAACTATTGAGGAACAGACAGAACAGGTTTTTAAAAACATTCAGGCAATCCTTGAGGAAGCCGGCTCTTCTTTTGACAAGGTTCTGAAAACTACTGTATTTATGAAAAATATGAACGATTTTGCAAAGATGAACGGGGTTTATGCAAAATATTTCAAGGAAGGCTCTTATCCTTCCCGCTCGGCTGTACAGGTTGCCAAGCTGCCAAAGGATGTTATGGTAGAAATTGAAACTATTGCTTATCTGTAAGCTGTAAAATCAGATATGGGGCTGTTACATTAACAAATTTTATTTGCTAATGTAACAGCCCCATGTGACCTTATTAGTTTTATGCCTCAACACTCAGATCCGCCAGTTCAGCATTCGCCACCCGCAGCAGGTCATTTACGGAAAGCTCCATCTGTAGTCCAACCTTTCCCGCACTTACAATTATCTTCTCTATTGTTCCTGCTGAACTGTCTATTGCTGTTTTAAACTGTTTTTTCATGCCTATCGGTGAACATCCTCCATGAATATATCCTGTTGTGGGCAGAAGTGTTTTCATTGGAATCATTTCAATTTTCTTCTCGCCGAAATGCTTTGCAGCTTTCTTTAAATCCAGTTCTTCGGCAACAGGTATAACGCATACATAATATTCTTTGCTGCTTCCCTGGGTAACAAGTGTTTTAAAAACTCTTTCTACCTCCTGTCCTGTTTTTTTCGCCACTGAGACTCCGTCAAGAAGGCCGTCTGACACATCATATTCATAGACATTGTGTTCTATCTTCTCTGCATCAAGCCGGCGGAGAGCATTTGTCTTTACTTTCGCCTGTTTCGCCATTTATAAAACTTCCTTTCTCTGGCTTCTGTATCTGTTTACAACCCAGATTTCATCTCCCGTAACGGAGTTTTCAAGCTTTACCCTCTTCAACTCTACTTCAAGGTTCAGCTTTTTGGCTTTGTCCCTGCTCTGGCACTTTGCATAATAAATGCGTATGCCCGGCTCCTCACTTATCTTTCCTGTTTCAACAACATCTATTCCTGCCAGTTCTTTTGCTATAAACGACTGAAATACCTTATCAACATCAAAGTCAGCCTTATGCTGTCCTATATATATTTCCCTTGCATAACGCTCACTGAACTTTTCATCATTGTTGAACTCTATCCACTCTATGTCACCGTCAACATAACCGTCCGGTGCTTCAAAAGGTCGTTCATCAAAGCCGTCCGTAATCCAGATTTCCGTTATGACACCGTTCTTCGCAAAAAATGCTATATATCTGCAGCTGCCGTCATCAGGTATGTATCCATAGCAGTTTCCGGCTCCTTTAAAATCTTCCACATATGCCAGATCTCCCGGATACCTGGTTTTTAATTCCTGTACCTTGCTTCCCACATGGATTCCCCTGTTTGTTTCCGCTACAGGGCTTGTACTTTTTATCCAATAGATAAGCTCCCTTTTTCTTTCAAACTGTACCCATGTGGAAATCTTAAGCTGCAATCCCTCCCATGTATCTGTATACTCGGCGGTTGCCCCAAATATTCCCTGAGTATGCTCTCTTGTCTGGACCGCCTGCTCAAAAGGAGCTCCGCCTTTTAAGTTATCCCACAGTCTTATCCGCTGATTGTCAATTCTTATTGAAAATTCATCATCGACAGGCCATTCATGGAAGTTCGCATAACGTTCACTTATATATCCCTTATATCCTTTATATGCCAGCTCCCTGTCTTCCACAAAAGATACCTCAAAGACTTCGCTGTCCTTTCTGAAAAACAGAAGTATAGGAGTTCCTTTCATGCCTGCCTGTGCCATAAGCTCCGTTGAGTTAAGCACAACACCCTTCGAGTTCGTTACTGCCTTTTCAGGCTCTATACGGTAATCAAAGCTGTAAAACTCAAACTGTCCGTCGTCAAAAGGGACTTCTATAAGCAGCTTGAATCTTTTCAGCTCTACTTCCTTCAGCTTCAGGTTCAGCTTAGCCAGAATCAGTTCGCAGTATTCCTTAAAGCGTTCCTCCAACCCTTCGGGCAACGTTTTTTTCTCAATCGGTGTCCTTGTTCTTAAGCTTAAAAATACAATTACAATAAATATAATGCAAAGTATTAATATAAGCGTTTCTTTCATGTCTAGCCCCTTCTTTCCTGTTTTCTGTAATGTGATACAACCCAAATATCAGTCGCACTTGTAAATGTCTCTATGCTGATTTTCTTCATTCTTATTTCCGCAAAAATCTTCTCACCTTCCTGCGAACCCCTGCAAATCAGATAATATTTACATTCCCGGCCGCCTTCATACTCCTTCCATAAGCCTTTTTCCAGAACTGAGCCCGGTTCAAAGTTGTTCATGACAAAAGTATTGAATACCTGCCTTACATCCGCTTCCATTTTATGCTGTCCAAGATAAAGCTCTCTGCCAAACTTTTCCGTCAGCTTTTCCGAATAGTCTACCTCTATCCAAGGAATATCCTGATCTACATAGCCGTCCTTCGGGATAAATATCCTGCCGTCAAAGCCGTCTGTAATAAGGATTTCAGTAATAATTTCATTTTCAGCCTTAAAGGCAATATACCTGTTTGTATCATCATTCGGGATATAACCGTATGCAGGGCCTTCGCCCTGAAAATCATCAAGATACGCTATGTCATTACCGTAAGCTTCTTTTATATGCTCAACTGTGCTTCCCACTCTGATTCCCGCAGGAGTTTCAGCCTTATATGTTTTGCAGCGGATACTGAAAACCAGCTCCTTCTTTCTTTCAAACTGTATCCACGTCTTTATTTCAATATCATCATCCTCATATACATCTACATACTGTGCGTAATATGCGAATTCTTCTTTTGCCTTAGTTCTTGTTTTTGGTATATCAAACAGTTCCTTTTCCGCAAGGTTATCCCAGAGTGCCACTTCACAGCCGTTTATTTTTACCTCATATCCGGGCATAGGCCATCTTTCTGCCGCATCCTTATATCTTTTCTCGACATAAGCCTTATACCCCTGCATTTTTGCCCGCTGACCCGGTATAAAAGAAATTTCATAGCATTCCGGCTCTTCTCCATTTTCTTCACGGAAATAAAGCACAATAATATCGTCCTTTATGCCTGCCTTGCTTAAAAGTTCTCTGGTGTTCAGAATAAGACCCTGTGTTTCTCCTTCCTCTTCCGTGTTTTCAATAGCGGGTTCAAGCAGGAGATCCAGCAGTGCATAGACAAAGCAGCCGTTCTGATGCGGAATCTCCTCAATTTTATGCATGGCAGTAATCCTTGCTGTTTTCAGCAGTATGCCTTTCTCCGCCATTATCTCTGTAATATAGGATTTAAACGCCTTTTGTATCTCTTCCGGTATTCTTTTGTCATTAACGGCACTTTTTCTATTAGAACCGCCCGATTTGGAAGCTGCATAAAAGCATACTCCTATCAGGCTTATACAGCCGCATAAAAGAAACATATGCATCATAATGAACTCCTTGCCGTCTGTCCTTTACTGTAGTATTAAATAGACCTTAATAAATTCGAATTCTTTTGAACTGGTAATGCCCATTACTTTAAACCCCTTTTCCTGAAAAAAAGAAACCTCCGCTGTATCTGTTACGCATACCGCCAGAGGCAGCCCCTTCTGTCTGCTGTACGCAATAACACAGTCAAGCATTGCAGAGCTTTTTTCTTTTTTCTTCGTTTCCTGCCTCACTCCCATAAAGCTTATATAAAGATATTTTTCAGGAAAAGTCAGTTCTGCCTCCATTTTCGACATTTCAGCTGAAATACGGGATTTTTTGTCTTTCTCTTCTTTTGAAAGCTCTCTTTCGGGATTTTTAAACCACCTGAATATCCCCTCTTTAAAAATCCTTCTGAGAAAAGCTGAATTTCTGTATCCTGAGGAAATAACAACTATGATTTCCCCTCCGAAACGGTCAAGACTGTAGGCCCCTCCGAATTTTACAGCAAAAGGAAGCTCTTCTTCCAGCACTGCTGCCGCAACAGCTTTTCTCCTTTCCTCAGACGGAAATGCCGCTGCAAACTCTTTCCAGGGCAGGCCGGCCTTTGAAAGAATTCTTCTCACCCTGCCCGTATCGTTTATTTTCACCAGTCCTTTTATTTTTGGAAGCATGATATTACCTTTGGTTTTCCCACTCTTCTTTCAGCATAGAATAAACTCTTGAGTCTCTTGCTGTTCCATCGTAAATTTTATAGCATCGCCTTGTAACGCCTTCAAATTTAAAGCCGCATTTTTCAATCACTCTTGCCGATCTTTCATTTACAAGGCTCGTGCATATGGCTATTACTTCGAGTCCCAGCTCTTCAAAACCATATTTTATGACCGCTTTTGCGGCTTCTGTCATATAACCGCAGCCCCAAAACTCTTCGCTGAGGGAATATCCGATTTCCCTGCTGGGGATATCAGGTCTTCTTTTATCAGGTTCAAGAGCAATCACGCCTATCAGCCTGCCTGTTTCCTTATGGATGATGGCAAAGCTTTCATTTGGCAGAAATATTTCTTCGATAATTTTTTCTGTTTCCTCAACGCTTTCATGAGGCTTCCACCCCGCATGAGGTCCTACATTGTCGCTCTTCGCATATTCATAAAACTCTTCCGCATCGCTTTTGGCAAGCGGGCGGAGCAGAAGTCTTCCTGTTTCTATTCTTGCCATAATATCACCTCCGGGCAGCTTATTCGGTTGTACTTAATATTTCATTCTGCTTTTCAACCTGGCTTACTTTCATCCTGTCGGCAGAATCAAGTTCCACTTCTTCCTGAAGACCCAGTATCGAAGGTCCCAAGAATATGGTTTTCAGTATTTCTCCGTCAAGAGAAATCTTACTGTATTCCGTAAAGTTCTCACCCTTGATGTACAATCTTTCACCGATTTTTACAACCTCAGTTACCTTGATAGGCTTTACTCCCATTTGAAGCTTTGTAGGCTCATACGGATTTTTCTCATTAAATACATAACGGTTTCCGTAAAGCATATCGTACTCAAGCATCTTCATATCCTGCTTATATGTCTGGCTGTCTTTATGGTTCTGATGATACTTAATCATAACACCCATATCAAAGCCTATTCTGTCAAAAATTTCGGCAGCAACCTGATATGAGCATAAGTCTTCATCTATTTTCTTCAGAGGCTTTTTAAAGTTGTTCCAGATTACATACTGTGTGTTGAACAGTGAGCCTGTTCTCATATCAGCTTCCGTCATTTCCAGAGCAGGCAGATGATCGCCGTATATTACCATAATTACATCTTCATCATAAGCTTCCAGCTTTTCTATAAGCTCCGCAAGGAACTTGTCCATTTCATAAATCTGATTTACATAGTATTCATACTGCCATTTAAGCTCCTCAGACGGTGCTTCTGTAACTACTATTTCAGGATTTTCAAGCACCTGTTCCGTAGGATACTGCCCATGTCCTTGTACTGAGCAGGTGTAAATAAAATCTTCTTCCTCCGTAGAGTTCAGAGCATCAAATATCTGTTCTGTGAGGATGCTGTCTTTTGCCCAGTTTTTAGGCGTTTTTACAACATTGTTCATATACTCGAGGCATGTAAATGTATCAAAGCCCAGATTCTTGAAAACTTTATTCCTTCCGTAAAACGCTCCTCTGTGATTGTGAATGGCATGTGCTGAATAGCCCACACTCTTTAAAAGGTACGGAACGCTTTCACAGGTTTCTTCCTTCAGTATAGACTTGTATGGGTATTCGCCCGGACCGAAGAACTTGACGCTCATGCCTGTCAGCATTTCAAACTCTGTATTTGCAGTACCTGCACCGACAGCTGGTACTGTAAGATATCCTGAGGAATATTCTCCGAGAAGCTTCCTGAAGGTAGGTATAGGGTCCTGTGAGAAGGAATAACCCTTCACCATAGTCGGGTCTATAAAAGATTCCATTTGCAGAAAAATTACGTTAGTATGTTTTTTTCCGTCATCTAAAACTTCAGGCTCGGCATAATTGTTTTCTCCAAGCTCCTGCTGCTCAAAAATATTCAGAACCGCATCCTTAGAATAGTTTACAGGCTGTCTTATCCCTGTATTTAACCATGTATTAATGAAACAGTACGGAACACCGTAGTCACGGTATGCATACTGTAGATTTCCGAAGAAGGTTTCAACAACCTTTGTCTGGACGGCAAGCTCTGTTGCACCAAAAAGAGAAATACACACAGCCAGAAAAGCAGCAATGCTCTTCTTATAGTTCATAGGTTTTTTTCTCTTTGGACCGAACCAGAACAAAAGACCCAAAAGAACCAGCCCTACAATAATAGCCGCCACAAGCATTATTATCTCAGTAGTATTAAGATAGTTTGCTATGATATCGACTCCGCCGTCAAGCACCGCAATATCCTTTGTTGTAAACGGCGTCATTCTGTTGCTCAGTATAACCCCGTTGGTAATGCCCAGTGCCATCCAGAGCAGTGAAACCACCACATATACGAACACTCTTCTTTTTACCAGAAAAGCCACAGACAAGGTTGCAAAAATAATCAGAACATTATACAGAAATACTGCCGGTGAATGGATAAAAAATCCAATACCCTCAAACAACGAGTGTCTTGATATAGATTCAACCGCAAGGTTAAGTATAAACGCAAGAACGGCACAGAAACCTCCTGCATTACAAAAATACTTTATAAAAATACTCTTAAATTTCTCCATCTTCTTTTCCTCTGTAAATTTAATCCTTTTCCTTTTTACCCTTTGTTTTGTTTATCACTTCGTTTTTTCATACACAGCATTTGCAAGCATGGCAAACTCTTCTATATTCATCGTTTCCGCACGCCTTCCGGGGTCGATTCCTATCAGATTTAAAACTTCCCCGACATCTGCCTTTGACATGCCGTTTACTCCTGTCAGCGAATTTGACATAGTTTTTCTTCTCTGTCCAAAACCGGCTTTTATGCACTGGAAAAACAGTTTTTCATCCTTCAGCGTTACAGGTTTTTCCTTTCGTATATCGAGACGTATAACAGTAGAATCCACTTTCGGATTCGGTACGAAAACTTCCTTAGGCGCATTTACCACATGTGCAACGGTACAATAATACTGCACAGCCACTGACAATGCTCCGTAGGCTTTAGTTCCGGCTTCAGCTTTTATTCTGTCAGCCACTTCCTTCTGCATCATGATAGTGATGCTGTCAGCCCTTACCCCGTCCTCTAAAATCTTCATAATGATAGGCGTGGTAATGTAATAAGGCAGATTCCCGATAATTTTTACACCGGTTCGCTCCTTTCCGTTTATAAGGCTGTTTTCGTCAATAACTTCATTTAAATCCGTTTTTAATATATCTCTGTTGATGATTTCAACATTGTCATGTTCCTTTAAGGTTTCCTGCAATATAGGAATAAGATTTTTATCTATCTCCACAGCAATAACCTTCCCTGCCGCTTCAGCGGCCTCATGCGTAAGGACACCAATGCCGGGGCCTATTTCAATAACCAGGTCCTGCTCACCGATAAAAGAATCCTCTATAATTTTGTCAATGATATGCTTGTCCGTTAAAAAGTTCTGTCCCAGACTCTTTGAAAGCTTAAAGCCGTATTTGTCTTTTATACTTCTTATTGTAGATGGTGCATATAATTTCATTAAAGTTTTCCCGCTTTCTCTTCAACTTGCTCTCTTTTTATACCGTACTGGTTAAGCTTGTTTAAAAATGCCGCCGCATTTCCGTACCCGATTCCCAGTATCTTGCCCAGCTCAGCCCTCTTTGCAGATGAGCCCTCCGCTCCGGACAATCCGTATTTTCTCAAATCCGCCATTGAAAATTCTTTTTCTATGACCTTCATTGTGCACTGTGCCTTCTCCAGAGCCTCCAGAATAGCCTCCGGTTTTGCGTTTTCTATGCCTATATCATCACCCTTTATTGCATCCTTTCTTGCAAGAAAGGCTTCCTTTGCTTCGGGAAATCTTTCTTTTATTCTTTTTCTTATTTCCTCCCCGGCAAAGTCAGGATCCGTAAATATAATAATCCCTCTGGTATTATATGCCTTTTCTATAAGCTCCCAGGTTTCCTTTGCTATGCCAAACCCATGTGTGGCAATAGTTTCAGTGTCTATGGCCCTTTTTACCGCCGCCTGGTCATCTCGTCCTTCTACCACGATAACTTCCGCAATACTTTCCATTTGTTTTCCTTTCTCAATTTAGTCAGCCTCATCTCCTGCCGGAAGCAGATTCATACTTCCCTCAGTACTTACTACAGTCTTCTCATCATCGCTCTGAGGAAGTATATACATAACTTCACCCAGTTTTACCATCTTAAGCTGCTCTCTTGCCTGCTCCTCTACATATTCCGGATTGTTTACGTTTCCAAGCTCCTCCCGCAGATCTTCTTTTTCCTGCTGGAGTGCCTGATTTTCCTTAATTATATCACTGTATTCCTGTTTTAACGAATATACCTTAAAAATCGATACTCCTATAATGGCCGCGATACACAGAACAACTCCTCCATAAACCAGTCGTCTTCTGTTTTTCTGGCTGCTTTTTCTTTCCGATACCTCCTGTACCGTATGCTTTTTCCCTTGCTTCTTTTCAAGGGCTTTTTTTCTGCGGTCTCTTCTTTCCGCTCTTGCCTGCTCTATGTCTATAACTTTGTCCGAGTTTTTAAATTCCCGGCTTCTTCTCTTTCGTTTGAACATACCTAATCACCCATTTTTCATTTTATCACAAAAAAAATTTCTCCACAAGAAAACACCGCATATAAATGCGACCATTATGTGAATTTTCAATGCCCCCAAAGAACAGAAGTACAAAAAATCACACGTAACCACTGCCGCAAAAATCCAGAAAATAACTTCGGACAGGAAATTTAAAACCACATTTTTAACAAAAGCTCCTATATACCGTTTATAAAAGCCGTAAAGAATGGCTACAATCATGCCGCAGCCAAGCATAACGGTAAATTCCAGAGCCTGCCCCCTTATGAGCTCCGTTATGACTATACTCTCTTTTGCGGCTTTCACTACAGCTGAACCTGAAGATACAATCATTACTCAAAAATCCTCTTCCATATACTCTTCTCATTCTTTTCTTTTTTTACCGTATATGCTACCGAATTTATAAAGCCCGTAACGATTACCTTTCCTTCTCCCAGATCAAGCTTCTGTATATGCAGCTTTTCACCCTTTATAACCATGCCACCGTTTTTGAGCATTATCATGACAGTTTCTTCATTGAAGCTGTCAACATCAGCAACCTCCGTTACCGTCATCCTTTCTCTGTTATCTATATTTACAACATGATTTTCCATACAGCATCCCTCCTGTATTTCCATCATATTCACAACCAAAAAAAATAGTACCCGGATAAGGTACTATTTCATATTTATAAGTTTATAAGCTCTGATTATTATTCTATGTTGCTTATGCCCCGTTTAACCGAAAGCGGCAGGGTAACTGTCACCTTGGTGCCCTTTCCATCCTTACTTTCAAGACTGATGGTGCCTTTATGACTTTCAACTATCTGCTTTGATATGGCAAGCCCCAGACCTGTACCGCCCATGGCCCTTGAACGCGCCTTGTCAACACGGAAGAAGCGTTCAAACACACGGCTTTGCTCACTTTCAGGTATGCCTATACCGTTATCCGCAACGGTTATAACTGCATTTCCGTCCAGCTTCATGCCGTCTATGTCTATTCGTCCGCCTTCATGGGTGTACTTTATGGCATTACTGATAATGTTCAGCAGCACCTGCTCTATCCTGTCTTTATCCATATCCACGTTAATGACCTCATCCTCGCTGAAGATGCAGTTCAGATGCTGGTCCTTTCCCGCTGCGGTAAGCTCGACTTTTTTAACTGCCGATTTCAGCAAAGGTATGATGTTGCCCTGCTTTGTCTGCAGGATTTCCCTGTTGTTGTCAAGCCGTGAAAGCTGAAGCAGGTCTTTTACCAGACGGTTCATTCGGTCCGCCTCGTTATCCACAATGCTTAAAAATTCATGCACCGTTTCCGGGTCATCAACATATCCGTCAAGAAGAGTCTCCGTATAGCTCTTGATTGTTGTCAAAGGTGTTTTCAGCTCATGCGATACATTTGCAACAAAGTCCATCTGCATATTTTCAAGCTTCTGCTTCTGGGTAATGTCCTGAAGCAGCATAATGATGCCTATATTACTTCCGCCTTCGTCCTTATACCAGTCACACCTCATTGCATAGGTAAAGCCGCCTTTTTCGAATACATCTGAAAATTCCCTTTCTCTGAACTTCTCTATAAGATGCTCCAGAGTAAGTCCTTCATTCAGTTCTGCAATAATGCTGTCATAAGTCCTGCTTTCGATTTCTTCAGGTGTTACTTTCAGAATCCTCATGGCAGCAGGATTCGCATGTATAATCTGTCCGTCAAGATTTACCGCAATCAGGCCGTCCGTCATATTTTTCAGGATTGTTTCCAGCTTGTTTTTTTCACCTGACATCTCCGAAAGAGTTGCATCAAGCTGTGTACGCAGCAGGTTAAACATATATGCAAGCCTTCCGATTTCATCCTCAGCCTTTACCGTAACCTCCTGGGAAAAGTCTCCCTGTGCCATTTTTTCCGCTTTTTCCGTCACATCATTAATCGGTGTGGTAATGCTTTTGGCTATAAAGGTTCCCAGTATAACCGTAATCGCCAGACCGACAATCATCGCCTGTATAAATATCTGCTTTGACTGGTTTATGGTATCGTTTACATTTGTCATATCGGCACGGATATAAATAACCCCGGAAATATTGTCTCCCTCTCCCAGAGGAAACGCCATATTCATAACAGGTATGGCACTGCTCTGATTTGAGATTTTGCTGTACGACTGTGATACCTCTCCGTTAAAAAGCGCATTGTATATAAGGTCAGGCTCAAGCAGCTCAAACGCACTTATTCCATGATTTGCATTGTTTGATGCTATTATCATGAATTTATCATCAATAACAAATATTTCTTCCTGTATGGTTCTGCTCCACGCCTCAATATTCGCCTGTATTTCTTCCTGATAATCCCTGAGGTTTTCATACGAGTTAAGAGAGGTTATAAGTGTACCCTCCTGAACTGTATTTATAAGATTCACCTTTGTTGAGTTTATATAGTAATCCTCAAGCTTGTTTACTATCAGAACTCCTATAATAACCGTAGCGATAAAAACCAGCAGACAGTATATAAGGACCAGTTTCCATCTCATGCTTCGGCCGAATTCGCTTATTTTCATATCCTATGGTCTCCTGAAGTAATAGCCTATGCCCCTTTTAGTCATTATATATGAAGGATTGCTGGAATCATCCTCCAGCTTTTCCCTCAGCCTTCTTATCGTTACATCTACGGTTCTTATATCGCCGTAATATTCATAGCCCCAGACTTCTTCCAGAAGCTGCTCTCTGGAAAACACCTTGTTTTCTCTCTCTGCGAGATATTTTAAAAGTTCAAATTCCCTTACCGAAAGCTCTAAGTCCTTGTTGTCCTTGCGGACTTCATAACGGTTCATGTCTATCTCAAGATTTCCGAACTTCTGAATATCCGAAGGCTCAGTGTTTTCAGCAGAAGCCATGATATCGGTCCTTCTCAGGTTAGCCTTTATTCTCGCAATAAGCTCCCTCATGCCGAAAGGCTTTGTGATATAGTCGTCAGCTCCCAGCTCAAGACCAAGAACCTTGTCAACCTCTTCTTCCTTTGCAGTCAGCATGATAATGGGTACCATGCTGCTTTCCCTTACATTTTTGCATACCTGGAAGCCGTCCATGGAAGGCAGCATCACATCAAGCAAAATTAAATCAGGGTTTTCATTTAAGGCCTTTCCCAGCCCTTCCTTTCCGTCATAGGCAGTGTCAACTTCAAAGCCTTCTTTTTTTAAGTTGAATTTTATAATATCTGAAATCGCTTTTTCATCTTCGATAATCAATATCTTTTTAGAGTCCATGTATAAGACCTCCTGTTTGTTAGTTTGTGCAGTTCTTAGTATTATATCAAAAAAAACGCTTTCGGGCAAATTACTCTACAATGGTGATACCGTCAAACAGTTCTTTTTCCATGGCTTTCCTGTGGTGCGGAGTATTAATTCCGGGCATTCCTCCTGTATGTATGAACAGCACCTTTTCTCCCTTTGCGATAGTTCCGTTTGCAACCATTTTCTTTAAGGCAGCATAGGTTTTGCCTGTATAGCAAGGGTCTATAATAATAGCCTCTCTTCGCGCCATTTCATACATAGCCTCTCTTACCTCCGGCAGCGGATTGTTATACCCTCCTCCCGTAAATTCCGTCTTTATATCAAAATCTTCCTTCTTAACATCATAATCAAGCCCCCAGTCTGCTTTTATCTTTTCAAAATAATCAAGGGCATACTGCTGCGGATCATCATAAAACGGAGCAATCATTACTCCCGTGAGCTTTACAGCCGTATCATGCAGGCCGCAGAAAAGTCCCATGTATGTACCCATGCTTCCCACAGTAACAACAACCCTTCCCTCCGGCATCTGCTTAAGGATTTCCTGTGCACACTCATAGTATCCGAGTGCGCCCAGTGAATTTGAACCTCCCATAGGTATGTAATACGGCTTTTCACCCTGTTCCTCATATCTCTTCATCACTTTTTCAGAGGTTTCCTTCAAAGGTCCGTCACCGCCTTTGTGCAAGACAACTTCAGCTCCCATCATTCTGTCCAGAAGAATATTTGCCGAAATCTCTCCGGGATAGTCGTCTTCCGAAACTATGGTGCATTTCATGCCGTATTTTGCAGCAACCGCAGCTGTAAGTCTTCCATGGTTTGTCTGTGCTCCTCCTACCGTAACAAGTGCTGTACAGCCTTTATCCTTTGCGTCCTTCAGAAAATATTCAAGCTTTCTGAGCTTATTGCCTCCCGCACCGAGACCTGTTAAATCGTCTCTTTTTATATATAGTTCAATGCCCAGATCTCCTGATAAATTTTCAAGCTTCTCTACAGGTGTTGGCAGATGTAAAAACGATACCTTTTCATGTCCGAACATTTTCTCCTCCAATCTGCGGGGCTAACCGCACAATCCTCTATTTTAGAATTTTCTTATTTTTTATTTTACCATAAAAACAGGGGCGGTTAAACCGCCCCATGTCCTTATTTTTCTTATTTTTATTTTAGTAATTTTTTTCACTTTCTTCAAAGTAGCTCTGTGGATGGTTGCATACAGGACATACTCCCGGTGCTTCGGTTCCCTTGTGCAGATGTCCGCAGTTTCTGCATTCCCAGACGATTTCCGCAGGCTTCTCAAATACAGTATTGCTTTCAATGTTGTTCAAAAGTGCTCTGTACCTTTCTTCGTGATGCTTTTCGATTGCCGCTACCCCTCTGAACTGCTGGGCAAGGTCGGTAAAGCCCTCTTCTTCAGCCTCTCTTGCAAACTGTTCATACATATCTGTCCATTCATAATTTTCACCCTCTGCAGCCGCTTTAAGGTTCTGTGCCGTATCTCCGATTCCGTTAAGTGCCTTAAACCAGAGCTTTGCATGCTCCTTTTCGTTTTCCGCAGTCTTCAGGAATAATGCTGCAATCTGCTCATACCCTTCCTTCTTTGCCTTTGAAGCATAAAAAGTATATTTGTTTCTCGCTTCCGATTCTCCTGCAAAAGCAAGCATTAAATTTTTTTCAGTCTTTGTTCCTTTAAGTTCCATATATGTCTCCTTTCAGAGGCAGGTGTCCATGACCTTTCTGCCCTATATAAATTTTCTTTTACATTTATTTATATATGCCCGTAAATTCCACAATTAACCATAGTTTTAGAAATTTATCCGTGTAAATTTAAATAAATAGTTTTAAATTTGTCTTGACTATATGGTTGCTATATAGTTTAACATGTAGTTGTATACTTTTTGAGGAGAAATTTTGATATTATGAACAATTCATTACAAAGGGAATTTACATTTCCCGGTTTAATAAAATTTGCTATACCTACTATAACAATGATGATATTTACCGCTATGTATACGCTAGTAGACGGTCTTTTTGTTTCACATTTTGTCGGCACAGATGCTTTATCATCTGTTAACATTGCGTATCCCTTCTTCAATGTTATTATAGCTATCGGGGTAATGCTCGGCTCAGGAGGAAGTGCCATTATTGCTAAAAAGATGGGTGAAGGTTCTCATCGTGAGGCAAAGGAAAATTTCAGTCTTATTTTATACTTCGGCATATTTGTAGGTCTTTTAATAATGCTCTTTAGCGGGCTCTTTATGGAAAACCTTATGAGACTTTTAGGTGCTGATGACAATCTTATACAAGGCTGCCTTGACTACAGCTATATGATTCTGCCATTTACAATCCCTACTATATTGCAAATGGCTTTTCAATATCTCTTTGTAACGGCAGGAAACCCTAAGCTAGGTCTTGTTCTGACAATTATGGCAGGCATCACCAACATGATTTTAGACTATGTTTTTATTGCGCTGTTGGATCTTGGAGTAAAAGGTGCCGGTCTTGCAACGGGGATGGGTATACTTATCCCGTCAGGTGTGGGTTTTCTTATGTTTATATTTAATCGAAAGGGAACATTATGCCTGGTTAAACCGCACATTCATCCAAAAGTCATATTGAAAAGCTGTACAAACGGTGCCTCGGAGATGGTTACAGAAATGTCAAATGCAATAATCGCTTGTTTATACAATATTGTTATGATGCGTTTAATCGGTTCCGACGGTGTTGCCGCAATATCTATCATTCTTTATCTCGATTTTCTGATGAAGGCTGTATTCTTAGGCTTTGCCATGGGAGTTGCCCCTATCATAAGCTATAACTATGGCAGTCAGAATATACGGCAGTTAAAAAAACTATTCAAATATTCTATAAGTTTCGTTTTAACTGTTTCTATGGCTACTTTTACTTTTGCACTAACCGGTGCTTCTTTTTTGGCAGGGCTTTTTGCAGAACCGGGAACGCATGTACATGAGCTCGCTGTAACAGGCTTTAAGATTTATTGCTTCGGTTTCCTCTTTACAGGGATAAGTATTTTTTCTTCTGCCATGTTTACAGCCTTTTCAAACGGTTTGGTTTCAGCAATTATTTCGTTTTTCAGAACCTTTCTGTTCCTTGCAGCAGGTCTCATTATCCTGCCTTTCATTATTGGCGTGACAGGTGCATGGATTTCTGCCCCTGTTGCTGAAGGAGTGGCTATGCTTACAAGCGTGATTTTCCTGTATAAATTCAGAAACAAATACCAGTATTTATAAGAATTGCTGTGCAAGACCTCAAGTTCAACCGAAAAAACGGAGATGTTCCATATCTCTTTAGTACATGGAATATCTCCGTTAATTTATTTAAATATTAAATTTTATTTCCGGACATTATCCCGTCAAAGTTATGGAAGATAATTAAACGGATTCTTAGCTGTTCCGTTTATCTGAACCTCAAAGTGAAGGTGAGGTCCCGTACTTCTTCCTGTGCTTCCTACATTTGCGATATGCTGTCCCTGGAAAACTCTGTCGCCTTTCTTTACAAAAAGCTTACTGCAGTGTGCGTATACTGTAACCATATTTCCGCCGTGGTTAATCTTAACCACATATCCGTAAGAACCGCTGTAGCCTGCAAAGATTACTGTTCCTCCGTCAGCCGCACTTATCCTTGTTCCTGTTGAGCATGCCATATCAATACCCGAATGCATTCTTCCCCATCTTGGTCCGAACTTTGATGTCAGTCTGTAACCCGAAACAGGATAAATAAGCTTTCCTGTTCCCTGCTTTGGAGGAACAGGTTTTGTTCCCCTGATTACAACTTCTGTCGTAGGCTCTGAAAGAACAGTTGCCGCAAGCTCAGTAGATGCCACCTGCACACCGTTTTCCCTTACGATTCTTGCAGTTACTTCCTTCTCACCGTCAACACCTTTAACCTTTGTACTTGTTTCACCCTTATAAAGGGATGCTGAGTCCTGATATTCCGTTTCATGCGGTATCGGTGCAATATATGTTGCAACTTCAACAGTTTCAACTGTAACCATCGGTGCAGGCTTTGTCAGAATAAGCTCCTGTCCAATGCTGAGTTTTTCCGGAGTTACCGCCGGATTTGCCTCTCTCAGCTCACTTATAGTCAGTCCATATGCCTTGGCTATACCTGAAAAAGTCTCGCCCGCCGCAACAGTATGAACCTGCTTGTAAACAGCACCTGTCAAAAGCTTCTGCATAACATCATCTATGTTCTGCAGACGGCCAAGCTTTGTTTCAACCTGTTTTATCTTTACATCCTCTTTTATGCTGACCTTTTCATAATTAACATTTTCCGAATCCGTAATATAGACACTTTTGACCGCTTCCAGAATACTTTTTGCAGTTTCCTTGCTGTCCACTATAGCTGCTCTTGTGTCGCCGACATATATTGCATAGCCCTTCGCATTCATATTACGCATATATGTCAGTCTTTTCAGCACCTGTTCGGTATCATCTATATTTTTATTTACAGCAAACACTCTTTTAAAAGTAATGTCCTCATCCCTGTCAATAGAAATTTCGGCATTGTGTTCCTTTGAAAGCTGTTCACTGAGAATGTCCACAATTCTAAGTACATCCTCCTGCTTTTTTACCATGCCCAGAGTTCTTCCGTTGTACGCATATTCATACGCTGTACAATAGTTAAATACCGATACACAGAATATTGCAACAACCACCGCTGAAGCAAATATGAAAAGCAGCCTTTTTTTATTTATTTCTGCCCATTCTCTTGCAAAATTGAATTTTCTGTTGCCCTTTTTAACTATTATGTTTGTCTTATCTGCAATTTCATCATTTTTATCATCCATGCGGTTTATAAAACGGACCATTTTCTTTGCCGCTTCTTTTTCCCGTTCAATGAAATTGTTTTTCGCAGTAATAAACCGTCTCATCAGCCTTCGGTTTTTCTGATGTCTTTCCCATTTCTTATCGGGATTTTCCGCATAGTATGTATCCATTTTATATGTCAGGCTCTTTTTAAGCCACGCACATCCCATGCTTACACTTGTGCAGGAAGCCTTCAGTTCTTCCTTCATGCTTTCAAAAAGGCTTTCCCCCATCCCTCCAAAGGCAAGGAAAAAGGAGCCTATGCCGCCATGTATTTTGGCAAAGCCATCCAGAAAGCTGTCAAAGATTCGTGAAATGCGAGTTTCTCTTTTCTCTGCCGCTGTCTTAACCTCTCTGCTTTCAACAGCTTCAACTTTTTCGTTTGTAACAGCAGCCTGTTTTGATGCCTCTGAAAAAGCCTCCTGACAAGCTTTTTCATTTTCTTCTGCATCAATCTGCTCCTGAAGGGCTTTCGATCTCGCTGCCGCTTCCTCTTTTTTTCTTTTTAAATCTTCCTCTGCTCTTATCTCCGCAGGTGTTTTGGGAAAGCCCTTTAAAAAATCATCGCCGTTTTTTTCATTTCCGAGATTTTCAAGATCCTGAATAAGGCTTCCCGGTTTATTTCTGTTTTCTTTTTTATCTAAATCTTCTTTGAAGAATTTTGCCATAATTCCGCTTCGCTGAGCCTTTCATTGAAACAGCTGCAGCGTTCCCCCATATCATTTCTTCCTGTATCTTTACATTTACTGCATTTATAGCTGACCTCCATATAGTCCACAGGGAAATTGTTTTCAGTAAGCTTAAATGCCTTTTCCTCTGCAAGTGCATCTATTTTCAGCCTGAAATTTTTCAGCTGCTCTTTTGCATTCGGTGCGCCCGAAACCATTATCCTGGACAATCTAATGCCAAGGCTCCTCATTTCTTCATCAATCCGTTTTATCTCAGGAAGCTTCTCATAGATTTCCTCCCTATGCTCTGCCGCCTCATTCTCCGCCTTTTCACGAAGCATATCATAATAACGGAATACAACTGCCGCACTTACGGTTCTGCCGCTTCCTGCAGTCTGGGCAGAGCTTTCCCTGCCGCTTTGTCTGCTTTCTTCATTCCAGTTTTCCAATATTTTATTTACGTAATTGATGTTTGGATTTGAAATACCGCTTGTTTTCGCACATGCCTCAAGCACCTTTTCAAGCGTGCATCCCATATCCTGAAACCACCTGTCCATTATCAGCTTTTCCTGCTCGGTAGCATTTCTGTTAAAACCAAGCGCCTGCATAACCCTTTTGTATTGATAGTGTCTGCTGTCAACCTCCTGCAGATATTTTTCAACGTCTTCTTTATTGCGCAGGTCCTTTGCAATCCATTCCTTGAGAACTGCCCCTACATAATTTACGGAGTCCTTTTTTCTCATATTTTTACAGTAGGAATACGCATACAATATAAGTTCCGGTGAAGCTTCAAGCTCTTCCAGCCATGACAGCACAGTTACAGGCTCCTTGCCGGACAAAAGCTTCCCTTTTATCTTTTCTATATTTTCAAAAAGCTCCTTTACCTGTACATCCACCAGCTTATCCTCAGCAGCTGAAGCTTTTTCTTTTTTGCTGCGCTTATGCTGTGGACAGTAAAGCTGCTCTTTAAGATTGACAAATTCCACACAATAGTGGAACTTATCCTTCGGGTCCTCAAAATGCTTTATGACAACACCCATAGACTCCCAATATGTCCAGGCTTTGAGGACATCTTCTTCTTCCAAAGCAAGCTGCTTCGCTATGCTTTCATTATCCATATAATATCCTGCATTTGCATACATAAGCGCAAAAAGATAAATCTTCACATATTCAGCAGGAGCGCCTGCCATATATTCACTTATAAATATATTTTCAACACTTGTATCCAAAAGGTATAGCTCGTTTGCTTTCTTTTTTATAAAATTACTCTGCATCCGTACCTTCTCACTTTTCTATATTAACCTAAATTGTTTTTATTCACAAATCTCGTGTACTTTCCTAACCATGTCAGCTCAACAGTTCCCGTAGGACCGCTTCGCTGCTTTGCAATGATAACCTCACATACTCCCGGTTTTTCAGTTTCCGGGTTGTAATAATCATCCCTGTATAAAAACAACACAATATCCGCATCCTGCTCTATTGAGCCTGATTCTCTTAAGTCAGACAAAATCGGTCTGTGGTCCATTCTCTGTTCAGGCGCACGGGAAAGCTGTGAAAGAAGTATAACCGGACAATCCATTTCTCTTGCGAGAAGCTTAAGCATTCTCGATAATGCCGAAATTTCCTGCTGACGGCTTTCATTTCTTCCTTCATAGTTCATAAGCTGCAAATAGTCAACGATAATCATATCAAGACCCTTCTCAGCCTTCAGTCTTCTGCACTTGTTCTTCATTTCCATGATACTGATTCCCGGAGTATCATCAATGAATATATTTGCCTTTGAAAGGGTGTCCAGTCCGATGTTTATATCTTCCCAGTCTTTTCTCTCAAGCTGTCCGGTTTTAAGCTTCTGCATCTCAATCCTTGATTCCATGGAGAGAAGTCTTTGTCCCAATTCTTCCTTGCTCATTTCCAGACTGAAAATCAAAACGCTGGCATTTCCCTTTATTGCAGACTGCAATGCCACATTTAACGCAAAGGCTGTTTTTCCCATGGCAGGTCTTGCCGCAAGTATAATCAGGTTTGAGCGCTGAAATCCCGCAGTCTTTGCATCTAAGTCCACAAAGCCCGTAGGGATGCCCGTGATGTTTCCTTCCATCCTTGAGATTTCATCAATCATCTCCATGTTTGAAAGCAGGACATCCTGCAAAGGAGAATAATCCTTGCTCTGTTTCTTCTGCGCAATCTCGAAGATTCCTCTTTCAGCATGATCAAGGACGGTTTCAGCCTCCGTCTTTTCCTGATAACTCTCATCTATGATATCGCCTGCAGTTTTTATAAGGCTTCGCAATACTGCCTTTTCAGCAACAATCTTAGCGTACTGCACGGCATTTGATGTGGCAGGCACACCGCTTGGAAGAGAAGTCACATATGCTCTTCCGCCTACCATTTCCAGTGCCTTCCTTTTTTTCAGTTCTTCTGCAACCGTCAGGGCATCTACCGGCTCATTTTTTTTGCATAATTCAGATATTGCCGTAAAAATCTCTTTATGTATCTCACTGTAAAAGTCCTCCGCCTTTACAGTTTCCAATATATCAAACAGAGCATCTTTACTGAGCATGGCAGCTCCGAGAACCGATTTTTCCGCATCGTCGTTATGCGGTGGAACTTTCTCTAACATACGATGTTCTCCTGATTCTAAATTGAAACTTTTACATTTACTACACCCGGTACTTCTGTGTAAAGCTTAACCTCTACCTTGAAATCCCCTGTAGTTTTTATAGGATTTTCCATAACGAATTTTTTCTTGTCAATGTCTATATTGTGCTGCTTTTTAAGCGCCTCTGAAATATCCTTTGATGTGATGGAACCGAACAGTCTGCCGCCTTCGCCTCCCTTAGTCTCAATATTTACGGTAAGCTCCTTCAGCTTTTCTGCAAGCTGCTGTGCCGCAGCCTTTTCTGCGGCTCTCTTTTCAGCCGCAATAGCCTTCTGCTTTTCAAGGCTTCTTACATTGCCCTCGGTAGCTTCCTTTGCAAGGCCCTTTGGAATAAGCATATTTCTTGCATATCCGTCATTAACCTTTACAACATCTCCTGCTTTTCCCGAACCTTTTACATCTTTCAATAATATTACAACCATTTTATTTCTCCTCCTTGTTCTTAGCCATATCGTTTTCTATGACCTCTTCAATCTGCTTCAGCGCTTCTTCAGGGCTGCAGCTTACCTGAGCTCCCGCAGTAGTCAGATGACCGCCGCCGCCCAGCTTTTCCATAACCGTCTGCACATTCATTGCCCCGAGTGAACGTGCACTTATGACAGTTACACCCTTCTCATTCACACCTGCCACGAAACTGCCTTTTACGCCTTTAATAGTCAGCAGATCATCTGCAGCCTGTGAGTTTATAACCTGTATATCCGGGTGGTTGCCTCTGCTTATGCTATAAGCAATACCGCCCTGCTTTATCTCTGCATTCGCTATGCAGTTTGCTTTAATCTTGATAGCGTCCACATCGGTCTGGAAAAATCTCTTTACCTCAGTAGTATCTGCACCTGCCCTTCTCAGCCATGATGCGGCTTCAAAGGTTCTTACGCCGGTCTTTACCGCAAATCTGTTTGTGTCCATGGAAATGCCCGCAAGCAGTCCCTCCACCTCAAGCTTTGCCAGATCCTTTCTCTCAACGGAATACTGCAGTATCTCAGTTACAAGCTCCGCTGTTGAGGATGCATACGGCTCCATATACGAAAGAGTGGCATTTTCTATGCATTCCTCTGCTTTTCTGTGATGGTCAATAACAACTATCTTCTCTGTAAGCTCCAGAAGCTCACGGCACTCTGCCAGACTTGGTCTGTGTGTATCAAGAACAACCACTAGGGTATCATTATCCACCATTGAGATAGCCTTTTCGCTGCTTATGAACTCATAGTCCCCTGTTTCCTTTGCCTGGTTAAAAATAGCGGCAAGCGTATCAAAATAATTGTTTATAACTATATACGCATCTTTGTTTCTGTTTTCGACTATCCTGTGTATGCCCAGCGCTGCTCCGAAGGAGTCCATATCAGGGTTTTTGTGTCCCATGATAACAACCTTATCAGACTGGTCTATGAGCTGTTTTATGGCATGGGCGATAATCCTTGATTTCCCCTTGTTTCCTTTTTCAACGGTCTGCATCTTTCCGCCGAAATACTCAAGCGAAGTTCCGTTTTTCAGAACAGCCTGGTCACCGCC
This sequence comes from Anaerovoracaceae bacterium, assembly GCA_051883075.1. Lineage (GTDB taxonomy): Bacteria > Bacillota > Clostridia > Peptostreptococcales > Anaerovoracaceae > Aminipila. The sequence continues at coordinate 42,906 of JBJETA010000005.1, forward strand.
CCTTCCAAGAGCAAGGTCAAGTGCCGCAAGGGCAAACTGCTCAGTCTGTGAAGGGGTTTTTCCTCCCGCACCGATTCCGATGCTCAATGTGACAGGGAAATCTGCCTCCGTTTCAACCTCTCTTATATCATCAAGTATTGAAAACTTATTTTCCACAACCTTTTCAAGGTAGCTGTTTTCAAAAACCATCAGATAGAGATTGTTTTTATATCTTGTAATGGACGCATTTCCCCTTGCCGCCCACTGTCTTACGACTTTATCTATTTCTGTTGATACAGACATCTTCTTATCATCGGAAGTGCTTGATGTAAGCTCATCATAGTTATCAACATTGATTACCGCCAGACACAGCTTCCGGTCATTTGACTGCTCCTTGAGTCTTTCCAGCTCGGTAATGTCCTCAAAATAAATAATTGCATGGATATCTTCACTGCTTTCCAGCCTGTTGACACTGATTTTAAAAATTTTGTCATTCCTTAATATGGTAATGTTCTTTTCGTTTACGTCCTCCGCAAAAAATTCTCCGCATTTAATGCCCGTAAGCGCAAAAATATCCGCATCCTTGATGCCGTCGTATTTAAATACATCACTAATTTTTTTGCTGGCGCGTGTAACCTTTCCCTGTTCATTGATTATACACATAGGGAAAGGCAGGTATTCGGACAGCAGCTTCTCTATCCTCTTCTCTCTTCCCTTCTTTTCCAACATATTATCTTCCATAGCAAATTCCTCTTTCTCAGATATCATTTACACTAATGCTTTGTTATGGCTTTTCTCAGACCAAAACCTAAATCAAGAAAACCCAGCAGGCTGAGCATAAGCTGGCCTATCGCCGTAGGATAAAACAACGCACACAGCAGGACCGGCACTATGACAGGAAGCTTCTTCTGATGACAGAAATAAAAGATTACCGCCATGCCCTGAATCTGGAAAACAAACTGGAAAAGAACCTGAATATTGGCCTCCAGAACATTGCTTCCTGCTATGTCCAGCACTACCGCTATCAACGTCATAAGATAAATAAGCACCCATCCCCACAGTGCCGTTTTCGGAAGAGTGAACTCATGAAACGGTGTAAGCATAGGCAAAGGATTTTTCATCTTACGGCTAAGCTTTGAAACAATCCTGTATTCAAAATATGACAAAACAGTGCACCATACCAATATGACAGCCGGCAGTGCATTGATTGTATAGGTATATACACTTGTAAGTGCGGCTACCCTTTCCGAAGCTGATGCATCCTCCATACCAAGCATATTTACCAGCATCTCATTTTGTGCTGCCGCTTCCGCAAAGATATGAAGGTCCCCTGCAATGAGCTTCCCAATGGGATGGCCGGAAGCCGCCGCAATGCAGAACATCAGCAGCATTGCCATCGCCACAGACATGACGCCCTCAAAAATCGCCCTGTACCCACTGCCGCTTTTCCTGCCTGTAGCTGCCATGACAGGAAGTGGCAGAAATACCAATAATGAAAATATAATCAATGTATACATATACTTCTCCCTATTCTATAACTTATTAAGTATACCATAAAATGATTACTATTTCAAACCACTACATATAGGCAATTCAAGGCTTCTAAGTAGTATATATCCTTTTTATTGATTTGCCTTCATAATTATTGACAGTCCTATTCCTGATAATGATATAATGGCTTATATACATAAGGAACAGGTGTACCATCTGATTTAGTTTTATCAAAGGTAGATATGTCTGCTGTTGAGTTTTGGTATGCACGTGAATTAATGCCGTTGCTCGGATATGAACGATGGGAGAATTTTGACAAAGCTATTTCTCGTGCAATGGATTCCTGTGAAACCAGTGGCATAGAGGTTTCAGACCATTTTCGTGAGGTCACGAAAATGGTTCCTTTGGGTAGTGGTGCACAAAGGTCAGTTAAGGACTATATGCTTACTCGTTATGCTTGTTATTTGATTGCACAGAACGGTGATCCCCCCCTTCCGAGGATATTAAGAAACTGGAGCGACGTGTAAAGTCACAGGAGAAGAAATTAGCGGCACAGGCAGGAAAATTGCCTGAGTCAACAGCGGATGGAGATGTGGATGACGGCGAATAAATTGGAACTTACATGGTATAAAAAAGCGAGCCTATTTGCATTGGACATTATAAAAAATAAAAATAAAAAATCCCTAGACCTTTAGAATTTCCAATAGTCTAGGGATTAAAAATCTAATTATTTAAATTAGTCAGCTACGTAAGGAAGTAAAGCAACGATTCTTGCTCTCTTGATAGCCTTAGTAACTTCTCTCTGGTGAATAGCACAAGTACCTGTGATTCTCTTAGGAAGGATCTTACCTCTTTCAGTAACATACTTCTTTAGCTTATCAACATCCTTGTAATCTATAGCTTCTGTCTTGTCGGCACAGAACTGACAAACTTTCTTTCTTCTCATGCCGCCACGTCTCTTATCCATCATAGTTTTCGCTCTCCTTTCATAAAATATGAGCGAGGTTCTACCTCAATCCGCAGATGCTTAGAACGGTAAATCATCATCATCCAAAGAAGAAAATCCTTCAGGGATAGATGAATCCTCCATCGGCTCAAAGCCAGTAGGCACTGATGAATTGTCAAATCCGCCTTGTCCTCTGTCATTATCGCTTCTGCTTCCTAAAAACTCTACTCTGTCAGCTACAACATCAGTAGTATACACCTTTGTGCCATCCTGCTTTGTATAGCTTCCTGTCTGTATTCTTCCCTGTACCGCAACCTGCTGGCCTTTTTTTACAAAACGCTCAACAAGCTCTGCAGTCTTGCCAAATGCAACAATACTTGGGAAATCTGTCTGTCTTTCTTTCCCCTGCCCTACCGGTCTGTCAATCGCAAGAGTAAATCTCGCTACAGCCATCTGAGTGCTCGGAGTGTATCTAACTTCGGGGTCTCTTGTAAGTCGTCCGATAAGAACTACATTATTCATGTTTCAATCCCCCCTATTTCCTATTTTTCGTCTTTGTTTACGATTAGATGTCTCATAACTGCATCTGAGATTCTAAGTCTTCTGTCAAGTTCTTTTGGAAGATTTCTTCCTGCCTTGAACTCAACTACAACATAGTAACCTTCGTTCTTCTTCTGGATTGGGTAAGCAAGCTTTCTCATGCCCCAAACATCTACGTTACCAACCTCACCATCAGCAGCGATGATAGTCTTTACAGTTTCAACAACTGCATCCTTCTTCGCATCTTCTAATGTAGGGTCGATAATGAACATTACTTCGTAATTTGTCATTCTTTTCACCTCCCTATGGACTTTTGGTGCAGGCATCCCCTGCACAGAGATCATTGATTTTCCGTTATGAAATATATTTTCATAAAATCATGCCTTTTAATTATACTACTTTTTTGGACAAATGCAAGAACTTTTTATCCAAAGTTTGTCTATTTTTTTAATTCCAAAACACACCTGTCAACCTCTTCAGGCAGAGGTATTGAATCCGCCGCACCCTTTACGGAAACCGCCATGGCTGAGGCCTTTGCCGCCCTTGTCATAGCCTCTTCTATATCCATACCTTCTGAAAGCGATGCAAGGAAATATCCGCTGAAGGTATCGCCCGCACAGGTAGTATCAACAGCCTTTACATCATAACAGCCGATGCTGAATCTTCTTTCCCTGTCCGCATAGCGTGAACCTTTATCCCCAAGAGTCAGAACAACTTTGCTTTCACTGTACCGCTCCATCATAACATCAAGGATTTCATCGGGCTCACTTTTACCTGTGATAGCTTCACCTTCGATTTCGTTCATCATAAAATAAGTTATCTTTTTCAGATCAAGCTCCGTAATTTTTTCATTCATCGGGCTTGGATTCAGTACAATCTGCATGCCCTGTTCATAAGCCGCATCAACGATTTCTTTTAAAGAGCTGATTTCATTCTGAAGCACAAGAATGTCCCCCTTTTCGAAACAGCTTATAACCTGCTTTGCATATTCGGGAGTGATTTCCTGGTTTGCCCCTCCAAAAAGCACGATACAGTTCTGTCCACTTTTATCCACCTGTATAAAAGCATTGCCCGTAGGTACGTCAAACAGCTTGATATGTTTCGTATTAACACCGTTTTCAATAAGCTTTTCCTTGAGAAATTCACCGTCTGCACCCATGCCTCCCGCATGATAAACCTCCGCTCCCGCCTTTGCAAGAGCCACAGACTGGTTAAGACCCTTGCCGCCGCAGAATCTGCCGACCTCATCCGCAGCAAGAGTTTCTCCCGGCATCACAAAATGGTCTACGTTGTAAACCCAGTCAATATTTAAAGACCCGAAATTTAAAATCTTCATATTTCTCCCCCGTCTTTCTATTTAAAACGTTCTTTTATTTCCTGTGCCTGCTCCTCGGTAATGGTCTGTACCCTGCCTCCCAGAAGCTTCGAGTTTACAACTGCCTCCGCGCTTGAGTCCAGCACCTCCAGCTTGTCGAAAGCGTTATATATGCTGTCGCCCGTGCAGATATAACAGTCATTTTCCACTATTGCTACCGGAGCTTTTTCCTTAAAATATTCTGCCAGTCCCTCCCTGTTTTTATATACACTTCCGAAAGGAAACTTGGAAATGTCCTCTCTGAGAACTATATAACACTCTGGGATTGTTTTCAAATCGTAGTTAAAATCCGTAACAGCAAATACCATGGCATTTACAGGTGCTGCCATTATTATAGCATTGATTTCAGGATTTTCCTCATATATTTTCTTATGCAGCAGTACGCTTTTTGAAGGCACTTTACCGGCTTCGACTCTGTTTCCGCTTATTCTGACGATTTCATCTTCACCAAGGTCTGCGTTGTCAGATCCGCTTTCAGTAATAAGGAAACTGTTTTCATCAAGCCTTGCGGATATGACTCCCAGGTTCTGTGTAAACAGATGTCTTCTGTAGCCCCGCGCCATGAAATCGCAGACAGACTTCCGAAGCAGCTTTTCTTTATCTTCTGCTTCTGATAAATTTAAGCTTTTTGCCTCCTTTTGGCTTTGCTCTGCTTCTTCATATTCCAGTCCGTCCCATGCCGTTTTCTCGGCTTCGTTATAGTCTTGTATATCGGCTTCACTTATGACATTAAACTTTCCGTCAGCATAAATGTTTGCCTTTGCCTGAAGCTGTATGCTGAAATCCAGATCCTGAAACAGTCCGAAGGCTTCTTTCAGTCCGCCTCCGGATGCCGCAAAGGCTCCGTGGTTTTCAAGGATTGCCGTGTTTGTGTTTTCACCTTCCGCAAATTCTTTTTCCACTTTTTCTTTCAGCTCAATCGTACCGGGGCATGCGTATTTAGCGATACGCGGATTTTTAACTCTGTTGTAAACCTGCGGTATGAGCCTTGTCTCAGGCAGTTCTCTCAAAAAGCTCATGGCTACAAGTGCCGGAGGATGAGCATGAACAACCGCATTGAACTCAGGTCGTTTTTTAAGTATTACTTTGTGTATTTCCGTTTCCACCGACGGTTTTCTGTTTCCCACAACTGTTCCGTCAGGCAAAATCTTTAGTATATCATCCTCTTTGTATCTGCCTTTATCTCCGCCTGAGGGCGTAACCCACAGGTTTCCATCTTCATCCTTCAGCGAAAGATTTCCGCCTGAAACTGTTGTAAGCCCCGCTTCGTATATCCTGGACATTATCAGGCACAGCTGTTTTTGCGGGCTGATATTTTCAAATTTCATAACATTTTCTCCAAAGTTTTATTTTTTCTGTCATTCCTGATTCTTTTGTAGAAAAAAAGCGGCTCACGCCGCCTTTATGTTTCTTATTTCCAAAGCTTATCGGGATAAAGCCCCTTGTCTTTCAGCGACTGAAGGGAATCAACTACCATAGGCTTGTCTTCCTTGTATGTTACACCATACCATCTGTCAGTTGATTTAAGAACCTTTACTGTTGCTTTTCCTTCTTTGATAAGGGCATCAACTGCCAAAGGCAGGAAATATTCGCCTTTAAGCGGATTTTCTTTCAGGGCATTATCAAGAAATGCAGGGAAGCGTGCTTCCATCTCATCAATCATGCTTCTTGAGAAACCCCAGAAGTTCATGGATACCGGAGTACCCTTTTCTACCTGCTCCCATGTTGCTCCGTCATCCTCCGTAAAAGCAATGCTTCCGTCAGGCTGCCAGCTGATCTTTGTGCGTTCAATGATTTCTTCAAGATATCCGTCTTCTGATGTCTGACAAACACCTCTTGCAACTGTACCGTTTTCCGTAAGAGTGTTCTCAACAAGATAGCCTGCCATGCAGAATCTGTATTTGTCATCATCCTGTGTATTTGCAAGATAGTCGTAAATACTCTGGAATGCTCCGGGACCGTAGTAATCATCAGCATTGATAACTGCAAAGGGGCCGTCTATCATATCTCTTGCACTCAGAACTGCATGACATGTTCCCCATGGCTTTACTCTTCCTTCAGGTACTTCATATCCCTCAGGCAGGTCTGTAAGCTCCTGAAAAGCATAGCGTATATTCAGATGCTTTGCCGCTCTGCCTTCCATAATCTTCTTAAAATCTTCTTCTATTTCTTTTTTTATGATACATATAACCTCTTTAAAGCCTGCAAGATAAGCGTCATAAAGAGAAAAGTCTATAATCAGCTCGCCTGCGGAGCCGACAGGGTCCATCTGCTTCAGACCGCCGTATCTGCTGCCCATACCTGCTGCCATTATTACTAAAACCGGTTCTTTCATCTATTCTCACCTCGTATTAAATCATCTGTCTTTAATAATATTTTATTCCGCTTTTTAATGTATCATATTTTATATAAAAAAAACAGTATTTTTGGTAAATCACTGTCTCCCGTACTTTTTTATGATTCTCTTTTTCAACCTAAAGCGGATTTCAGCTGCCAAATACTGTTTTTCCACTTTTACCGAAGCACCGGCTATTATATAATGTATTTATACATTTGTTTTTAATTACCAATAACTATAGGAGGCTGATAAATATGAAATGTTCAGGTGAAAATGCGGAAAAAAGAGCCGCTCTTGCGGTTGCTGATTTAATGGCGGCTGCGGCAAAAACTGCTCCGAAGGGCTGCGGAGTTGACAATGTTGAAGTTGTAATACTCGACGGAGCTGAAAAGGATGCTCTTGCAGAGTATCTCAGAAAAATCGGTAATGAACGAAATATCGAATTTTTTGTGCGTGACGCAGGCAATATAGATAACAGCCATTGCGTTGTCCTGATTGGTGTAAGAAATGTACCCCTTGCACTTGCTCCATGCGGCTTGTGCGGTTTCAAAAACTGCGGCGAAATGAAAAAAGCAGGAGGACACTGCACTTTCAATATCACAGACTTAGGCATAGCTGTAGGTTCCGCTGTTTCTGTTGCGGCAGACCACAGGATAGACAATCGCGTTATGTACTCTGCCGGTGTTGCGGCCGTAGAAAGCGGATGCTTCTCCGAAAAGGTAAGAGTTGCTTATGCAATACCTCTTTCGACTTCTTCAAAGAGCATTTTCTTTGACAGAAATCCGGGAGCCGTACTGGTTTAAAAATTTATAATAAAAAAGGGCAAATCAGGGAAAATCCTTGCATTTGTCCTTTTGTTTTTTTGCATTATTTAATCATCTAACCCACATTTGTCTTTATTTTCTCTTATGTACTCGATAACCCTCGGTGCAGCTATAACAAACCACGGTGCGAACTTTTCAGGCTGCTCCTTTATCTGCTTTTCAACTTCTTCAAACTCAATCCACTGCATATCTGCAACTTCATCAGGGTTAATTTTAAATCCTCCGTCATATCTTCCTATAAACACATGGTCATACTCGTGCTCATATAAATCATCATGAAATTTGTGTTTATACACGAAGGAGAAAATTTCTTCCACAGAGCACGAAATCCCTGTTTCTTCAACAAGTCGGGCTTCTGCATCTTCCTTTATCCACAAGTTATCCACAGGATGTGAACAACATGTATTTGCCCACAGTCCCCCTGAATGATATTTATGAAAAGCTCTTTGTTGTATCAGCAGCTTTCCGTCATTGTAAAGAAAAATTGAAAATGCCCTGTGCAGCATAGGACTTTGATGTGCTTCAGTTTTCGACATTTTCCCAACTATTGTGTCATTTTCATCAACTAACAAAACTTTGCTTCTGTCAATATTTTTATTTATCATTTCCGTACCTCTGCATTATTTCATTTTTCTTTTCCTTGATTGCTTCCAGCACTGAAACTGCAATGGTTAATATGCATAAACCAAGACACCAGCCCGCCAGAACATCTGTTGGATAGTGTACCCCCAGATATATTCTGCTGATTCCTATCATCAGAGGAAGCAGCAAAAGCAGCATTATAAATTTATTCACAGATTTATCCACAGTTTTGTGGATAAGCAGGTATACCAAAAATCCATAAAATACAAGGCTTGAACAGGAATGTCCGCTCGGAAAACTAAATCCTCCCTGTGGAATCAGAAAACTTTCCACAGGCGGTCTTGGCCGTTCAATAAGGTTTTTAAAAAAGGTCTGCACCGCAACTGTAAAAAGTGCCGTGCATGACACCGGAAGGCCTATTTCAAATCTGGTTCTTCTCCATAAAATCAGGATTGCACACAGGATTATAATTGTTTCCGAATTTCCCAGTCCCGTTACCGCTTTAACTATCGGCGTCAGTAAGTCACTCCTAAGACTAAGTATTCCGGTTCGGATTACGCTGTCGAATCTGGGTATTTCCTCATATCGCATATTGTTCATTACCGAGAGGGCAATGGCTATAAATGCTGTGAAGGCTGTAAGTCCTATAAATATTCTTTTCTTTTTACTGTCCATATCTCTTAAATCCCCCAATTTTATTTTACCGCCATTCTGTATTATACAACGCTTCCATTTTATTTTCTATATCCTTATTTTATATTAAAAACTATGTTATAATATGAATGTTATAATAAATTTCATTTTGGGAGGCTTTCCATGAAGATTATCAGAAATATACCTATGGTTATTGAGTTCGTAATGGCTTTACCTGAACTAAGACAGCATAAAAAGAATATTTACAAATACAGAGAGCTTGGAGATCTTGAAAAAGAGAGAGAGTATATCTTAAAGGCAACATCCACCTGGGGAAAGAGACTGGTCCGTGACCTGAACATTGATTTAAATATCATCGGAAAGGAAAATCTTCCCGATAACGGTCCTGTAGTTTTCGTTGGAAACCATCAGGGCTACGGCGATATTCCTATTTACTGTGCCGCTCTTGATAAGTTCCAGACAGGTTTTATTGCGAAGGATAGTCTTGAAAAGGTTCCTCTGTACGGTGAGTGGATAAAAAATATCAGAAGTGTACTTCTGCCGAGAGAAAATCCAAGGGAATCTTTAAAAGCGATGGAAACTGCCGTTGATTTAATCAAGCAGGGCTTTTCCATGGTTATCTTTCCCGAAGGACACAGAAGCAAATGCGAAGAAATGGGCGAATTCAAAAAAGGAAGCCTGCGTCTTGCAACAAAGCCGGGCGTGCCTGTTGTGCCTATCTCTGTAAACGGTACTTACAAGCTGTTTGAGGAAAGCGGCTATATGAAGAAAAACTTTAAAATAGATTTTATGATTCATCCGCCTATTGAAACCTCTTCCCTTTCCAAGCAGGAGGCTTCAAATCTTGCGGAAACTGTTGAAGAAATAGTAAGAAACGGTCTTGAAGAGCTTAAAAAGCTTTAAAACAAAAGCTGCAGTTTCAAGTGATTACACCTGAAATGCAGCTTTATTTTTTGCTTATTTTTTTATATCTCTAGTTTTGTATTCTAATAATCTTTTGTGTTCCTACATCGGATTTCTGAAGCCCTTGCCTATAATATTGCTTGAATTTGTTATGATAACAAAGGCATGTTTATCAACTTCTTTTATATAATCTCTGAGCATTTTTGCCTGAGGTCTGCTCATAACCGACATAAGTACGGTTTTCTCTTTGTTGTCATAGGTTCCTATACATCCGTGTTTTGTTACGCCCCTGTTGATTTCATTGTGTATGAATTCCGATATCTCATCCGGCTTATCCGTTATGATGGTAAAGCACTTGGAGATGTTTATACTTTCCATGACATTATCTACAACAACCGCCTTTGCCAGAAGCCCGAGCACTGAAAACATTCCCGTGGAAATGCCGAACAGGATTCCGCTGCTCACCGCTATGATTGCATCGGAGCAGAAAAGTGCCTTTCCTATTTCCAGTGATGTATATTTTTTGATTATCAGAGCAACAATATCCGTTCCTCCGCTGCTGGCAGAGCAGTTAAACAGCAGTGCCGAACCTACAGCCGGGAGAATGACCGAAAATATGAGTTCCAGAAGAGGCTCATCTGTCATCGGTGCATCCAAAGGATATATAAACTCAAAGAGCTTGATGAAAAATGAAAATCCAATAGACCCATATATGGTTTTTACTCCGAATGAGGTTCCTAAAAATATAAATCCGACAAATAAAAGTATAATATTTATACCTGCCGTAAGCGTTGACTTTGAGATTGGAACAAATGCAGACAACAGTATTGAAATACCGCTGACACCGCCGGTTGAAAAATTGTTCGGCATCTTGAAGAAATACACACCTGCGGAAACAAGAAATACTCCCAGAGTAATCACCGAATACTCCAATATCACTTTTTTTATATCAATATTTTTTTTACTGCTTTCCATGCTTATTTCTGCCTCTGAAATTTATTTTCCCTATTTTATGCCTCTGACTTTTATTTTAGAATACTATCTGCCTATGCCAAGTCCGAATCTGTCTTTTACTCTCTTCATAGTCTTTTCGGCTATGGCATTTGCTTTTTCAGCGCCTTCATCAAGAACCCTGATAAGTTCTTCCGAATATCTGATTTCCTCAAATCTTTCTTTTATAGGCTTCAGTGCATCTACTGTAACTCCCACCAGGTCCTTCTTGAAATCACCGTAACCGCAGCCTTCATATTTCTTTTCAAGGTCTTCCACAGATGCTCCTGACAGTGCACTGTAAATATTTAAAAGATTGCTTATGCCCGGCTTGTTTTCTATATCAAACCTGATGATTCCTTCTGAGTCTGTTGTTGATTTCATGATTGATTTTTTAATCTTTGCTTCATCATCAAGAAGTGAAATTCTGCTCAGTGGATTTTCAGCACTTTTACTCATCTTCTTCGTAGGATCGTCAAGAGCCATAACTCTTGCACCTGCTTTTAAAAATCTGCCTTCAGGCACAACAAAGGTTTCTCCGTATTTGTTGTTTATTCTCATGGCAATATCCCTGCAAAGCTCTATGTGCTGCTTCTGGTCATTACCAACAGGTACGATGTGAGTGTCATAAAGAAGAATGTCCGCAGCCATAAGTACAGGATATGTGAATAATCCTGTAGGTGCTGATTCTTTTCCTTTGCTCTTATCCTTAAACTGGGTCATTCTTGAGAGCTCACCTGTGTATGAGTTGCAGGTTAATACCCATGAAAGCTCTGCATGTCCCGAAACGTCTGACTGCACAAAAATAGTGGCTTTCTTAGGATCAACTCCGATAGCCATGTACAGTGCCGCAACGTCAAGGGTGTGCTTTCTAAGCTCCTCAGGATTCTGAGGTACTGTGATTGAGTGCAAATCTACTATGCAGTAAAGACATTCATTTTCGTTCTGCAGTTCAACAAACTGCTTTAATGCTCCCAGATAATTTCCTAAATGTATGTTTCCTGTCGGCTGTACGCCTGAAAAAACTCTTTTCATACTGTTTCTTCCCCCTAACGGTTTAATTCATCATGGAACTTTTTCCTTATGCTTTTTTCTGCTCTCGATACAGTCATCTGGGACACATGCATTTCTTCCGCTATTTCTGCCTGTGTCTTATTTTCAATATATCTGAGCATAAACACTTTCTTTTCTTTTTCATTTAAGTTCTTAAAAACAGCTTTGATTACTTCAAAATCTTCAATGCTGTCATAGCCCCTCTCTTCTATGGAGGCAAACTTGTCAAAGGTAATCAGGTCATCGGGATTTGCCGCCTGATCAAGAGAATATGTGCTGTATGCGTTTCCGCTTTCTATTGCTTCTATAACATCTTCATTTGTAAGGCCAAGATAGTCCGCCAGCTCGGAAGTAGTCGGAGTTCTTCCGTACTTTTCCGTCAGGGCTTCCTTTGCCGGAGATATCTTCAGGCTGTTTTCCTTGACACGTCGGGGAACCTTTACGCTCCACTGTTTATCCCTGAAATACTTTTTTATTTCTCCTAAAATAGTAGGCGTAGCAAAGCTTGAAAATTCAAAGCCCTTTTCGGGATCAAACCTGTCTACGGCATGGACAAGCGCCATGGCGCCCACCTGATACAGGTCGTCATATTCTACACCCTTATTTAAATATTTTCTTATAAGAATCTCGACCATATACAGATATGCCTCCACAATCTGGTTTCTTATATCTACGTTTCGGCTCTGTCTGTACTGCAAGAATACATCTTGGTTTATCATTTATTTTTCACCATTACTATACTTTTCTTTTCATCACTCAGAGTTTTAACCTCTGCAGAATCCATCAGCGTATTTATAAGAAACATAGCCAGATCGCCGTCCTTCGGACAGTTTTTGCATGGCCTGTATTCTTTTTCTATATCTCTGCCCTCTCCGGCATCGGCGATTGAAATCGTCATTTTATCTTCTTCCAGCTCACATATTACTTCATAAGCGTTTATCCAGCTGGAATAACCGTGACATGTCATGGCCTTGCACGCTTCATCAACGGCAAGCTTCATGTCATCTACAGCTTCCACATCAAAACCTGCATGGGCTGCAAGTGCGGCAATTCCCATTCTTACCACTTTTATGTATTCAGGCTTTCCCGGTACTGTAAATTTTACGCATTCTGACATCTTTTTTTCTCCTTAAATTAGGAATTGGGAACCGCTTTCAATCACGGTTCCCATTCATTTTACCATTACTCTGTTTTCATTTCAATCTGTGAAGACTCTTCTTCTTTATTTTCTGCTTCTTCTTCCTCACGTTCTTCATCGGTCTTTATAACCTTTGCCATAGCGATAATGTTTGCGTTGTCGTCAACTCTCATGATTTTAACACCCTGAGTAGCCCTGCCGAGTCTCGAAACCTCGCTTGCCTTTATTCTTATGATGATTCCGTCTGAGTTTATAAGCATGATTTCATCGTCTTCGTTTACAACCATGGCACCGATCAGTTCACCTGTCTTCTTAAACTTTGCCTTGTCATAAGTAAGAAGTCCCTTTCCTCCTCTTACCTGAACCTTGTAGTCTTCAACAGGAGTTCTCTTTCCGTAGCCGTTCTTTGTTACAACAAGAAGCTCTTCATTTTCTTCAACAAGCTCCATGGATACAACTTCGTCATCGCCTTCAAGCTTGATTGCTCTTACGCCGCCTGCGATTCTTCCCATACTTCTGACATCCTCTTCCGAGAAGCAGATGCACTTTCCGTTTTTGGTAACGATGATAACTTTGTTTGTACCTGTTGTCTGCTTTATGCCGATTAACTCATCTCCGTCCTTCAGGTTGATAGCTATCAGACCTGTCTTTCTGTTTGTATTGAACTGTGAAAGCGGAGTTTTCTTAATAGTTCCGTGCTTTGTTACAGCTATCAGGAACTGATCCTCAGCAAATTCCTTGATAGGAATGATAGCTGTGATCCTTTCCCTCTGCATCAGGCTCAGGAAGTTGACAGCAGGCATACCCTTTGCGGTACGGCTTGCTTCCGGTATTTCATAAGCCCTCAGCTTATGTGCTTTACCTGTATTTGTAAAGAACATAAGGGTATCGTGGGTTGAGGTCATTATCAGATCCTTAACAAAGTCATTTTCCCTCGTTGTCAGACCTGTTATTCCTTTTCCGCCTCTCTTCTGAGTCTTATATGATGAAAGCGGCATTCTCTTCAGATAACCAAGGTGGGTTAAAGTAATTGCAACAGTTTCTTCTTCAATCAGATCCTCTTCTTCAAGTTCGGAAACATCAGCAACAATCTTGGTCCTTCTTTCATCTCCCCACTTGTCCTTTATTTCAAGAAGCTCATCCTTTACAACACCCATAAGCTTCTTTTCATCTTCAAGAAGGCTGTTGTAATATGCAATCTTCTTCATCAGTTCGTTATATTCGTTTTCAATCTTTTCTCTTTCCAGACCCTGCAGACGTCTCAGCTGCATATCTAAGATAGCCTGTGCCTGTATTTCCGAAAGACCGAAACGTTCCATCAGTTTTTCTTTTGCATCACTGTAGCTTGCTCTGATGATTTTGATGATTTCATCTATGTTGTCAAGAGCTATTCTTAAGCCCTCCAAGATATGAGCCCTTGCTTCAGCCTTTTTCTTATCAAATATAGTTCTTCTTGTTACGACTTCCTTCTGGTGCTTCAGATATTCGTCAAGAATTTCATAAAGTGATAATGTCCTAGGCTGTCCGTTTACAAGCGCAATCATAATCATACTGAAGCTTTCCTGAAGCTGGGTATGCTTATAAAGCCTGTTTAAAGTAATCTGAGGGTTTGCATCTCTCTTCAGTTCGATTACTATTCTCATACCCTCACGGTTTGATTCATCTCGTATATCGGATATGCCGTCCAGCTTCTTTTCTTTTACAAGCTCTGCAATTTTTTCTATTAATCTTGCCTTGTTTACCTGATAAGGGATTTCAGTAACAACAATCTGCTGTCTTCCCTTGCTTGTTTCTTCTATTTCGGTAGTTGCTCTTACAAGCACCTTGCCCTGACCTGTTCTGTATGCTTCCTTTGCACTGTTTTTACCCATAATGGTTGCGCCTGTAGGGAAGTCAGGTCCTTTTACAATCTTTACAAGATCATCTATAGTAGCATCTTCATGGTCAATCATATATACGGAAGCATCTATTACTTCACCCAGATTATGTGGCGGAATAGATGTTGCCATACCTACCGCAATACCGTTTGAACCGTTTACAAGCAGGTTCGGAAATCTTGACGGAAGAACGATAGGTTCTTTTTCTTCACCATCGAAGTTAGGCATGAAATCAACAGTATCTTTGTCAATATCGCGCAGCATCTGAAGCGCAAACGGGGTCATTCTCGCTTCTGTATAACGCATGGCAGCCGCACCGTCTCCATCCACTGAACCAAAGTTGCCGTGGCCATCTACCAGCAGATATCTGATTGAGAAATCCTGCGCAAGTCTTACCATAGCCTCATAGATAGAGCTGTCACCGTGAGGGTGATATTTACCCATTACTTCGCCGACTATACGTGCCGATTTCTTATGAGGTTTGTCAGGTGTAACTCCAAGCTCACTCATACCGTACAGGATTCTTCTGTGTACCGGCTTAAGTCCGTCTCTTACATCAGGAAGAGCTCTTCCTACGATAACACTCATGGAGTAGTCTATATAGGAGTTTTTCATTTCATCATGAATCTCATGCTGTATAAGCTTTGAATCTTCGATTAAATTCATCTTTATGTTTTCCTCCTATCTTTTAAATATCCAATGTAGCATATTTTGCATTTTCTTCGATAAATTTTCTTCTAGGCGCTACCTTTTCACCCATAAGAGTTGTAAAGATTTCATCTGCCGCAGCAGAGTCCTCCAGGGTAATCTGGATTAATGTCCTGTTGTTATAGTCCATGGTTGTTTCCCACAGCTGGTTGAAGTCCATTTCTCCAAGACCCTTATATCTCTGGATATCCAGTTTGACCTGTTTACCGCTTTCCGCAAGTGAAGATATAAGCTTTTCCTGCTCTTTTTCACTGTAAGTATAGTAAACTTCTTTTCCTCGCTTTGTCTGGAAAAGAGGCGGCTGTGCCGCATATACATATCCGCCTTCAATAAGCGGTGTCATATATCTGTAGAAGAATGTTAGCAGCAATGTCCTGATATGTGCTCCGTCTACGTCGGCATCGGTCATAATTATAATCTTGTGGTATCTCAGCTTTTCAATATTGAAATCCTGTCCGATACCGCATCCGAATGCCGTAATCATGTTCTTTATTTCATCTGAGTTTAAAATCTTTTCAAGTCTTGCCTTTTCTACATTTAAGATTTTACCTCTCAGAGGAAGAACAGCCTGTCTCTTTCTGTCTCTTCCCTGCTTTGCACTTCCGCCCGCGGAGTCACCTTCGACAAGGAATATTTCTGAAAGTGAAGGATCCTTTTCTGAACAGTCAGCAAGCTTGCCGGGAAGTGAAATACTGTCAAGAGCACCTTTTCTTCTTGTTAAATCTCTCGCCTTTCTTGCTGCTTCTCTTGCTCTTGAAGCTCTTATACATTTATCAATGATGATTCTTGCTTCAGCAGGATGTTCTTCAAGAAATGCTGTCAGATTTTCATTTGTTGAGCTTTCTACAAAGCCTCTCATTTCACTGTTTCCAAGCTTTGTCTTTGTCTGGCCTTCAAACTGCGGTTCTGTAAGCTTTACAGAAACAACTGCAGTAAGACCTTCTCTTACGTCTTCGCCTGTAAGTGCTTCTTCGCTTTCCTTCAGCAGCTTGTTCTTTCTTGCATAATCATTTATAACCTTTGTAAGGGCAGTCTTGAAGCCAACCATGTGTGTACCGCCTTCGGTAGTGTTAATATTGTTGGCATAAGACAGTATAACTTCGTTATATCTGTCTGTGTACTGCATAGCCACTTCAACTTCAAGATTTTCCTTTATCAGTTCAAAGTAAATAACCTCATCATGAATTGCTTCTTTGTTTTTGTTCTGATGAAGCACAAACTCCTTGATACCGCCTTCATAATGGAAAACTTCTTTCTTTTCCTGACCTTCTCTTTTGTCTTCAAGGGTAATCTTTATGCCTTTATTTAAGAATGCCATCTCTCTGAGTCTGTGTTCAAGAGTAGCATAATCATAGTTCACATCTTCAAAAATCTCAGGATCAGCCCAGAAGGTTGACTTTGAACCTGTATGTCTTGAATCACCTATAACAGTAAGGGGCATAGTTGTCTTTCCGCGGCTGTAAGTCTGCTTATAAATTTTTCCGTTTCTCTTGATTTCAACCTCCATATTTGTTGAAAGAGCATTTACTACGGAAGCACCTACACCGTGAAGACCGCCGGATACTTTATATCCCCCGCCGCCGAACTTTCCGCCTGCATGCAGGACTGTATGAATAACTTCAACAGCCGGTATTCCAAGCTTAGGATGATTGTCTACAGGCATACCTCTTCCATCATCTTCTACTGTGATAGAATTGTCTGCGTTTATTGTAACATCAATCTTTTTGCAATATCCTGCAAGTGCTTCGTCCACGCTGTTGTCAACCACTTCGTAAACAAGGTGGTGAAGACCTCTCGGGCCTGTACTTCCGATGTACATACCCGGTCTTTTTCTTACAGCCTCAAGTCCTTCCAGAACCTGTATCTGGGCGGCATCATACTGCCCACTGTTAATTTCTGTACTCAATTTACTTTCTCCTTTGAATAATTTATGTAATGCAATATTTTTTCAATATTAGATAAACTGTGAATGATTATTTTCAGCATTTCACAACTATCATATTATACATTAAATTTTGCGTTTTTACAATATTTTTGCGTTTTAGAGTTTTTTATTAAAATTCATCAAAAAACGCCTTAAATCGAAAATTTAGGGCGTTTAATTAAGATTTTATTTCAAGGTTGTTATTCAATTATATATTTTTCAGCTTTTATTATAACTTTCTTTAGCGATTGAAATTAATCTCTTTGTTTTATTACTATTATCATCCATATGCCATGCCGCCCCATAAGATACAACATCATCAGTTTCCAACGGAACAATATTTAAAGATTCATCTGCACTATAAATAAAATCAGGCATGATTGCAATTCCTAGTCCGCATTTTGCCAATGTGCATCCGCTAAGCTGATTGTCTGAAAAAATTATAGGTGATAAAGGACAAGCCGTAATAATTTTCTTTTCCATTTGTTTCATTTCTTCAGGACAAAGAGTTGGATTAAGAAGAACCATTGTTTGTCCATTTAAGTCATCAAAAGTAATTTTATCTTTATTACTTAATTTATTCTTATTGGGAACAACACATATAAAGTGTCCAACATATAATTCCTGATACTTTGCATTTAAAATATCTATAGTATTATTTTGAATAGTAAATAAAAAATCTACTTTTTTCTCAAAAAATAACGTATTTTTTTGTTTAAAATCTATCATTTTCAATTCAATTTTTGTATTTGGATATTCACACATAAATTTTTCAATAATGCCAGCAAGATATCGTATTGCCAAATCATTATTCTCATAAGCAATTACATATTTAGAATCATATTTTTCTGCATATTTGCGTGCCTTGGCAATTCCTTGATTTATTGAAATAACTACCTCTTTCATATCTTCATAAAAAGACGCACCTGCACCTGTAAGTTCCACATTTCTTTTATTTCTCTTAAAAAGTTGAAATCCTAATTCATTTTCTAATTGTTTTATTTTATTACTTATTGTTGGCTGTGTAAGAAACATTCTCTGTGCCGTAATTGAAAAATTCAACGTTTCTGCTAGATCAATAAAGCATTCCAACTGTTTTATATCCATTTAATTTCTTCCTTCTTATAAAATTTGTGAATATATTATATCATATTTCTATTTCACTTTTATTTTTATTATCGTTAAAATTAAAACAAGTTAGCTAACAAAAAATTATAAATATTAAAAATATTATGGAGGGTTTTATGAAATATATTGTAACAGGCTGTGATGGCCAGCTTGGCGGAAGAGTTGCAAATAATATGCTTAATGAAGTATCTGGCGAAAATCTTATTTTTACATGTCCTTTCTTAGACCGCTTATCAAAAGAAAAAAGAGAATATTGGGAGTCAAAAGGAGTTAGTGTTCGTCAGGCAAATTATGATGATATCAATGAAATGGTAGAAGCATTTAAAGGTGGAGATAGAATTTACTTTGTTTCCAGTATAATAAATGGACCTCATAGAGTAGAACAGCATAAAAATGTAATTGATGCCTGTAAAAAGGCAGGTGTAAGCCATATTACATATACTTCTTTTTTCGGTGCTAATCGTGAAGGATACCATCAATATGTGTTAGAAGATCATAAACCAACTGAGGCTTATCTAAAAGCTTCAGGAGTAGAATATAACATTATGCGAAATAATCTTTATATGGAAAATTATCTTACAGTTTCAGTTATTTTAGCAATGTTAAGTAATAATGTATGGGGTACAAATGCTCGTGAAGGTAAAGCCACATATATAGCTAAAGATGATAGTGCTGCTTGTGCTACAGCGCTTCTTTTAGGCAAAGGAGAACCTAATAAAGATTATGATCTGACAAGTTTAACTCCAATTAGTCAAAGAGAAATTTGTGAAATGATTTCAAAAAAATCAGGTATCGATTTTAAATTTGTTCCAATGGATGATGATGAATTTCGTTTGTATTTAGAAGCTTTGCACATTCCAACAACAACAGATGGAGATAAATCTCTTTCACCTGTACCTTTCTGCACATTGGATATGGTTACAAATGAAGGAGGTATTGCAAGCGGTCAAATGGGCGTTGTTTCTCATGATGTTGAAAAACTTATTGGAAGAAAACCATTAGAAATTACTGATCTTTTAGATAAATACAGTTATGTATGGGAAGAAAAGCTTACAAGTTTAAGGCAGCTTCGATAAAATTACCGGGAGAATTATTTATGATTGAAAAAAAATATTATAGTATCATTGTAAATTTTTGGTTTTCTCTTTTTAATGGAATTTCCGTATCTGCCACTATGATTTATTTAAAAACAGGGATGCTTATTATATTTCCATTGATTATTTCTTCTTTAGAAGCATTCGTTATCAGCTTTATTACAGGGTTAGTTATACCTGCCGCACCTTTTGGAGCAATGATAGCAGGAAACAAACTTAATTTTAAACCTGGAAGTTTTAAATATATTCTAATTTCCAACATTCCAGTATGTTTCACAATGGCATTCATTTTATCACTTGCTTTTGCTATAATTAATGTTGGATTAAAAAATGAATTTATTACAGAATGGTTTAGCAGTATACCAATTGCATTTATTGCCTCATATATCACGTCAGTTCTGCTAACTCCTTTAGTTTTAAAACTTTCAGATTTATTAGTAAAAAAGTAAATATTTTTATTAATAATAAGCCATAAGATTTTCTCTCTAATAAAATTTGTAAATGTACTCTTAAATAAAATACCCGGTTTTGTTAACAAAACCGGGTATTTTATTTACATTTAAACTTCAATTTTTCCATTACTAACAAAAAAAGTTTTTCCCTGTGGAAGAGTCTGCTTCACTCTTTCCGACAGTTCGGCAGATGTTATAAAAAGCTGTATGTCCGAAAGTGAGTTAATCAGATAGTTCTGCCTTTCCTCATCAAGTTCAGATAAAACATCGTCTAAAAGCAATATACAATCCTCATCTGTTTCTTCTTTTATGAGCATGATTTCCGCAAGTTTCAGAGAAAGCGCCGCTGTTCTCTGCTGGCCCTGGGAACCGTATTTTCTTATATCTATACCGTTTACTGTTATTTTTAAATCATCACGGTGTATTCCTGAAGTTGTAGTTCTTCTTGTCAGATCTTTTTCTATATTTGATTTTATTTTTTCATCAAATATTTCCTTCTGCTCATCAAGAGTTTTCATAACGGGAATATTTGCTTCATACTGAATCTGAAGCTTTTCTTTGCCATTTGTTATACCGCTGTGTATTTCCCTGCTTATCCTGTTCAGCTTTTTTATAAACTCATCTCTTTGCAAAATAATTCTTGAGCCGTATTCAACCAGTTCGGCATCCCATACTTCAAGCAGTGACATCTTTGGAGAAAGCTCTTTAAGCATGGCATTTCTCTGCAGCAAAACCTTTTTATATCTCGTAAGATTGTTGAAATATACAGGTTTTATCTGACTAAGCTCCCTGTCTACAAATCTTCTTCTTTTTTCCGGTTCTTCTTTTACTATCTTTAAATCTTCAGGTGAAAAAACAACTATATAAACATGCTCAAGAAGCTCTGAAATCTTTTTTATTTTTCTTCCGTTCAGTTTAACCGCCTTGCTTTCTTTGCTTACGGCCATTTCCACGGATATTTCCTCATTTTTCTTTTCAGCTTCAACCTTTATTCTGAAAAATTTACTTCCGAATCTTATCATCTCAGTATCATTTGAGGTCCGGAAAGATTTTCCGAGAGAAGACAGATATATTGCTTCTATCAGATTTGTTTTTCCCTGGGCATTGTTTCCAAGCACCAGATTTACATTTGGATGAAAATCAATATTAAGTTTTTCATAGTTTCTGAAATCCTGAAGTTCCAAACTTTTTATATACATTTTTAATTTCCAGACAAACGAACAGGAAGAATCAGATAAACAAACTGATTTCCCTCAATTGGTTTCACCAGACAAGGACTAACACTGCTGTTAAGTTCAAGTCTTATACTTTCATCATCTATAACCTTCAAAACATCAATCATGTATTTTGAATTAAAGCCTATATCAAGACCGGGACCCTCTGTTGAAATCATGACATTTTCAAGAACATTACCTTCTTCTGAACGTGATGTTATGTTCATATTGTTTTCACTTATTGAAAGCTTTACAAGGTTATTTTTTCCTTCTTTTGCGAAAAGTGAAGCTCTTTCAATACTTTCAAGAAGATCCCCCCTGTTTATTATGACAGTTGTCTGGCTTTCCTTCGGGATAATGTCCTTATATTTGATAAATTCGCCTTCCATCAGCCTTAACACAATTCTTGTTCCTTCCAGAACAAGAACAGCTTTTTTACTGTCGAGTATAAAGCCTACTTCTTCGTCATCGACTTCTGATATGATTTTGCTTATTTCTCCAAGTATTTTAGAATTTATTATTATTTTCTTTTCTTCGGAATTTTTCATTTCTTCTCTTGCAACAGCCATTCTGAAGCCGTCAAGAGCTACCATGTTCATGGTATTTTCTTCAAGTTCAAGAAGAACACCGACAATTACTCCCTTTGATTCATCCAAGCTTGCTGCAAATGATGTTTTTCCTATCATTTCCTTGAAAATCTCCCTGTTAAGCACAAGCTTGCTTTTTTCTTCTATGTCTCCAATGTTAGGAAACTCATCTGAAGGGAAGCATACTATATTAAACTGTGAAGATGAACATTCTATGGTTATGTTATTTTCATCCTGAAGCTCCATAGTTATATCTTCGTTTGGAAGTTTTCTTATGATTTCTCCGAACAGCTTGGCCATAACAACTGTTTCACCTTCTTCTGATACATAAGCATCAATCTTTTTTTCTATGCTTAAATCAAGATCTGAAGATGTAAGTACCAGCTGATTGTTTTCCGCTTTCAGTAAAATACCTTTCAGAATAGGAATTGTAGTTCTGTTTGTTACAGCTTTTGAAACTGTATTTATAGCTTTAGCTAAAACCTGTTGATTGCATGTAAATTTCATACGCCGGCTCCTTTATTCTTTTTAATATATTTATAGTAGTATTAGTAGTAAGGGCTGTGGATTTGTTGAAAACCACTTTGATCGCTTAAAATTCAAACGTTTCTGTCTGTGGATTATTTGTTGATAACTTGTTATTTTTTTGAAACACAGATGTGAATTTTTGTGTATAAATTTTATAGCCTGCATTGATTTATACTTCGTTGTATTGCTTCAACTGTTTCTTTAACCGATTCATTCATTTTTATCTCTGCAGCAATTTTTTCGCAGCCGTGCATTACCGTGGTATGATCTCTTTTTCCAAAAGCTTCTCCAATCTTAGGCAGAGAAAGATCTGTCATTTCACGACAGAGATACATAGCTATCTGACGAGGAAATGCAAGAGCTCTTGTTCTCTTTGATGATTCTATGTCAGCAACTTTTATATCAAAGTGTTTGCACACATATTTTTTTATTACTTCAGAATTTATGATTACATCAGTATTCGAGATAATGTCCTTTAATACTTCCTTTGCAAGGGAAATATTTATAGGTCTGTTCATCAGGTTTGAAAAAGTTATTACTCTTGTAAATGCACCTTCAAGTTCTCTGATGTTTGATTTAATCTTTCCTGCTATCAGAGCTATGACTTCCATAAGATTGTCATCTACGGCAATGTTTTCAAGCTCAGCCTTTTTTATAAGTATTGCAACTCTGTTCTCATAATCGGCAGGCTGTATGTCTGCTATCATGTTCCACTGGAATCTTGATCTTAATCTTTCCTCAATATTTAAAAGCTTTGCCGGAGGTCTGTCACTTGATATGATAATCTGCTTATTTGATTCGTACAGCGTGTTGAAGGTATGGAAAAATTCTTCCTGTGTACTGTCCTTTCCTTCAATAAACTGTATATCGTCTATAAGCAGAACATCTATGTTTCTGTATTTGTTCCTGAATTCAATGGTTTTTCTGTCACTTATGGCTTTGATAAGCTCATTTGTAAACATTTCAGATGAAACATACAAAACCTTCAGCTGCGGATAATTTACTAGTATGTATTGTCCTATGGCATGCATAAGATGTGTTTTTCCAAGTCCGGAGCCTCCGTATAGGAAAAGAGGATTGTATGAATCTGATGGATTTGCAGCAATACATGAAGGTGATTCTGCAACTGCAAGTGAAGCTGCATGTGCGTACATGTTGTTGCTTCCTACTACGAACGAATCAAAGTTGTATCTTGGATTGAAATAGTATTCATCGGGAAAACGCTTTACAAATGAATCGTCATACTGATCTGTTTTTTTGTTATGCTTTTTTGGCACTGATCTTTCAGCTATATCATTGTCTGTTATTTCAATTTTATATTCTTTTCCAAATGCTACTGCTACGGCATTTTTCAGAACAGGTAAATATCTTCCTGTAAGAAGTCCTAAAGCCATTGGATTTGTGTGCTTCAGATAAAGTATATTGTTTTCTTCATCTATTTTTAAAGGTGATATCGGTAAAAACCATGTTTTATAACTTACCTCAGTAAGGTCAGGTTCTAAAAGCTCCAGGGTTTTTTCCCATTTTTCTTTAAGATTGTCCATTTTTTTTACATCCTTATTTATCATATAAAATTTCGTATGAATTTAAAAAAATTATATCAACATAAATATAATATCAAGTAAGTTATCCACAGGCAATAGGCAAAAAAATTTACTTTAATAGTTTTATATAATAAAGTTATCCACATATAGTGGATAAAATTGTGCATACTTTCAACTTTTTTAACTATATATAGTTTTTTTGAAAAGTTTCTCTATGTAAAATTAAAAAATATATTTTTTTAAAGCCATATATCTTTGTAAAAAAAATTAAAACATTGACATTGAAAAATGCAGATTGTATAATGATATGGCATGTAAATCGAGTGTAAGATTTCATGTATGTTTAAAGGTGCGTTGAAATTTAGATGCACCCAACCGAATTATTTAATTAAGCAAGGAGGTGTTTAAAGATGAAGCAGACTTATCAGCCAAAGAAGAGACAGAGATCCAAGGAACATGGATTCAGAAAAAGAATGAGCACAAAGAACGGTAGAAATGTATTGAAGAGAAGAAGAGCAAGAGGCAGAAAGAAGCTGACAGCATAGAGACCGCAGATGTGGTCTTTTTGTTTTAAAAGACTTCGTATAAACTCTTGTAGGTGATGTAATGCTTAGGAAAAATGTATTACGCAGGCAAAAAGATTTTTCTGCTATTTACAAAAACGGCAAATCCTTTGGAGGAAAATATTTGGTTCTTTTTTGCAGAAAAAATGGACTTAAATATAATCGTTTAGGGTATTTGGCAAGTAAAAAAGTAGGAAACAGCGTAGTAAGAAACAGAGCAAGAAGACTGATGAGAGAAAGCTACAGACAGACGGAAAGTAAACTGCAGCAGGGTTATGATTTAATATTTATAGCAAGAAACGGTATACAGAAGGTTAAGTGTAACGATGTATGCAGATGTATGCGCTCTCTTTTTAAAAAAGCCGGAATGTTTAAAGATAGTTAAGAAGGTGTGCTATTTGAAGAAAATAGTTATTGGACTTGTTAGGGGATACCAGAAATTTATATCTCCTTTATTTCCGCCAACCTGCCGGTTTTACCCGACATGTTCATCATATTTTATACAGGCAGTTGAAAAGTATGGTGTTATAAAGGGAAGTTTTCTTGGAATTAAAAGGATTTTAAAATGTCATCCCTTTAATCCGGGAGGATATGATCCTTTAAAGTAGCGGAGGAAATTAATGCAGACAATTATTGGTATTATTGCAGTGCCTCTTGGGTGGCTACTGAGCTTTATTTACGGCTTGGTTAATAACTATGGTATTACTTTGGTACTATTCACCGTTTTAGTAAAGGGATGTTTATATCCTCTTTACGCAAGCCAGATTAAATCAACGGCTGCTATGGCGGACATTCAGCCTAAGATGCAGGCATTGCAGAAAAAGTATGCACATGACAAAGAAATGCTTAATATAAAGCTGATGGAGCTTTATAAAGAAGAAAAGTTTAATCCTATGGGCGGATGCTTGCCTATGCTTATCCAGATGCCTATAATCTTTGGACTTTTTGCTTTACTTAGAAATCCAATGGCTTATATTTCCGCAGATTCAATGCTATTGGCTATTCATGAATCATTTTTATGGGTTATGGACCTGAGCCAGCCTGATTTATGGATACTTCCTATAGCAGCAGGTGTATCTACTTTTATTTCTTTCAGTCAGACACAGGCACAGCAGGCAGCTATGGGCGGAGCAAACAATCAGATGGCTCCTATGATGAAGATGATGAAAATCATTTTCCCTGTTATGATTGTACTAATGGGTAGATCATTCCCTGCAGGTCTTACTATTTATTGGTTTGTTGGTACTTTAGTTCAGATTGGTTTCAACTTTAGACTTAACAAGCTGAGAAAGAAAATGAGAGCAGAATCACAAAAGAAGAAGCATAAGAAATAAAAAGCATTTATTTTGAAGGGAATTTAAATATGGATTACGCAGAAAAGTGGGGGAAGGACGAAGAAGAAGCTATAAGACTTGCCCTCATTGATTTAAAACTCTCAAGAGAAGATGTTGATGTAATTGTATTGGAGGAATCTTCAAAAGGCTTTTTCGGTATTGGCTCAAAACTTGCTAAAGTAAGAGTTCAAAAAAAGGCAGCTTTGGCAGAAGCTGAAGAAAAGGCAAAAGAAGCTGAAAAAGAAACGCCAATCGCAGTTGCTCATAATGATTCTCTCAAGGAGAAGAATAAAAAAGAATTTGTAAAAAAAGAAAAAAAGGAGCAGAGAGAAGTAAGAGAAAAGACTCAGGCAAGAAGGTATGAAAGTGAAGAAAGCCTTAAGAGCGAAAAGCCTGATGATTTAGTTCCTGTTGAATCTTCTCCGGCTTTGGATTTCTTAAAGGATGTAACTGAAAAGATGGGTATTGAAGTTACAGTTACAGCCGCTGAAAACGAAAACAGCATTTATGTTGACATCAACGGAAAAGACTCCGGTACTGTTATAGGTAAGAGAGGACAGACTCTTGATGCACTTCAGTATCTTACTCGTCTTGTTGTAAACAAGGATGATGAAAAATATAAGAGAGTTGTTGTTGATGCAGAAAACTATAGAGCTAAGAGAGAAAAGACTTTGGAACAGCTTGCAAACAGACTTGCTGACAAGGTTATAAGAACAAGAAGAAGTGTAAGACTTGAACCGATGAATCCTTATGAAAGAAAAATCATTCATGCAACACTTCAGAACAACCCTAAAATCACTACAAAGAGTGAAGGTGAAGAACCTTACAGAAGGGTTATAATTGAATTAAAGTAGAATTAAAGTACCGCGCACATGCGGTACTTTTTTTACCGCAGGATATTTATTTTTTAAAATAAAAATAATGTACAATACAATTCGGTAAAACTCTAAATATATACTTGTATATTTATATATATAATTATAAAATAAAGGGTAAAGCTAAATTTGGTTAGAATATTTTAAATAGTTTATAGGAGGATGCGGATACTTGATACCCGCAGATAAGAAATGGAAGATACTATTGCGGCGGTTGCTACCGCTTATGGTGAAGGCGGCATAGGAATCATAAGAATAAGCGGTGAAAATGCTTTGGAGGTTTTGAACAAGGTATTTGTTCCAATGAAGAAAACCAAGAGAAAATCAGAAGATGGATTTATGCCTGAAGCTGTTGATATAACTTTAAATACGCCTATCGTAAATAGACGATTAACTTACGGTCATATTGTTGATTACAATACAGATAAGGTCATAGATGAAGTGCTTGCGGTATATATGAAGGCACCTTATACTTATACGACTGAAGATGTGGTTGAGATAAACTGTCACGGGAGCATCGTATCCTTGAGAAAGGTGCTGGAGCTTGTTTTAAAAAGCGGTGCCAGAATGGCAGAGCCCGGTGAGTTTACAAAGAGGGCATTTTTAAACGGCAGACTTGATTTAACTCAGGCGGAGGCTGTTATTGATCTGATAAAAGCTAAGAGTGATAAAACCTTTGATGTTGCTCTGGAGCAGTTGGACGGAAGCATTTCAACAAGGATAAGGAAAATCAGGGCATTGCTTATGGACGAGCTTGTGAACATTACCGTGAACCTTGATTATCCCGATGAAGATATAGAGGTTATTGTATATGAAAAGCTGTCGGATAACCTATCGCAAATAGGCGATATGATTCAAAAATTAATAGATTCGGCGGATACAGGCAGAATTATAAAAGAGGGCTTTAAAATAGCTATAGTAGGTAAGCCGAATGTGGGTAAGTCATCTCTTATGAATGCCCTGTTAAAAGAAACGAGAGCAATTGTTACAGATATACCGGGAACTACGAGAGATACTATAGTTGAAGATATAAATATAAAAGGTATTCCTGTTAAACTGATTGATACGGCGGGAATACATGAAACTGAAGATACTGTTGAGAAAATAGGTATCGAAAAAAGCAAGGAGTCTTTCAATCAGGCTGACCTTGTGGTGCTGATAATTGACGGAAGTCAGGGCATTACCGGGGAGGATATGAATATCATAGAAACTGTTGAAAACAGAAAAGCACTTGTTTTGATAAATAAGATTGATTTGGGCATGGTAATGTCCGATTCCGATATAGCAAAGCTTAAGGATAAGATGCCGAATGCGCTATTTATAAAAACTGCAGTTAAGGACAGTAAGGGACTGGAGGAAATAGAAGATGAGATAGAGCGGCTTGTATATAACGGTGATATAAAACAGAGCGGTTCTATATTTGTAACAAATGTAAGACATTCAAATCTGCTGGTTTCCGCTAAATCGTCATTAGACGATGCGATAAATATGGTTCACCTTGGTGAGGCACTTGAGTTCATAGAAATAGATGTGAAAAGATGCTGGGAGCTGCTTGGTGAAATCATAGGTGAAACAGTAGGAGACAGCATTATAGATGAAGTATTTGCGAGATTCTGTCTTGGAAAATAGTTGGGAGATAAATTTATGAATTATTATATCATGGGTGAATATGACGTTATAGTTATAGGTGCCGGTCATGCAGGCTGCGAAGCAGCTCTTGCTTCCGCACGAATGGGAAAAAAGACTTTGGCGCTTTCAATAAATCTTGAAGCTGTTGCAATGATGGCATGCAATCCTTCTATAGGAGGAACGGGAAAGGGTCATCTTGTAAGGGAAATAGATGCTCTTGGCGGAGAGATGGGCATTAATATTGATAAGACTTTTATACAGAGCAAAATGTTAAATACGGCAAAAGGACCTGCGGTTCATTCACTCAGAGCACAGGCTGATAAGCACAGATACCATGTTGAAATGAAACGGACTATGGAAAAAGAGGAAAATCTTGATTTGAGACAGGGCGAAGCCGTTGATATATTTGTTGAAGACGGAAAGGCCTGCGGTGTCATTTTGAAAACCGGTGCAGCCTACAGGGCTAAAGCTGTTGTACTGGCTACCGGAACATTTCTGAGAGGTAAGATTTTTATAGGAGAATGGGCATTTAACAGCGGACCGAACGGTCTGGCACCGTCTATGGAGCTTTCTGAAAATCTTGAGAAGCATGGTATGAAGTTCAGAAGATTTAAGACAGGTACACCTGCAAGGGCTCTGGCATCAAGTTTGGATTATTCAAAGATGCAGGAGCAGAAGGGTGATGAGAATATAGTTCCTTTTTCCTTTATGAATGACGATTTGGGAAAAAATCAGATTTCATGTTGGCTGACTTATACAAATGAAAATACCCATACTGTCATCAGAAATAATTTTTCAAGGTCTGCACTTTTCGGCGGTCAGATAGAAGGAGTAGGTCCACGATATTGTCCTTCCATCGAGGATAAAGTGAACAGGTTTGCCGATAAGGAAAGACACCAGTTATTTATTGAACCGGAAGGTCTTGATACTGAGGAAATGTACATACAGGGTATGTCTTCGAGTCTTCCTGAGGATGTTCAGGAGGCATTTTATAAAACTATTCCGGGACTTGAAAACCTGAAGATTGTTAGACCTGCATACGCTATTGAGTATGACTGTATTGATCCTTTAAACCTGACATCTTCACTTGAAAACAGAAATATTGAAAATCTTTTCTGTGCGGGACAGTTTAACGGAAGCTCGGGATATGAAGAAGCAGCTGCCCAGGGTCTTATTGCAGGCATTAATGCAGCACTTAAGGTTGACGGCAGGGAACCGTTTATTCTGGACCGTTCGGAGGCTTACATAGGTGTGCTTATAGATGACCTTGTTACGAAGGGTACGAATGAGCCTTACCGTATCATGACTTCAAGAGCAGAATACCGTCTTGTGCTCCGACAGGATAACGCCGATTTAAGACTGACTGAAAAGGGATATAAAATAGGTCTTGTAAAACAGGACAGATATGAAAGATATCTTAAGATAAAAAATGATGCGGAAGAAGAAATAAAAAGACTTGAAAGAACTATGGTTCCACCTTCGGAAGAAATAAATAAATTTATGGAAGAAAATGGAAGTTCACCTCTGAAAAACGGTGTTTCCCTGCTGGAGCTTTTAAAGCGTCCGCAATTTACTTATGAATCTCTTGCAACTATTGACAAAGGCAGAGAAAAACAGCTTTCAAAGCACTCTGTTACACAGCTTGAAGTGCAGACAAAGTATGAAGGCTATATAGAAAAACAGCTTAAGCAGATAGAAAGATTTAAAAAGCTTGAAGATAAGAAATTAGATAAGGAATTTGATTATTCCACTGTTGAAGGACTCAGACTTGAGGCAATCCAGAAGCTTAACAGCTTTAAGCCTGTGTCTGTAGGTCAGGCCTCAAGAATATCGGGAGTTTCACCTGCAGATATAAATGTTCTTTTAATACATCTGGAAAAGGCAAGAAGAATGAACAGATAATAGGGAGATTTTCTATGCAGAATTTGATAAAAGCATTTGATGCGTTAGGCATCGAATACAATGATAAAATGATAGAGCAGTTCAGAGAATACATGGATATGCTCCTTAAGTGGAATGAGAAGGTAAATCTTACTGCAATCAAAGAAAAGGATGAGTTTATTAAAAAGCATTATATTGATTCTGTTATATGTCATGGATTTCCGGAAATGAAAAATGCCGAAACAATTATTGATGTGGGAACAGGCGGAGGATTTCCGGGCATTCCTCTTGCAATAATTTTTCCTGAAAAGCAGTTTGTTCTGATGGATTCCCTTTTGAAGCGGCTGAAGATTATAGATGAGCTTACGGAAAAACTCGGTATTGATAATGTCAGAACGCTTCACGGCAGAGCAGAGGATTTGGGAAGAAATAAGGAGCATAGGGAAAAATATGATATATGTGTATCGAGAGCAGTTGCCAACCTTGCTACTTTATCAGAGTATTGCCTGCCATTTATAAAAGTGGGAGGAAACTTTCTTGCATATAAAGCTGTAAAAGCGGAAGAAGAAATTAAAGCTGCAAAGGGTGCTGTTCACCTTCTGGGAGGAACAATTTCAAGAGAAGAAAAAGTTGAACTTCCCGACTTTAATCTGGAGCACAATATTATAGTTATTGATAAGGTACAGAACACATCTGCAAAATATCCGAGAAAAGCAGGCACTCCGTCGAAAGAGCCACTAAAATAGAAATTTTAGTGGTTTTTTTGTTTACTAAAGATTGTTTCACGTGAAACATTTTATGGTAACATATCTTAAAAGGTTGGAATAACTTGATTTACAAAGGAGAAGAGTTATGTTTAATAAGAAAAGCCTGGAGATAGCTGTTGACTCTATTTATACAAATCCGGAACAGCCAAGAAAAACTTTTAATCAGGGTGAGCTTGAGGAACTTGCCATGTCCATAAAGGAGTATGGCGTGCTGCAGCCAATCATAGTGAGCAGGAATAAAGAAGGAAAATATTTTCTTGTAGCAGGGGAGAGAAGATTACGTGCCTCAAAGCTTTTGGGACTTTCAAAAATACCGGCAATAATAAAAGAAGCTGATGATAAAAGTATAGCTTTAATAGCTTTAGTTGAAAATGTACAAAGAGAAAATCTCAGCTACATAGAGGAAGCTATTGCATATAAAAAGCTTATGGAAGATTTCGGACTTTCACAAAGTGAAATATCAAGAAGAGTAGGGAAGCAGCAGTCAACTATTTCAAATAAAATAAGGTTGCTTGCACTTCCTGAAGATATTATAGGACTGCTTCTGGAAAACAAGCTTACAGAACGTCATGCCAGGGCATTATTGAAACTGGAGGATAATGCTCTCAGAAAAAAAGTTATAGAAAGAGTCATTGCAAATAATTTAAATGTCAAACAGACAGAAAGACTGATAGAAGATATCCAGCAGAAGCAGCAGGAGGAATTAAGAAAGAAAAATAAATTGAGATATATACATTATAAGATATACATTAATTCTATTAAAAAAACTTTTGAACAGATAAAAGATATGGAGGAGCAGGCAAAGTATTACCAGAAGGATTTAGGTGATATGATGGAAATAAGGATAACAATTCCTAAAAAAAGCGCCTGTGATAAGGTTAGTTAAGAATGTTTCACGTGAAACATTCTTTTTTTTATAAAAATTGTATTTAAGAAGATAAAAAAGTATGGTTAAATGAATGCATATGTAATATAATTATATGTAGAGTTTTTTTATTAATAATGAGGAATTTTATATAAAATAAAAGGAGATAGTATTTTGGGTAAGACAATTGCAATATTTAACCAAAAAGGCGGTGTAGGAAAGACTACAACAAATATAAATTTAGCTGCATGCCTGGCTTTGATGGGAAAAAGAATTCTGATACTGGATATTGACCCACAGGGAAATACAACAAGCGGTGTGGGCATTGCAAAGAAGGGATTGGAAAAAACTACTTATGAAATACTTGTTGATGACAGCTTAGATCCTAAAGAAGCTATCATGCACACAACTGTTGAAAATATGGACATTATCCCTGCCAGCGTACAGCTTGCCGGAGCTGAAATAGAGCTTGTAAAGCTTGAGGGAAGGGAAAAAAGACTGAAGAAGGCTATAGACAAGATTAAATCAGAATACGATTACATATTTATAGATTGCCCTCCTTCACTGGGACTTCTGACAATAAATTCACTGACTGCAGTAGACAGTGTGCTTATTCCTATCCAGTGTGAGTTTTATGCCCTTGAAGGGGTGAGCCAGCTGATGAGTACAATTGAACTTGTTAAGAAGAGCCTGAATCCTAACCTCAAGATACAGGGTGTTATACTCAGCATGTTTGACGGAAGAACCAATCTTTCAATTCAGGTAGTAGAAGAGGTTAAAAAGTATTTCAGGGAGAAGGTTTACACTACTGTTATACCGAGAAATGTACGATTAGCAGAAGCACCCAGCTATGGTATGCCTATCACTGAGTACGATCCAAAGTCTGCGGGAGCAGCAGCTTATCGTGAGTTTGCAGAAGAATTTTTAGAGTTGGAACAGGAATTGGAGGGAAATAAATAATGGCAGCACCTAAAAAGAAGGGACTTGGAAGAGGGCTTGAAGAACTGTTCGGGGCTGTTGAGATTTCACCTGCAGCAGAAGAAAATACCATACAGGAAGAAAAGAAGGAAAATGCCGGCGAAGGCGGAAACGGTATCATATATCTTGACATCAATGAAATTAAGCCAAATATAAACCAGCCGAGAAAACAGTTTAATGAAGAAAAAATTGATGAGCTGGCAGCATCTATTGAAACTTATGGCGTTATACAGCCTATTATATTGAGAAAATCCGATATTGGATATGAGATTATTGCAGGCGAAAGAAGATGGAGAGCTGCAAGAAAGGCGAATCTCAAAAAGGTGCCATGTATACTGAAGGATCTTACCGAAGAAGAAAACATGGTCATTGCAATCATAGAAAACATGCAGAGAGAGGATCTGAATCCTATCGAAGAAGCAGAGGCTTTACAGCAGATGATTGATAAATTCGGTTTAAGCCAGGAACAGGTTTCAAAAACTGTAGGAAAGAGCAGACCTTATATAACAAATTCGCTGCGTCTTTTAAAGCTTCCTTTTGAAGTGAGAAACTATGTCCTTGAAAACAAGCTTACAAACGGACATGCCAGAGCGATTGCCGGGATTGCGGATGAGGCGGTTCAGGTTGAAATAGCAGACAAAGCTGTGGAACAGGGCTTGTCTGTAAGAGATGTTGAACAGCTTGTAAAGAACCTGAATGAGCCAAAGGATAAGAAAAAGAAAGAGAAGAAGATTAAGACTCCTGATGTGATTAAGGTTGAAGAAGAGCTTAAGGAAATCCTTGGAACAAAGGTAAACATTAAAAACAAAGGTAAAAAGGGCAAGATAGAAATCGAATATTATAACCGTGAAGAATTGGAACGTCTGATTGACTTTTTCCGGGGATAAGAGGCGTAAATGTTAAAAGTATATGTAATATGGAATATTTTTACATTTCTAATCATGGGTCTGGACAAATATAAGGCAAAGCATGACAAATGGAGAATCAGTGAAAATGTATTGCTTTTTACAGCCTTTGCCTTTGGAGGCATGGGAGCTCTGATA
Organism: Anaerovoracaceae bacterium; assembly: GCA_051883075.1. Classification (GTDB taxonomy): domain Bacteria; phylum Bacillota; class Clostridia; order Peptostreptococcales; family Anaerovoracaceae; genus Aminipila. The sequence goes on from JBJETA010000005.1 coordinate 76,710, forward strand.
GGATCCCAGGTATTCAGACATAAAACGCAAAAGGTGAAGTTTAAGCTTTTGCTGCCGCTGTCAGTTCTGGTGAACTGGGCTGCCATATATTTAATAGTAAAAATATCAACCGGAACCCTGTAGTGTAACAGATAAATATTTAAAAATAAAATAGCACCGTTTACGATAAGACACTTCGTAAACGGTGCTATTTCTGTTCGTTAGACATTTCTGGCGGACTCACCTTCTTTCTTTGTAACACTCCTTGAAATAACTTTTATACAAGTAACAACTTATAATCTATATCAAGTAGTATCTTTTATGTCTTTATTATATCACCGTGTAAAATAATTGCAAGTATTTTTTGAAAATTCATTAAATTATTTTAATATTTTTAACGGAGCATCGGAGCACATAAAAATCCTCCAAAACACAGAAAAAATGGGGTTCAGAATCAGCCGTATATCGATTTTTATCGAAAAAAGGATAAACTATATAACTAACCTAAAAACAACGCTTAAAATCGAAAATACAGTCTCAATCATTAAAAAGAAGAAAAAAATTGAAATCCGGAATAGAGGGCAATTGGGAAAGCCCTTCCGAACTGAGATATTTTACCGAACCGGCAGAAAAATAACAGTGAAGAAAGTTAACATGAAAAAAACGACTTAAGTTACTGGAAATTATAAAGAAAGAAAATTACAGATTTTAGAAACCGGAAGAGAAAAAACAAAAGAATATTTACAGAAAAAGTAAAAATAAGGAAATCTATAAAAATATTAAGCCTGAAAAAACAAAGTTTAAAAAATGAAGAAAGTAAAGTTGAAGTCTGTAATACAAAGCAGTAGAAAGAGCTGTGGGAAATATTTAAAAATAAAAATTGTATTATAAACATAGTACAATTAAACAAAAATGTGATAAAAGCATGCTCTGAAAGAAAAAAATTACTGGAAGTCGGATTATGTCGGCAAAAATGGAAAAAAACAAGCCGTCAAAAAAACAAAATTATTATACTGTACTACGTATATAATACAGATTGGGGAAAAATGAAATCGGGGGAGAGGAGGACCAGGTCAGATAATTAACTCCGGACTGGCCGGAGCATTGAAAAAAGCCGGAAAAACACTTACAAAAAATAGAAGTGGGGTTGAGAGCGGCGTTTTTTAGCTGCCTGAAGCTATTCTTTTAAATGTTTGAAAAAACTTTTTGTATGTCATGTTTCGATAGTTTTTTCAGGTTAGGATGAAAAAAAGAAGTTAAAATTTAATGAACATTATACAAAATTAAAGAAGAATATTGATAAATGGGGAAATTTGGCGAAAAAAACGAAGCGGGAAATATAAAAATTGTATTATATAAGTCATACAATAGGACTATAAAAATACAAGGAGCAACAAAGAACGACATAAAAATATAAAAATTGTATTAAGTGAACAGTACAAAAAAACAGCTCCAAAACGCAGGATTGGAGAAAAAAATGAAATTTGTTGTTTTTTGAAGAGAAGAAGGTGGCAGAACCAAAAAAAATCAAAAAAAAACGGCTGAAATCGCTTTTTTTAAATCTGGATTCCAAAATTAATTCCGAAATGCAAAAAAGCAGCTCCGGATAAAGGTCAAAAAAGTTAAATCTGAAAATAGAAGTAAAAAACATTTGATAAAATTAAATTATTAAAGAAACGTTCATTTATCAAAGATAATTGAGTTTTATTGGAAAATAAACTGTACTATTAGAGTAATACAAGACTATAAATTTTGAGAAAAAACGGAAAAGGTATGAGGGAAAATAAAAATTAAAAAAGCTGATATTGTATTATACAAATAGTACAAAATGGCCTTAAAGGGCATTATCTGGCGGAATTTACCCGTTATTCAGATTGACAAAACAAAAAAAATGTATTATTGTATTATTGGCATGATACAATAAAAAGATATAAAATAGGAAAAATAAACGTTATAAAATGTTGGAATTTAAAGGTTTGTAACTATATGCAAAGGAGGGCAGCATGGATATGGCAGTACCTGCGTACATAGATGTTATGCAGAAAATACGAAAGGATATAGTTTCAGGTGCGTTGGAGCCCAATCAGAAACTGGACTCAATTAAAACATTATCGGAAAGATATAACGTGAATCCCAACACCATGCAGAAAGCTCTGGTGCGTCTGGAAAAAGAAGGCCTGCTGAAATCAAGAAGGACAGCAGGAAAATATATAACAGATAACAGTCTGCTTATAAAAAGTGTAAGGGTAACAGAGGCAAGGCGCATTGCGGAAGAGTTTGCCGAGAAGATGAACAGGCTGCAGATACAGCCTGAAGAGCTTAAAATGCTTTTCTCTGAACCTGACCTTGATAAAATCATAATGCAGGATATAGAATGATACCGGGAAGTGAGGGGCACCTGTGGGGTTTAATGAAGAAATAAAATTTAATGAAAGTATGCCCATCTATCTGCAGCTTATGGACAGGATCCGCCAGGACATTATCTCGGGGGTTTTACAGCCGGGAGAAAAAATAAGTTCAGTAAGAGAGCTTGCGAGCAGATTTGATGTCAATCCAAATACCATGCAGAAGGCTTTGGCGGAATTGGAGAACGAGGAGCTTGTTCATGCAGAACGTACTGCCGGCAGATTTGTTACGGAAAACAAGCTTTTAATTGAAAGCATAAGATATAAAGAAGCAAAAAAGCTGACGGAAGAGTTTATAAACCAGATGCATGGTCTGGGATACAGTGAAGAAGAGATAATAAATTTTCTTCCGTACAAGTTTAAAGAAGAAGACAGCCAGAAGTAAAAATGCTTTTGGCTTTTTAAATATGGAGGTAAGGTGGAAAAGATCAATGAATTATTGCAGAGGGTAATATCCGAAGCGAGAGCTGTCGGAATCCCCGTGTCGGAAAATATAGACAGGGAAGTCATAATTAATAAAAGAGCGAAAAAAAGATTCGGGTGCTGCAGGATAACAAAGCGCGGCAGAAACGAATATTTTCAAATAGAAATTTCGGAAAAGGTTGCAGGAGCGTCTGAAGATGCGATAAAACGCACATTGGCGCATGAGGTGATACATACCTGCCGCGGATGTGCAAACCATGGGGAGCTGTGGTCATCATATGCCGGGA
>JBJETA010000006.1:0-5866 GCA_051883075.1 Anaerovoracaceae bacterium
GGAGCTAAAATTTTGATATTAGATGAGCCGACAGCGGTTCTCACTCCACAGGAAATAGAAAAACTTTTCGGAATCATAAGGAACATGAAGGATCAGGGCTGTGCGGTTGTCATAATCACCCATAAGCTGAATGAAGTTATGGAGATAAGCGACAGAATCACGGTTTTAAGAAAGGGTAAATCGATTGAAACTGTGGAAACAAGAAACGTGGAGGTTTCCAATCTTATAGAGATGATGGTCGGAAAAAAGATGGACCTTGCACTTGAGAGAGTACAGCAGCCGAAGGGCAGTGCAGTGCTTAAACTGGAGGACGTGACCGTACTTGACAGGGAAAAGAAAGCAAGACTTTCCGATGTATCCTTCCAGCTGTATGAAGGTGAGATTCTGGGCGTTGCCGGTGTTGCGGGAAGCGGACAGAAAGAGCTTTGTGAATCCATAGCGGGACTTGCGCCTGTTGAAAAGGGCAGAATATTTTTCAGAGATGAGAGCATTACGGGAAAAACTCCTAAGGACATCATAAAGCTTGGTATAAGCATGGGCTTTATCCCTGAAGACAGACTCGGCATGGGTCTGGTGGGAGGCATGGACATTGTCCATAACCTTGTGCTGAAGGATTATCAGAGCAGACCGGGTTTTTTGCTGAAGAGAGGTCCGTGTGTTGAACAGGCAAAGAAAATCGTAAAGGATCTGGATATACAGACCACAAGTATATACGCTCCGGTAAAGAAAATGTCCGGAGGAAATATACAGAAAGTTCTTCTGGGCAGGGAAATTGAATTAAATCCGAAAGTGCTTATTACAGCTTATCCTGTAAGAGGTCTTGATATCGGAGCTTCGTATAAGATTTACGATCTGCTGAACGAGCAGAAGAAAAACGGTGTAGGAGTGCTGTTTATAGGTGAAGACCTTGATGTGCTTCTTGAGCTTTGTGACAGGATAATGGTTATGTGTGACGGCAGGATAACCGGTATAGTAAATGCGGAAAATGTTACTAAAGAGGAGCTGGGACTGCTGATGACAGGAACTATGCTGGAAAATGAGGAGGTTGGCTTTAATGAACTTGCTTAAAATAACAAAACGTGGCAACCTTACGAAAAAACAGGAGATAATCGTCAGAATTGCTGCGATTGTTCTTTCAATCGTTTTTTCGGGTTTTATGCTTTTGATTTTTGGACTTAATCCAATTCAGGTTTTCCATGCTATCGTCGAGGGGGCACTGGGTACTGATTTGAGAATAAAGCAGACTATTGTAAAGGCAATACCTTTGATTATAACTTCCCTGGGTATTCTCGTTGCGTTCAAGATGAAATTCTGGAACATAGGCGGAGAGGGACAGATTGTCATGGGCGCTATGGCGGCATCTTATGTTGCGTTGAACTTTCAAGGCTTGTCACAGCCTGTCATGCTCCTTGCCATGGCGGCAGCTGCTGTAATCATGGGAGGTTTATGGGCGTTTATCCCTGCTATATTTAAAGCAAAGATGGGAACGAATGAAACCATTTTTACATTAATGATGAACTATATCGCTATTAAATATGTTACATACCTTCAGTACGGACCTTGGATGGATCCGAACGCCAACGGATTTCCTAAGGTGGCACCGTTTCCAGATAATGCCCTGATGCCTACAGTGTTGGGTGTACATGCGGGATGGATTATTGCAATTTTGTGTGCAGCTTTTGTATATTTTCTGATGAAGTATACCAAGCTGGGATATGAAATTTCGGTTGTGGGTGAAAGCGTTGAAACTGCACGGTATGCGGGAATGAACATAAATAAGATTATTGTAGTTGCCATGCTGATTTCCGGCGGACTTTGCGGACTTGTAGGCATGATACAGGCCTCTGCTATTGAAAAGACACTGGTGGCAGGTATTTCCGGTGGCTACGGTTTTACGGCCATTATCACGGCATGGCTTGCAAGACTCAATGCGGTGGCTACAGTTATAGTATGCATATTTTTTGCTATGCTGATTCAGGGCGGAGCATACATACAGCTTGCCATGAATGTGCCCAGTGAAGTGGCAAGTGTTGTAGAAGGCATTATACTTTTCTTTGTTCTGGGAAGTGAATTTTTCCTGCAGTACAAAGTATCCTTTGCGGAACGCACAGGGAAGAAAGCCGTAAAGGAGGTGGCATAATATATGGAATCCTTTTTAGCGACTTGTGTTATAGCGGGGACACCGCTTGTGCTGGCAACCCTTGGTGAACTTATAACCGAAAAATCGGGAAGCTTAAATCTCGGTGTGGAAGGAATGATGCTGATGGGAGCCGTTATGGGCTTTATGTCAGCTTACAATACGGGAAATGCCGGTGTGGCGGTAATCTGTGCAGCACTGGCAGGTGCAGGCGGAGCTTTGATTTTTGCTCTTTTAACCGTTACTCTGAGAGCAAACCAGACTGTAACAGGTCTGACACTGACCATTTTCGGGACAGGCTTTGCGGGCTTTGTCGGTCAGCCTATGATAGGGTTGTCTCTTCCTATGTCTGTAAGGACGGTTTTTGCCAAAATTGCTGTTCCGGGGCTTTCAAAAATACCGTTTATCGGACCGATTTTTTTCAAACAGGATATTTTTGTATATTTTGCATATGCGGCTATAATTGTCAGCTGTATCTATATGTATAGAACAAGATTGGGTTTGAATATGCGCTCGGTCGGGGAAAATGCTGCTGCGGCAGATGCTTCCGGCGTTAATGTTACTCTGTATAAATACGCACACATATTGGCGGGCGGAGCACTGTGCGGCCTGGGCGGAGCTTATCTTTCGTTAATACGTGTTCCTATCTGGCAGGCTGATGTTGTAACAGGCAGAGGCTGGATTGCGGTTGCACTTGTTATATTTGCTTCATGGAATCCTGTAAAGGCTTTTGTGGGAGGAGTTCTTTTCGGAGGTCTGAGTATATTGGGGCTGAGACTTCAGGCTATGGGCTTTACTGTATCGCAGTATCTGGTAGATATGGTTCCGTACATTGCTACTGTATTGATTGTAATCATAAGCTCACATAAAAAGAAGAAAGAAAACCAGCCGCCTGCTGATCTGGGGAACAATTATTTCAGGGAAGAACGATAAGGCGTGCCTTGTTATTTGCTGATAAAAATAAACAACATAGGGGAATTAGAAGATGAAGATTTTGTTGAAAACGTTTGCAATAATGCTTGCGGTTACAATACCGTTAACATCAATTTGTTTAAGTATCAATATTGCTGTGAGAATGCCGGACGTGTACCAGTATGAGTTTAAGGCAACGAATGCACTGAAAAACCTGGAACTGGGTAAAGGTAATGATGAAATGAGTGAATTCATTTCCGACTTCATGATGGGAAAGGAAAAGGAATTTCAGATATGGAAGGGCGACGAAGACAGACCTTCTGCGGCCTTCAGCGAAGAAGAAACAGCTGCGGCACTAAGGGCCAGAATGATTGCAAATATAGTGGCAGTGGTTGGTGTGCTGTCCATTGCAGGTATGACTGCGGCTTTTGTTACACTTTGGAAAAATGAACTTAACGGCGAGATAAGGAAGCAGTTTAAAAAAGGGGTGGCCATATATGCTGCGGTTATGATTATTTATTTTGTTGCTTTTGCTGTGACAAGCAGGATGGGATATTCCTTCGGCGATATTCTGGGCTATGCTCCTTCGGAAGAGGATTTGCTGCCGCAGATTATTACTGCAAGTCTCATAAACAGAATCTGTTTTGTGATTGCGGCAATATCCGGTGTTATCATGGCAATAATGGGATATTTTGTTTTTAAAGTAACAGAGCCGAAAAAGATTTTTTCAAGAGAATATTAGATTGGAGCATTTTATTTTATGAACAGTAATGTTGATTATCATTTACACACATATTATTCTGACGGTTCCATGTCGCCTACTGAAATCGTTAAACGTGCAAAGAAAATGGAGTACGTTGAAATAGCTATTACCGATCATGACGGGATAGACGGAGTCAAAGAGGCCCAGATTGCGGGAAAGGCACTGGATATAAATGTAATGTCAGGAATAGAACTGTCTGCAAAGTATGAGAGCGAAGACTTTCCTGAAGAAATATCGCTCCATATACTGGGCTACAAGATAGATATAAAAAACAAAGAACTTCTGGCAGCTCTTGCAGACATAAGAGAAAAGCGAAAAGAAAGAAATGAAAAGCTTCTGAGAGCACTTGCGGATATGGGGTATGAACTCAATGATGAAGATTTATATTTTTCCGATGAACAGGATTATCTGGGAAAGCCGCTCATCGCAAGGGCTCTGGTGAACAGAGGCTTTATAAATCATGCAAAAGAGGCTTTTGAAGAGGGAAAATTCCTTGAGGCTCCTGAAATTAAGAAAATAAGAAAAGAAAAGATTTCTTTTGAAGAAGCTATCAAGCTGATAAAAGGAGCAGGAGGTATTCCGGTTCTGGCTCATCCTATGAAGATAAGGGGCATAGGTGAAAGAGGAAGCGGTGAGTTCTTTGGAAATCTCGATAAGATTTTGAGAAAGCTGAAAATTGCGGGACTTTCAGGCCTTGAGTGTTATCATAGTGACCATACTGAAGAAGAAGCTTTAAAAATGGTTGAGTATGCGGAAAAATATCATCTGCATATAACGCAGGGATCGGACTATCATGGACCTGAATTTGAATAAATCTGAATGATGTGCAAAGAGACAGATACGGCACGGCATTTTGCGTGCTGTATTTTTTTTATAAAACTATTGACAAATATTTCCAAAAGATATAAAATGTAAAAAAATTCCAAAAACGTTTGCGCAGTGAACGTAAAGAATGAAAGGGGAAAAATTATGACAAGAGAAAAAACAAACGAAGATGTAACTTATGAAGTGCATGAAAAGATTGGCGTTATTGCAAGCTACAGCAATGGCTGGTCGAAAGAGATTAATAAAATCTCATGGAACGGAAGAAGCGGAAAGTTTGACATAAGAGATTGGGATGACAAACATGAGCATATGTCCAGAGGTATAACGCTGCATGAAGATGAAATGCTGAATCTGTTCCGTATATTAAGCGAATACTTCCAGCCGGCTTCAAGAGGGGCAATGGAGGCATAGGACAGACACCGCAGCAACCTGTTCTGCATATAGTAAGAACATGAAAGGGGGCGCGTGATTATGTCAAGAGGCGGAAGACACGGAATGGACGACAGTCTGCTTTTCTTCTTTTTAATCCTTGTGCTTATGTTCTGCATGCCGAATTCGTTTGGCTGCGGTGATTCTTGTCCTGAAAGCTGCTAGGATAGTATAAAACCGGAGGACGGCTGCGTTCTGCTGTTATACATATACAGCGGAATACGCCGTTCTTTTGCGTGCAATAAAGCTTTATTTTGTTCATTTGACTGTATTTTATGTTAAAATATAAGTACATTTTGTAAGGAGGGTTGTTTTATGGAGATTATGCTGAAAAAGCTGCCTAAATCCGGGGCGGCCGTTTTTGATATAAAAGAAGGAACAAAACTTTCGGAAATAGCAGCTGAAGTGCAGGGAGAGCTGCCTTATCCGGTACTGGGAGCACTGGTAAACAATGAACTGACGGCACTTGATGAGGAAATAAAAGCACCGTGTACCGTAGAGCTTATAGATATGAGAAATCCAAACGGAAATCTTATGTACCAGAACGGCATATCACTGGTTTACCTGAAAGCGGTTAAAGATGTTCTTGGCTTGGAGGCTGCCGAGAAAACGGAGATACAAAATTCGATAAACAAGGGGTTCTATACCGTTATAAGGAGAAAAGAAGGGGTAACAGAGGAAGAAATCTCCGCAGTTGCAGGGCGTATGCAGGAGCTTATAGATGCGGACTTGCCTATAGGCAAGTCCGGTGACAGGTATACTCTTGAAGATTATTCTACCATGTTCTGCGGCGGTATGGT
>JBJETA010000007.1:0-5797 GCA_051883075.1 Anaerovoracaceae bacterium
TTTGTCGGCTGGTTGACCTTCCTTTCGGCAGCTATTCCTCCCCAATGAAAAGTCAATCAGAAATGCGCTTGCCTGCGATATGGCACTGGGATGTTCTTCAAACAGCGTACTTCATCTTCTGGCTATTGCAAATGAGGCCGGAGTCAAGCTTGACCTTGAGCTTTTCAATGAGATGAGCGCCGTAACACCAAATCTTTGCCATCTGGCACCTGCGGGAGATACCCATATGCATGATTTGAACAATGCAGGCGGTGTGCAGGCTGTTCTGGCTGAATTAAATAAAAAGGGACTTATTGACACTTCACTTATAACAGCTAACGGAAAGACCGTAGGCGAAAATATTGAGGGTAAATATGTTAAGGATAACAATTCAATCAGAGGAATTGATGACCCATACAGTGAAACAGGCGGCATTGCCGTTATGTGGGGAAATATCGCACAGGAAGGCTGTGTCGTTAAGCGTAGTGCAGTTGCTCCGGAGATGCTTAAGCACAGCGGCCCGGCAAGGGTATTTGACTGTGAGGAAGATGCTATCGATGCTATTTACAATGGAAAAATCGTCGATGGTGATGTTGTTGTTATCAGGTATGAAGGTCCTAAGGGCGGTCCGGGCATGAGAGAAATGCTTAACCCTACGAGTGCATTGGCAGGCATGAAGCTTGATAAGACAGTTGCACTTATTACGGACGGACGTTTCAGTGGGGCAAGCCGGGGCGCTTCAATAGGCCATGTATGTCCTGAGGCTGCAAGCGGCGGAAATATCGGACTTATCAGGGAAGGGGACATTATCGAGATAGATATCCCTAACGCAAAGATAAACGCCCATGTAAGCGACGAAGAGTTCGAAGAACGAAGAAAAAACAGCGCAGTGCGCGAACCGAATGTAAAGAGCGGATGGCTTTACAGGTATTCAAAGCTTGTAGGTCCGTCGTGCAGGGGCGCGGTAATGAACGAGGATTAGCTGCTTATGCAGACAGACATATTTGACTAAGGATAGGAAGTGAAGGAAATGCTGACTTTAGAGTCTTTTGAACGGGCAACCGAGGTTGTGCAGAGAGTTGCGGCAGAGACTAAGCTGATATACAGCAGCTGCCTCAGTGAACAATGCGGAAACAAGGTGTATCTGAAGCCCGAAAATACACAGGTTACAAATGCATACAAAATACGTGGAGCTTATTTTAAGATAAGTACTCTTACAGATGAAGAAAGAGAGAGAGGCCTGATTGCGGCTTCTGCGGGAAACCACGCACAGGGTGTTGCTTATGCGGCAAAAGCGTATGGATGTAAGGCTACTATCGTAATGCCTACAACAACGCCGCTTATGAAGGTAAACAGAACGAAGAGCTATGGTGCAGATGTGGTTCTTTATGGTGATGTTTATGATGAAGCGGCGGCATACGCAAAGGAGCTTGCTGAAAAAAACGGTTATACGTTTATACATCCTTTTGATGACCCTGTTGTTGCGACAGGTCAGGGAACTATTGCCATGGAAATAATCAAGGAGCTGCCTCTTGTGGATTATATTCTGGTACCTGTTGGAGGCGGAGGTCTTGCAGCGGGAGTTTCAACATTGGCAAAGCTTTTAAATCCGAAAATAAAGGTAATAGGAGTAGAGCCTGCGGGAGCTAACTGCCTTCAGGAATCGCTGAAAGCGGGACAGCCTGTAACTCTGGAGTCTGTAAGCACTATTGCGGACGGTACTGCAGTAAAAACGCCGGGGTCGGTAATCTTTCCATATCTGCAGGAAAACCTTGATGATGTCATCACTGTAGATGATGATGAGCTCGTAGTGGCATTTCTTGATTTAGCTGAAAACCATAAAATGATTGTAGAAAATTCAGGATTGCTTACCGTTGCGGCGCTTAAGCATCTTGATGTAACAGATAAAAAAATAGTTTCGATACTGAGCGGCGGAAATATGGACATTATAACCATGTCATCAATCGTTCAGCATGGATTAATACAGCGTGACAGAATTTTCTCTGTTTCAGTGCTTCTGCCTGACAAACCGGGTGAGCTTGTAAAAGTGGCATCAACCATAGCAAATGAACAGGGCAATGTCATAAGACTTGATCATAACCAGTTTGTAAGCACAAACCGAAACGCTGCGGTAGAACTGAAGATAACTCTGGAATCCTTTGGAACAGAGCATAAGCAAAAGATAATAAAGGCACTTAAGAAAGCGGGTTATGACCCGAAGCTTATTACAGTTATGATGTAACGAAAGTTACAAAACCTTCATTAAATATCGAAAACCGACCTGCAAGTCCGGCACCAAGGACACAGGTCGGTTTTCACTTTTTGTTTTTTTATTTATTTTATGCCTATGCTGACAAGCTGTATAAACTGTTTTGCGGTTCTCGGGCTTCTTCCGTTTGACCTGATTGCAAAGGCTTCGGCTTTTCGGAAAAGCTCAGCCTCGTCGGCTTCTATGCCGTATTCTTCGGCAAGGCTTTTTACAATCTCAAGATATAAATCCTTTTCCGGCTTTGAGAAGGTAATAGTCAGCCCGAAACGCGCTGAAAGACTCATAGTTTCCTGAAGCGTGTCGTTCAGATGCAGGTCATTTCCGGTACGGGCTTCCATTGATTCCTTAACCAGATGTCTTCGGTTGCTTGTAGCATAAACTGCAATGTTTTTTGAATAGCTTGTTACATTTCCCTCAAGTATTCCTTTAAGAGATGAAAAAGCATCGTCATTGGCTTCAAAGCTCAAATCATCAATATAGAAAATAAATTTGAGAGGACTTGAAGAAAGCCTGTCTATAATAGCAGGGATATCTGATAGCTGATATTTATCAAATTCAATCAGGCGGACGCCTCTGTCATAAAACGCATTTGCGGCAGCCTTGATGGTAGAAGACTTGCCTGTTCCCGCATCTCCGTATAAAAGAACGTTGCTTGCAGGCTTTCCTTCGGCCAGGGCGCGGGTGTTCTCAATCACCTGATTACGTTCACGGGTATAACCGTAAAGCTGTTCAACAGTCTGGCTGTCAGAATTTTTTACAGGAACAAGCTCGCCGTTTTTTACTTTGAAGGCTTTGTATTTGGCAAATATGCCATAGCCCTTAGTGGAAAGGGAAGAGAGCATATTTCTGTAAAATTCTCTGATGTCTGCTGCTCTGTTTTCCCACTCAGGAAGAAAATCGTCATAATTAATTAAGTTTTGAATCTCTTTCGGGGTAATGTCCGCAAATTCCTGCAAAACATCAAGTTCGTTTTCAGCAGAAGCTGAAATTTTATCACTTATTGGTTTTGTTTTGTCAATATTGTTTACCAAAAACATATTTTCGTCTACTTCAAGAAAGCTTAAAACGAAATCCGTAAGATTGCCGCCGTGGCTGTAAACGGCATTTGCAAAGGCTCCGTAGCAGGAAAGCTGCATGTCAAGATTTCCGCTTTCTATTGCGGATATAAGCTCCCGGAAGGAAGCTGCCACATCTGTTTTTAAAATATTCCGAAAAACGGAAAGTCTGTTCAACTTTCCGTTTAGTTTAAATAGCTTTTTATTCATTTTATTCCACCGGCTCAGTCCAACCCATGAAATCTTCTATTCTGCCGGTCTGGATTCCATAGATTGTATCATACATTTCCTGTGCAACAGGACCAATCTTATTATCGTTTATAATCATTTTTTCGCCCTTATAAAGAAGTTCGCCCACAGGTGAAACTATTGCAGCAGTTCCGGAAGCAAACATTTCCTTAAGCTGTCCGTCTTTATATGCCTGTTCAAGTTCATCGATTGATATTTTCCTTTCGGAAACTTTTATACCTTTGTGCTTGCAGAGAGCTATGATTGAATTTCTTGTTATGCCGGGAAGGATAGAACCGTTAAGTTCACTTGTTACAACTTCATCGCCGATTACGAAAAAGGCATTTGCGGCACCGATTTCTTCAATGTATTTCTTATGTATGCCGTCAAGCCATAATATCTGTTCATAGCCCTTTTCATGGGCGATTTCCTGTGCCTTAAGGCTGGCACCGTAGTTTCCTCCGCACTTGGCTTCTCCCGTGCCGCCCTTTACTGCTCTTACATATACATCTTCAACGTACATCTTGGTAGGAGCAAGTCCGTTTACAAAGTAAGGACCTACAGGACTGAGAATAATCATGAATTTATATGTATTGGATCTTCTTACACCCAGAAAAGGTTCATCGGCAAAAATGAAAGGTCTTATGTAGAGGGCAGTGCCTTCACCTTGAGGAATCCAGTCCTGATCTATTTTTACAAGAGCTTTAATTGCATCAACAAATAAATCTTCATCAATCTGCGGGATGCACAATCTGTCATTTGTATTGTTCGTTCTTTTAGCATTCATATACGGTCTGAAAAGCTGTACTCTGCCGGAGGCTGTCTTATATGCTTTTAATCCTTCAAACATTTCCTGACCATAATGAAGAACTACGGCAGCGGGGTCAAGTTCAATAGGACCGTAAGGAACGATGCGTCCGTTGTTCCAGCCGTCAGTTTCGTTATAGTCCATTACAAACATATGGTCTGTAAATACTGTTCCAAACCGAAGACCGTTTGGGTCAGGTTTTGCTTTTGGTGTTTTGGTAAATGTTACCGGAAATTCATGTTTCATAGTATATCCCTCTTTTCTCATAAGTTATATGCGATATGCGTAAGCATTTTTTAATAAAATTGCTGATATTATATTAAAACTATTTTTGTTATGTGTCAACAATAAAAAAGAAAAAATATTGTTTTGAATAACAAAATATTTATAGATTTTTTTGCAGAAAAATACCCTCTCTTCCTTTTAAAATCAGGAACAGAGGGTATTCGTTATCTTCTGTGGCGTCCGTTGCGTCTCGGAGGATAAGAATCAAAGCCGCATTCACAGTCATCATCACAGCAGTCATCATTACAACCGTCATCGCAGCAGTCGTTACAGCCGCAGCTGTTCTGATTCCCGCTGCCCGGTCTGCAAGGTCTGCAGCTGTCATCGGAATCATCTTCACCACCGCAGTTCTCCAAAGTATCACTTTCTTTAATCTGTTTAGGGAAAAGCGATGGGAAAGTAGTGCAGACAGGGTTTACCTGTGGACTCAGCTGCGTAAAGCCTGTCGAAAGAACACATAACTGTACAGGCACGACAATTTTTTTCTCGCAAGCAATGCATACAGCTACAATAAGATTTGCACAAACTTCTCCGTTAGGACCGATGGTCAGGTCTCTGCCATAATTGTTTGTTGCCAGTCTTGTTTCACATGCCGTATTGCAGAATTCCGTAAATCTTGGGAAAAATGCAGTGTCAAAGGTAGACGGCATGCAGATTTCAAAGAAGTTGGTAAGTAAAAGAGGCTGGGCATCTGTTGCTATGTTGGCTTCCGTACATACTGTGAAAACAACCTCGTTGTTGCATTTATCGCACAGCAGTAAATCCAGGAATATCTGGACATTACCAGAAACTTCTATGCTTTGAGTACCGAAAACAGGGGTACCCATACATTGGTCGTCACATTCGCTTGTATCTGCGAACAGTATTTTCTCCGAGAATGCACCGTCGGGACCCACAACCTGGATAGGATTGCCCTGACTGTCCTTTAAAAATGTAGCACCTGAAATAGTAGTATTTAAGTTCAGCTTCAGATTTTTCGGATCATCAATATTGCCGGGATTGAAAAACCGCTTGCATCGGATATCTAAAACTCTTTTTACTCTGTGACCTCTAGGAATATTTGGGGTGAAACGCTGGTTCTGAATGGTTTTCATCCCCTGAAGATTAAACAATACCGCATCGTATACCTTCTGTACATATATCGGTTCTGTTACCAAATCATTGATATTACCG
>JBJETA010000008.1:0-5790 GCA_051883075.1 Anaerovoracaceae bacterium
GCTTTAATCAGTTTTTGTGCACGTTCCATCGGCACCGGATAAATGTTAATGGAAGTCAGCATTTTAAATTCCGTATTTGTAAGTTCAGCAAGAACATTATCTGTAAGAGCTGTCGGTAAATTATCAAGATAAAGTGACTCATAGTACGTATCCCCGATCATTCCGTAATTCGAATGAAACTCAAATTTAGGCGGAGCAATACAATCTTTCGTTGTAAGACCAAGCTTTCGCATATGCTTGAAATCAAAGCCCTCGATTTTACGTACATCTTTGCATACCTTATTTCCGAATTTACCGATGCTTTCCGGATTATAAATATCATGCAGCTGTGCCAGGCGTTCGACAATAGTAAGAGGTCTGGCATTAGAACTACCAATTTTTTTGATGTTCGCAATAATCTGACTTTCAAGCCTATTTAAAACCGATATCGCATCTTTAATGTCCATGGCTTCAATAGCTATAATCAAATACTTTTCTTTAATCAGATTGTTCTGCCCTTCTCTGATTTTCTTCTTTAAAAGTGTGTTCATTTCTTCTCGTAATTCATCAAGCTGATCCTCTTTATATTTAAGCAGAGTCTCTTCTTCGAAAAATTCCCGGTCAATGCTGCGATTATTAATAACGATCTGAATATCAACAGAAGAATCAAACGCATTGATGAACTCACCATATTTCATGAACATTTCTTCCTGTTCCTGCTGTTTAGCAATCTGATAGTTAATATCCATCAGTTCATACGCCCTGGTATATTTACCCGGAGAAATCTCAATAATCTCTTCTTCGGGATACACACAATAATATGGTATGGTCTGCTGAACGGTTTTAGGGATTTTCATTTTTTTCTTTTTCGTTGCAGGTGCCTTTTTAACCTTCTGTTTTTGAGCTTTTCCAGACTGTTTATTATCTGCCTTTTTTAATCTCAGCATCCGAATACCTCCTTAGAAAACTGCTTTTTTCGATTTCTTATATTTCTTCTTTTTAGCTTTTTTCTTCTGTTTCTTTTTATGCTCTGCCAGCGTTTTTCTTATTTCTTCATCAGAAACATCTGCAAGTTTCGCATCAATGATATATTCCTGCTCAGGTGTTAATTCCTGAGCCACTTTTGTTAAAATATCGTAATAGTTTTCTGTCTTATACAGCCTTACAGACGGTGCAAGAAAAGAATTAATGAACATAGAACGTAAATACTTTTCAAAAGTCAATCCGTATGGTTTAATCCATCCGAACAAAGCTCCAATGCCTCCAATCGGCACACAAATATAAAGTGCAATTGTCGAATTCAAAACTTTTGACAGATTGATATAACAAAATGCAATAATAGGAACAAAAATAACAAGAGCCACACATTGCCTTGCAGTGAACGGACCTACAAGCTTGGCTTCATATTTAGTTACCTCTTTAGGTATTTTAATTTCTATCATAGTTTTCAAGTCGCCCCCTTTTCATCAGTTCGCACCTATAAACTCTTTTACAAGGCTCTGGGATTTGAAAAGGATTCCTATGGTAGCAGCCGTAAGACCAATATATTTAAATAGGAAAATAGAATTGGCTGCAGCCGCGCCTTTTGCAATATCTGCTGCAATAACCGTATTAAGAACCATACATCCATAGATGACAACCATCTGAAGAGACACAGCAAGATATCCTTTAAGAAAACGAAAACCTGTTGAATTAAGGCCCTGATAAAGTACATCTGACAAAGCAAGTGGAGCAAACATTGTGCGTATATAAATCTCAAGAATACGCATAAACATAATGAGATAAATGGCAGCTTTTAAAATGAACGAAAACATCCATGCCATAAGAAGGCTTAATGTTCCACCGCTAAAAATATTCTTGAAGGTATCAAACCAGCCGGGACTAGCGGGCCATTCGACACCTACATATTCTTCATAGAGCTTCTGGAGGTTCTTATTCTTGCTGATGTCATATCCTCCGCCTCCCTTCATCATCCCGTCTGTATAATTGTAAAAATCACCAAGAAAAGCAACGCCTAATTGCTGAAAATAAACCATGATATCAAAACCTTTATCTATCAGAAAAACACCGACAACAAGCTTTGCGAAAAGCAGAAACATCTGCTCCAGGTTGGCTTGTTCATTTGTTGTCTTTTCAACAAGCGTGCATACAAAGAATATGACAAGAAAGGCAAGGGCAATGGGAACCATCAGATTATCATAAACCTTCTCTACCAGCTTAGCTGCACTTGAGTATTTGGCTCCGTCTCCTATTAACAATACATTCAAAAGATCATACACTCCTTTGAACATACCACCTCCGAAAACGTCCACGAACAAGCTTTTCACAAGACAGCCTCCTTCCTTTTGCCGCAATTAAAAGTATAGAAAAAGCAGAACGATAGAAAAGTTCTGCTTCAGATATAAAAAATAACACAATCAAATAAGACCAGTAAGCTGTACCAGTGTTTTTAAGCCTAAAAGAACCAATGCGACAACTACGAGCCTTACTGCTCTTGACTGGCCATCTGCATTGTCATCTTTATAAGCCAGGATAAGCTGGAAGATACCAGATACAGCAAGTACGATACCTACATATTTGGCAACTTCAAAGATAATGTTGATAACACCTTTCATGACCTGATCCGTTGTCGGTGCACAAAATGTCATGACAGGTGCAGCAAGAATAATACCGGCTAACATCACATAAAACAGCTTCCTGCTGTTTGATGCTTTTGAGATGAAATTGTTCATAAGATCTCCTCCCTGATAACCCTGTTAGATACACCACCTCATCACTTGATTTTGTATGTTTAAAGGTAATGTACTTTATATAATTATACCGTTAACGGTATTTTTGAACAAATTAGAACACGTCAGGATCATCTGGCCATTTCAGCTTCCATATGCTTTTCCTGAGCCTGTTCTTTATTTACATGATTTTTTTCATCACTTTTTTCTCTAGCATTCATCATGCGATCATTTAAGGCAGCCTTACGGTTCAAGCCTAATTTTTCTGCAGCAGCACCAAGAATAAGGCCATCGAAAAACTGTTTACTGTCTCCTAAAAATGCACATATATTCTGGTACGGATACTGCGGATTATTGGTTCTTTTGCTTGGCATTCCGACAAACATGTTTGTTTCACCCTGATTAATACGAATATTATGAATTGTGAAAGCAGATTTTTCTGATTCAATAGACTCACTTACTGTAAGTGACGCAAGTGCCTTTGTTGCACCCTTTGGATTATCCAGAGCTCCAATATGTACTTCATAATGGCCATCTCCGCCTTTTCCGATGCTTGCTTCCTTTTCATTGCTATCACGCGCAGCAAGAGCAGCATTAAGAAGCTTATCCGAAAACTCCCTGCTGATTCCGCTTATAATGTCACGATATTCACCACCTACTTCGACAGTAGGCATACTGATAAACGGACCATTCTTTCCTTCTATAAGCCTTGCACCATTAATAACAATAGATCCATTAATAAAATAGTCTACAAAACCTTTTGTGACTCCATTTTCATATTCTCTAAATTTCGCTGTCACTCTCATTTGTTTTACCTCCATATAAAAGATTCATCCTGCACCTTACCGATTAATATTGATTTAAATAATAGTCTATTAATATATTACCGTTAACGGTACTTTGCGGCAACAAAACCGCCATGAGATATTAAATAGCCCCATACATCACGAAAATGGCACTTTTCATAAGAACGAAGAGAGCGAAAAAATACTTAGCAGTGCTGCATACAGTAAGCTTTGCCTTTTCTGCAGATGAAAGTACTCCGGAATTCTTGTCTATACGTCTGTTTAGAATCCATTTCAAAATCCACAACCCGATGGCAAGGGCACCAACAAAGTTACTGATAAAGGCAATTCCCTCCATACCATTCACCTCATAGATTGCAATAATGCGTTCAATTTCATTCAGCTATTATTTACTCTCAGTTAAAAAAGGAGATGTATACTCATCTTCTTCATAATCATCCGGAACTGAATAAATCTGTTCAGCTTCATACCGCTGACAAATCCTGTTTTCAATATCCGCTGCTGACACGTTACAATTATTGGCTTCATTAAATTCATCCAAGGTATCTGCATTCATATCCATAGTTTCCGCGATTTCAAGTTCTTTCTGGCGGATAACAGGATTTCGCCTATTCCGTTCTTTTCTTTGTTCACTTCTAATCTGTCTCTGCATTTGCTGCATATTAGCCACAGCATCAACCGTCTGCTTAACTGCCCCTTTGAGCTCTTTAATTTGTGCCTGATCCCATTCAATTTCAGGTTTTGTAGCTACCGTATGCACATTTTTCTGGATATCAAACAGTTTATTATCATCAGCATCACCTGTCATATTATAATTAGGATGCTTCGGATAATCATATTTAACAGAATAAAACGGAGCTTCTCCACGAATAAAAACAATACAATTCATATTATCCATTGAAGAAATCTCATCCGGCTGCATGAGCTCACGGCCTGTCGTATTAAAACTGGTGCTGGAGCTTCCTTGCCGACCGAAACTACGGCTTGTATTCTTGGCACGAATTGTTTCTTTACCGAGTTTCTTGGAAATATAGTCAAGAGTTGTCGCATCAGAGCCTCCAAGAAATAACAGAGTATCACAATTCCCGACAATTACTTCCCAATCATCCTTATACATAGTTTTTAATTGTGATAAAGCCTGAATAACAATGGTACAGCTGATTTCATGTTTACGCATTGTAGCAAGTTTCTCATTAAACTCAGGAATTGTGCCGATATTGGCAAACTCATCTAATAGAAATCTCACGTGAATAGGAAGTCTCAGGCCTGGACAATCAGTTTTGGCATGATCATATAGAGTTTCAAAAAGCTGAGTATATAACAAAGCCACAAGAAAATTGAAAGTAGTATCTTCAACTTTTGTGACACAGAAAAGAGCTGTCGGTTTATCTCCAACACTCTTTAGGTCAATATTATCCGTATTGGTAAGATTACTGATTGCCTGCAGGTTAAACATCTGAAGCCTTGTCTGACAGGAAATAAGAATGGACTGTGCCGTTTTACCTCCGCCGGCAGATTTAAACACAGCATAGGCCCTTAATGCAATATGTTCAGGATCCTTTTCTCTAAGCTCATCCATCAGGACATCTAAAACAGATTCTCTGTTTTCTGAACCTTCTCCTGCATCCACGCATCGAAGCAGCTTCATAACTGATGAAAAATTCTGCTCATCAGGATTGCATTCTGCGATTAGAAAAAAACAAATAGCCTGCAACAGTGCCGTTTCCGATTTTTCCCAAAATGGATCATTTGTAGAAGAACCTTTAGGAGTAGTATTCTTGATAAGCGCATTAATCATAGATAATACGCCTTCCTGATTTCTGATATAATGAAAAGGATTATAGCAGTTACTGTGCTCCATCTGCGAAAGATTGAATACACGGACTTCATACCCCTTCTCTTTCAGAAAACCTCCCATTGACTCAAGAAGTTCCCCCGAAGGATCAGTAATAACAAAAGATGAATTTGCCTGAAGCATGTTCGGTTTAATCATAAATCGGGATTTACCGGTACCGGAACCACCAATAACAAGGATATTATTATTACGCATGGTCTTTCTGGTATTCATACTGAGGACAACATCTTTACTCAAAATCATATTCTTCGTTCCCTTATGTACGTATCCGGTATGTCCATTTTTATTTTCCGTAATTGTCCACGTATGCTCTCCGCCCGTATCAGTATTTATTGTCATAGACCATCCGAAAAGAAGAGTTTCCAGCTTTTCTATCAAATCTCTAATGATTTTTGAGATAATATCTTTACCGCCCGGTTTA
>JBJETA010000009.1:0-5770 GCA_051883075.1 Anaerovoracaceae bacterium
TCTATAATAAGAAATGTAGTTATAATGGGAGCGCTTATTCTTCTTGCTGCCGGTATAGCAACTCTTATAATAAGCAAAGGAATCGTGAAGCCCATAAAGAATGTTACGGAGGCTGCGGACCGGATAGCTGCGGGAGACTTTGATCTGGAGCTTTCCGTAGATTCGAAAGATGAGGTGGGACAGCTTGCCAGATCGTTTAACCTCACAATAGAACGGCTTGTCAACTATCAGGAATACATAGATGAAATATCGGAAGCACTTTTGCTTGTTTCAGATGGGGATTTGACATTCTTCCTGCAGAAAAAATACGAAGGGCAGTTTGAGAAGCTTAAAGTCAATATGAAGAAGCTTCTTGAATCTTTAAATAATATTATTCACAAAATCAGTGATGCCGCATATCAGGTTGACAGCAGTGCAGGTACGGTATCGGGCGGTGCGCAGACACTTTCACAGGGGGCGGTAGAACAGGCAAGTTCAATAGAAGAACTGTCAGCTTCCATAAGTGAAGTTTCACAGAAAATAAGTGAAACTGCAAGCAATGCCAAAACAGCACACGATAAGTCATCCTTTGCGGAACGTGAATTGAATAACAGCAATGTCCAGATGACCAACATGGTTGCCGCCATGAATGATATAACCGAAAAATCTTCAGAAATATCAAAGATTATTAAAATAATCGAAGACATAGCATTCCAGACAAACATACTTGCATTAAATGCGGCAGTGGAAGCAGCAAGGGCAGGGGATGCCGGCAAAGGCTTTGCGGTAGTTGCGGATGAGGTAAGAAATCTTGCGGGAAAATCTGCAGAAGCTGCGCAGAACACAACTGCGCTGATTGAAGAAACGGTTGAAGCCGTACAAAACGGAGCAGGCATAGCTGAAAAAACCGCAGAAGCACTGGAGTCAAGCCACAAAGTGACTTTGGAAGCCGTTAAGCTGATTGAAGAAATAGCGCAGAATTCACAGGAACAGTCAAATGCAATTTCCCAGATAAATCTGGGTATTGAACAAATATCCTCAATAGTGCAGGATAATGCAGCCACATCAGAAGAAAGTGCAGCTGCCAGTGAAGAACTTTCAAATCAGGCAAATGTACTTAAGGAGCTTATTTCTGAATTTAAGCTGAGAAGCTGACAATCAATACATAGACAAACATGAAAGTAACAATTTTCGGGGTATATGAATATATTTGTATTATTGAAAGTAAAGGAGAAATATCATGTTTGTCAAAATTTTTTCAAATATAAAAAAGGAGCCTGAGGCAATCGCTATCATAGAAGGGAGCAGAGAATATCCGGACATAAGGGGCGAGGTTTTGTTTTACCAGACGCCGTATGGTGTGCTTGTGGGAACTGAAGTAACAGGACTGCCTTTAAAAAAGGAAGATTGCGACGGGTCGATTTATGCTTTTCATATTCATGAAGGGAACAGCTGCACGGGAAATGCGGAGGATCCTTTTGCAGATACTTTAGGACATTACAACCCTGAAGGATGTGAGCATCCTTTTCACGCGGGGGATATGCCGCCGCTCTTTGGAAATCATGGGCTTGCACTGCAGTTTTTTCTGACGGATCGGTTCTATGTGGAGGACATTATCGGGAAGACTGTGGTAATTCACCTGGGAATGGACGATTTTACAACACAGCCTTCGGGAAACGCAGGCATGAAGATTGCCTGCGGAGAAATCAGGGAGTCTTAATAAAACAGCGTGGTTATTTTTTGCACCAGTCGTCTATCAGAGCACGACAGGAGCGGGACATTTCCACGCTGAAATCTGAGTTCCACTTGCGTTTGCAGAAACGTTTTATCCATTCTGACAGAGTTTCATCATTAGAACCTTCAGGCTCAACTGATGCGTTTCGTCTTTGCAGCATGAGCTCCATCTGCGCAGCCTTGCTTTCGTCATAACCGTTTTCGTGGACCATTTCTTCTATCTTAAATCGGCCGGGTTTTACACGTTTTTTCTGTTGCTCCGTAGGATATCCGAAGCACAGCATGCAGGCAGGGACAACATATTCAGGCAGTTTTAAAAGCTTTTTATGTATCTCATAGTTCTCGGTAATGTCCCCTATATAGCATGAACCCAGACCAAGACTTTCTGCGGCAACTACGGCGTTTTGCGCTGCGATGATGGCATCTGCATTTGCCAGAAGCAAATCGCCTTCGGCAGGGGTTCTCACTTTGCCAACATGTTTGCAAAAAAGTTCGTACCAGCGGTGATAATCCGCACAGAAAATCAGAACCAAAGGTGCTTCTGCAATAAAAGGCTGGTTATCACAGGTTATGGCAAGTTTCTCTTTAACATTCTGATCAGTAATGTCTAAAATGGTGTAAAGCGACATATTGCCAGCTGTAGGTGCCTGAAGCGCAGCTTCAAGAATCAGTTTTTTTATCTCAGGCGGAACAGGCCTGCTTTCATAAGCTCTTACGGATTTTCTTTCGTAAAGCTGTTTTATTGTTTCGTTCATTATATTTTCCTCTCTTTATTGATTTATGACAGGTCCTTTTTAGGACGTTTTACTATTGTAGTTTCTCTTTTTTTCCTTTCTGCGTCACTTTTGCTTTGTGAATACCTTTTTTCGGATTCTGTAAGCTGTTGTACAATAACCCTGTGCGCATGAGAGCCACCTAAATAATTATTTATTACATCTAAAAAGAATTCTCCATATTTTTCAAATTTATGTAAACCCACACCATGAACTTGAAGCATTTCTTCTTTTGAAAAAGGCTTTTTAGAACACATATCCATAAGAGTTTTATCAGAGAAAACCATGTATGGAGGTAGATGCGATTCTCTTGCCAGCTGCAGACGAGATTTTTTCAGCTCTTCAAAAAGGCCCTTATCATCATTATCAACATTACTAACAGAAACTGACTTGAGTATTTTTTTTGTAGGTTCTGCAACGTAGTTAGAATTGTAGTCATATTCATAATCAAGTTCGAAATCTTCTCTGCTGTCAAGACAATTTGAGCATGAATTACAGCTTTGCGGAGCGTTTTCTCCGAAATAGTTCAGCAGAAACTTTCTGAGACAGCCTTTTGTGGTACAGTAGAAGGTCATCTGCTTCAGCCGTTCATTATCGCGTGCAGCCACTTCCAGTCTTTGTTCATCACTCACATCTTCTTTAAAGTCTTTGTTTTTTATAAGGAGTCTGTTAATGACCACATCCTGTTTCGCATAAAGAAGTATACAAACTGCATCCATACCGTCACGGCCTGCCCTGCCTGCTTCCTGATAATAATTTTCAATGCTTTGAGGCATGTTGTAATGTATGACGTAACGGACATTTGATTTGTTTATTCCCATACCAAAAGCATTAGTTGCAACTATGACAGGCGTTTCATCATAAATGAATGAATCCTGACTTTTCTGCCGCTCATCGCCGGACATTCCCGCGTGGTAGCGTGATACCTTATGACCGTCTTCCAGAAGAGCCTCGTAAACGGCATCGACGTTTTTTCTTGTGGAACAGTAAATGATACCGCTTTGCCCAAGGTTGCCCGCAACATAGGAACGTACATAGCCTAATTTTGACCGTGGTGTGCGAACCTCAAAATGCAGATTTTTACGGTCAAATCCGGTAACAAGGATTGTAGGATTGTCCAGACACAGCGTGTTTAATATGTCTTCTTTCACAGTAAGTGTTGCTGTAGCGGTAAAAGCACCTACTACGGGACGCTTGCCCAGACTGTTTATAAATTTGATAATGTTCAGATAGCTGGGTCTGAAATCCTGCCCCCACTGTGAAATGCAGTGAGCTTCGTCTATGACTGTCATGGAAATGTCCAGATATTTCAAAAGCTCCCTGAATACCGGAGTTTCCAAACGTTCGGGTGCCACATATATGATTTTATAGGTCCCCTGCTTTGCACGTTCTATGGCAAGAAAAAACTGTTTTTCAGTCAGGGAAGAGTTCAGGTAAGCTGCCCGTATCCCGATGCTGTTAAGCATATTTACCTGATCCTTCATAAGTGAGATAAGTGGAGAAACCACTATGGTAATGCCCGGAAGCATGATTGCGGGAATCTGATAGCATAAAGATTTGCCCGCTCCCGTAGGCATAATCCCGAGAACATCCCTGCCGCTCAAAAGACTGTCTATAAGTTTTTCCTGACCTTCCCTGAAGGTATCATATCCGAAATATTTTTTTAAAACTTCAAATTTGTTCATATCTATGTCCTTAAATATAATGATGATTTATTATATCAGAATAAAAAAATAATGTGAATAAGCCTTTGCCGGACTATTGACAGGATATCATGTATGTGATAACATGAGTGATTCGTTTAAGACATGTAAATTCACCGTGAAAAGGGGGAAGCTTATGAAAAACATTATTTTTCTTGGGTTAATCAGTTTTTTTATGGATATCAGTTCGGAAATGGTATATCCTATCATCCCTCTGTATCTGGTTACTGCTTTTGGTGCCACACCTGCCATTGTGGGAATAATAGAAGGAATTGCAGAAAGTACGGCAAGTCTGCTCAAGGTTTTCAGCGGCTATGTGACGGATAAATATAAGTGCAAAAAACCAATTGCCTTTGCCGGGTATGCCACAGGATTTCTATATAAGCTGGCACTTATTTTTTCTTCAGGCTGGATGGGCATTCTTACGGCACGGGTGATTGACCGTCTCGGAAAAGGCATCAGAACTGCTCCCCGGGATGTGCTGGTAAGCGAAAGTGCAGATAAAAATGAAATGGGGAAAGCCTTTGGCGTACATAAGGCACTGGATATGGCAGGTTCTGCCATAGGCATTCTGCTGGCATTTATATTGATGAAGAATCTTGGAAACAGCCAGGCAGATTATAAAATGGTTTTTGCTGTTTCTGTCATTCCGACAGTCCTTGCTTTGCTGATGTTTGCATTTGTTAAAGAAAAGAAGGAACCACGTACCATTAAAAGCAGAGAGCGGTTTTGGGAAAAGTTTTCGTCTTTGGACGGACGGCTGAAATTGTATCTGCTGGTTGTATTTATATTTACGCTGGGAAATTCCTCTAACAGCTTTTTATTGCTGCGTGCAAAAAGTGCAGGATTTGATGATTCAAATGTAATTCTTCTTTACTTTTTATACAATCTGACTGTTTCGGTGCTGTCAATACCATTTGGAAGGCTGTCGGATAAAATAGGGAGAAAACAGGTACTTACAGCAGGATATTTGCTTTTTTCAGTTGTATATCTCGGATTTGCTTTTGCTGAAAAAGCGGGGGCATTTATCATGATTTTTATATTATACGGTATTTTTACTGCTATGACAGCGGGTGTGGAACGTGCATTGATTGCTGAAATTGCCCCTGCCAGGTTAAAGGGTACTATGCTGGGGCTGCACTCCACTATTGCCGGAATCGCTTTGCTTCCCGCAAGTATTATATGCGGAGTTTTATGGGAATGCTTTGGAAGTGCCGTTCCGTTTGTTTTCGGCGCTTTCATGTCAGCTGTTGCTGCGGTTTTGCTTGTGCTTTTTTTCGGGAAGGCAGATAAAACCGTAAAATGATAAAGAGCGAAATTGACTTAAAAAAACAAAATTGAGCAAAATAAATAAAAAACTTTGAAAAAAGTGTTGACATAGTAAGGCCAATTTGATAACATAGTGAAGCTGTCCTTTGAAGCGGTGTCGAAAAGCAGAAATCAGGTTTGAATTTTGAAAATAAAAACTTGAAAAAGCGGTTGACAAAAGCTTCATCAGATAGTAAAATATTAAATGTTCCGTGCGAACGGAACAGCACTTGAAAAAGTGCAAAGAACATTGAAAACTTCATAGTGCAGAGG
>JBJETA010000010.1:0-24319 GCA_051883075.1 Anaerovoracaceae bacterium
ATACCTATAAGTACCGCATAGGTTTTAGTTTCTCCTGCGGCTATTGTTTCGTCTACCCATGACCATGAAGCACCCGAATCGACCCCTGATAAAACAGGCCAGTTAGTTTGTGTAACGCTGTAGCTAGTGCCACTGGTATCACTACTACTGTTTGTAACGCCGCTTTTAAATACCCAGCTTGAGCCATGGCTATAGTATCCATACCATACATTATCTATATCTGTTACACCGTTTATTCCTCTGCCATAAAAAGTAAACTGCTTGTCATCATCAGGATTATTTTCTGTACCATTATCATCCACCATCTTAAACCCTGTTATACCGGGTATTCCTGGTAAGGTTAATACTGAAATAGGCGCACGATCCAGATTTCCGATTTTTATATCTGCATATGAACCAAAAGAAACAGCTTTCGCCGCAGAACTGGTATTAGTCACCTTGTAATTTATCTGCAGGTAGTTTCCATCATATTTAAAATCAAAACCTGCGGAGACTTTTACTCCGTCCACTGTTCCCTCTGCACGGTTTCCCTTCAAAGAATTTATAGTGCCCTCTGTGCTTCCCACTTTTATTTTAGTCGTATAACCTCCGTCATTAAAAGTTGTCATCAGCCAATTGCTGCCATCATCATCAACAGTTCCTCTCATATCAAGTCGGCCACCATTGAATCTGTAACCCATTTTCTTGTTCTTGTCTGTAACGTAAGTTGCAGAATTTACAGTAACATTCCACCTTGAAGTCAATGCGGTGTCTTTAATAAACACAGTGTCTTTTGTTATTTTATTACCTTCCGCATCATACCAGCCTTCCAAATCAATTGTTGCTGACGGGCTTCCTGTAAAAGTTGCTGAAGGTATGGCGGAGAGTTTTCCGTCCGCTTCGGTTACCAAGGTAGCATTGCTGGTTGAAGCATTCCTGCCGGCATCAAAAGTGACAGTATGACCGACTTTTATATCTGAACTAGTTACCGTTTTGATTGTATTTAAGCCTGAAAACTTAACTATAAATCCCGCTTTTCGTGCCGAGTTGCTGTAGCTTTCCCAGATATCTGAAGAGGAAACGCCTATTTTATCCGCACTTTTTGTTGCCTCGCTGCCAAGGGCAAGAGTACCCCTCATACCTGCGAACTGGTATGTTGTAGCTGCGGCATCAGCCTCATCAATAGTCAGGGTGCTGTTTCCTTTGCCGTATACCGATTTATCAATAGTGCTGTCAACATACATATAATATGCATTTTCAGCAATATTATAGATTAACTTGCCTTTTTCAGGCAGTGAGCTTCTTTTCGTTCCCTCAGCAAGAGCCACCGAAACTGTTACTTTCATTGCCGCTGTTCCGTCATGCACAAGATTTAAATGCTGAAGCGCACTCTTAACGGAGCTTGGGCGTATCCATGTTGCTGAAGTTGTTCCGTTTCCCGCTCCTATATTCGTAATACTTGCCGTATCCGCCTGAATAGTACCGTTTTCAACTGAAACGGTAAGTGCTGCCACACTATAGTCTATATTCTTTATCACAACTATAGGATTTGAAAAATTATAGTAATACGCAGTTTTTCCGTTTACAGTCTTCGCCTCCGGATGTCTTACTGTTTTTCCGAGGTTTATGCTAATCAGATCATCAATTGATGCAGCTTCTGCCTCCGTTTCCGCATAGCTGAATCCGATAGTCGGAAGCGTGCCGAAAACCATGGACAATGTGATTATTGCACAAAACAGTCTTTTAAAAAACATAGCCAGTGCTTTTCCCTCCGTTTCTTTTTTATTTTCATTTCTTATGGTGATAAAATTGTTCATAACAGTCCCCTTTCTGCCTCTTCAAGAGATTGTCCGATATTTTTATTTATAATTCTACAATTTTCTACAAAATACCTTATTATATTTTTAGATTTTACAAAATCAAGTGCAACATCTATGCAATGTATAGCGCAACAAAACCGCAACATTACTAATTTTTTCACAGATTTTAATTTGTTTTTATATGGATTTTGCCAAATTGTGACCTCTTCCCCTCTCATAGCTTCCATTTATACAAATAATAAAACAGCAGCCATAACCTTGTAAGTCATGACTGCTGTTCATTAATCCGTACATATTTTGTTTTTTAATCCGCTTTTCCCGGTTTTCCGCCGGCGCAACTCTCTGGTCAGACTAATAGTAATACCCTAAAGAGTTTTCTCAATAATAATTATATACATACTCTGATATATCCATGTGATTTGTAACATTGTTAATAGGTGTGATTGTATTACCGTTTAGTTCAAATACTTCCCACAGATTTCCCACCTTATTTACAGGTACATCAAACACCGCAACACATCTGTCTTTCTGGTATACAGAAACTCTTGCATTTGAGAATGACATTTCATCAGACTCATAAGAACTGCCATTTGTAAAATCAAATACGCAATACTTGTATGTTCCGTCATGCTGTCTGTAAATAGTAGTTGTTTCAAAGCCATTGCCCTCAACATCGTCCTTGTCAAGCATAGCATCGCCTATTCTCTGTTCCTTTACTGGATAGTAGATATGGAAGGTTCCGCTGTCGCTTTCACTTGAGGTTGGTCCGAATAAGTGTGAGTCCAAATCACTAGGATTTTCTCCCCACTCAAGAGTTATTCTTGTTTCTCCATCTGCAAGAACCTCTGTCATGGCGCTTGTTCTTATTTCTTTTCCTTGGGAAATGTCACTTGAAACCACATTTATCCAGGTTGTTGTATATCCGCCAAATTCGACTTCAGCGGTGTATAAGCCGTAAGGAAGAACTGCATAAAAGTTTCCGCTGTTTGAAGTACTTACACAGAGGACCTCTCCATCTGCATTTTTTACATACTTGCCGTTCTTATTGTTAAATCCTTCTCTGAATCTGATTTCCGCATTCGAAATGCCTTGTCCGTTTAACGCATCTCCAATTCTTACGGATATTTCGGCTTCGCTTCCGTCATCCCCACTTTCGCCAATCATTACAATGCTTGCAGCATAGTTCGTTTCCAGACCTTCAACAGTCTGATAAGAACAGCTTTCCATATATCCGTCCTTCATGACTATAAGCTTATATTCACCCTCCGATAAAAGCAAATTAAACTTTCCGTCATTATCGCATGAGCCGATGTAAACAGCTTCAACAAGGCCTTTGTCTGCCGTATCATAAACATTTATAGTCGCATTTGCTATGCCTTCACCATACTCATCCACGATTTGTCCCGTAACATTTACAGGAACTTCCTTCAATCTGATGTAGAACTTTTCACCATCCTTCTGGACTGCCGCATACCCTTCCGAGAACTGGTCAGCCTTTTCAAACTCCGGTGAAACTACAAAGTATCCGTTTATATCAACATAGCCCCAAAGTTCTCCCAACATAGCCGGAGCAACACCGTCAGAGTAAGATTTCATATCATCGTAAATAGGCGATATGACCATTTCCCCGGTTTCATCGATAATGCCCCACTTGCCGTTTTCCTTAACACAGGCAAAACCGTTTTCAAAGTTTCGGACATTTTCATATTTCAAATCGCATATAAACTGACCCTGTTTATTTACAAAGCCGTATTTCTCATCCTTCTTAACTATTGCAAAGTCATTTACAAAAGAACCGATGCCATCATACTGTATAGGAAGTAATGTCTGACCGTTACGATTAATCAAACCGTATTTTTCGTTATTACATACTTTTGCAACTCCGTCAATAAACACGCTTACACTGTCATACTGAATAGGAATAACGATTTGACCCATTCTGTCAATAAAGCCCCATTTGCCATTGTAACGGACATTTGCAAGTCCTTCTCTGTAGTCCTGCACAAGGTCAATTCTTTCAGGGTCAAAGGCTATAACCAGTTCTCCTGTTTTATCAATAACGCCTCTCTCTTTTCTGTCATTCCAGTTTACTCCTGCAAGACCCTCATAAACAGTTCTGACTACATCATAATTTATGCCGCTGATGCTTTCTGTATTTGGTTCTACTATGTATCGGCCTGTAGTGTCAATCAAACCATACTTGCCGTCAAGTTCAACTGTAGCAATACCTTCACTGAAATACCATACATCCTGATATATGATGCCTTCGCCAAGCGGCTTTCCTTCTTTGTCTATAAAGCCACTCTTTCCGTTCTTTGTTACTGCTGCAAAGCCTCCGTAAAAGCCTCTGGCAACCATTTCAGGGTCACGTTTTGCATAGGCGTAGAAAACAGCGTCCTGAGTATCCTTCAAATCGTCATATTCAAAGTCGATAACAACATCACCTGTTTCATCCACAAAGCCCCACTTACCGTTTTTCTGAACGGCTACAAGACCTTCCGAAAACTCTCCTATCATATCATATTCAGGTTTTAGGATTTCATCTCCTTCTGCATTTATCATGCCCCAGCTATATACAGTGTTTACACCGCTGCCACCCTTTTTCATGCCAACCTTTGCCAGGCCGTTTTTAAACTTCATCAGTTTGTCATACTTTTTCATATCAAGGATGTCCCAGCTTCTTTCCCTGTCGGGATATTTTTCTTCAAGATAGGACTGATACTTTCGTACTTTTTGGAAATTTTCTTCTGTAAACGGCACTATTAGACCCTTTAGGGCATTTTCGGCACGTTCAAACTCTTCTTGGTCCGCCAAAGCATAGAAAGCCAAATCTACGATTTCTTCCTTGTCTTCCAATGCAAGCATATCAGATGTATAGAAATCTGCCATGGCTTCAAAATCCGATTCTTCATTTAAAGCAGTAAGAACCGGTTTTGCATCTGCCAGCTTATAGTCAATTATCTTTTCTTCCGCATTCCATGCCAGTTCTATAATTTCTTCTGCGTATTCTTCTTCCGTTCCTTCACAAAGTAGAGCCGCATTTATAGTTCCTTCCGTTGAATTTATCAATTCCGCAAGTTTGAGATAATCATCGTCTGCCGCAGCTTTTTCTATCAATTCAAGCTGTTTGTTCAGGTAAGCATCCGCTTCTGCATATTCTCTCGGTAATGCTTCAACTTTTTGTGTATTCAGCAACGCCATAGCAGCTGCCGCAATCCCCGCAACAGCAATCAGTACCGCCAGTGCTATGATAACAGGTTTTGGAATTTTTTTATTTTGAGGCGAATCTGATGATTGGGCTACCTCTTCCTGTTCCATCTCAGTCGCTTGATTCTCTGTTTCTTCAGCCGAGTCAGTTTGAATTTCCGTGCCAGTTGCTTCAGCAGTTTGAATTTCCGCATCTGGCGCTTCAGTCGCTTGGTTTTCGCTCTCTTCGACTTTGTCAGCCTGATTCCCGGACTCCTGCTCAGCCTGCTCGTCCGGAGTCATTCTCACTTTTGTTCCACACTCTTTGCAAAAGATGTCGTCATCGCCGAGTTTATTTCCACAATTCTTGCAAAACATACAGTTTCCTCCTTGTTTTTCTTTTCGAAGAAATACGTTGCCATAGTCTTCTCCTACTTATGCCTAAAATCCTGCAAATCTCACGAATTTTTAAAAAATTCTGTTATATTGTTCATTATACATTTTTTGTCATATAATGTCCATATTTATCTCTCGCTTTTGTATATTGGTTATATTTTCAGATATTTTAGGGTACGAAAGCTTGAGGGGTAAATCTGAGTCCCTACGAAAATCGGATGAAAATTGCAAAGAAAAAAGCACTATCAGCTAATATTTTTTAGCTTCAAATGCTCTTTTATTTTTTCCTTTAAAACTTTCACATACATACTTTTGGGCTGACCTTTATGCAGTATGTGCATGTGGATCTGCAATATGTTTTTCAAATATATGGTGTACCCTTGATACTTCATCCAAAACCATCGATTCAGACTTTCTTATTTCATTTCTTAAAACATTTTCGGTTCTTTGAATCTGTAGTTCCAATCCGTCCATTCTGGTCTCTAAGCCGGAGATTTTCTTTTCCACCCCGTCCATTCTGGTTTCCAATCCATCCATTCTGGTTTCCAGACCTGTAACTTTATCTAAAATCAACTGCATCATCTCTTTTTCAGACATATTGCCACCTCTTTTTTCTCATCTTTCACTATCCCATTTCCAAACTGAATTCTTTGGATATATTCTATCAGATTAATTCCAAAAATCAACCATTATTTTTTACATTTTTTTCTATTTTTGCCTTTATTTGTTTTGTTGTTCTGTTTACCAATTCAAAATTCAACTCTTTTCACTTACCTTATAACAACTGCATGATGTCTTTCATTCCAAAGAGTTTCAAAAGTATACCCGCTAATCCAGTATTTATACTCCTTTCCCAGGCACTTTGAGTTGTATGGATCTGCTATATAATATTCGTTAGTATTCCTGTTATAGCCGCATACAAGTACAACGTGATTGTTTGACAGCAAGCGCTGTGAGGTTCCTTCTATGTTATATGTTCTGTAATAAGGCTTTTCCCACCACATGGTCACATAAGCAACCACCGGGTTTCCCGCCAGGACCTCCGCCCGCAACGACTCTGCATCCAGTCCGCTTAAATCCTCTGCATTGCCGTACAGGCAGCCGTAATCCGCAAGAGGCTGCGGATAAATGGTAGTTCGCGTCGTTTTGGTTTTATCCGGTACAAACGGTGAGCCTACAAAGCCCTTTGCGGGATTGGAAGAATGCCTTGGCAGTTTCTCCAAAAATTCGCGCAGGTCAATGTTCTGCGCATAGCCCTTATATCTGAGGCCCATGAACATAGATACAGCTTCACATCCCACAGGTGCCGAAACAGGATAAAGCTGGCTGAAATAAGGTACATCAATAACCTTATACTTCGGCAGTGTCACCGGACATTCAATAGTTTCAAGCCCTGCCAGCTTTCTCATAATAACCGCTACTTCTTCCCGGGAAACAGAGTTGTACTGCCTGAAGGTGCCGTCCTCATATCCGTTCAGTATTCCGTCACAATACATGGTCTTAATCGCACCGTAAGCAAAATCCGATTCACCCATATCCGATAAAGTAAATTCTCTTTTCTCTGTAAATTCGTGTCCTGCGGATTTAAGATAATTATATACCGCTACGGCAAACATTGTTCTGTCCACGGTAATGTCCTGTCTGAAGGTTCCGTCATCATAAAGAGACATAGTCCCACCCGAAACAGCCCATGTCACTGCCGGCACAGCCCATTCCGCCACTTCATCACGGCACTGCATTTCATAATAACCCTCATCATAAACAAGACCGGTCCTGCAGCCATCCATATTGTATAACACCTGACATAATTCTGCTCTTGATAAGTTCCTGCTCGGTCGGAACCTGCCGTTTTCAAAGCCGTTCATTATGCCATGGTTCATAAGAGTATATATATCGTCTTTTGCCCAACTGTACTGAATATCAACAGGCGCATCAATATATCCATTTCCGCTGTTGACTGTCGCTGTTCCGGTGTTTCCATAGGATACAGCACTTCCTGCAGCAATCAAAGCTGCAGCCAGTACAATACCCAGCCTTCTTTTTAAAATTGCCATATTCACCTCAAAACTAAACCAGATTCTTTTCTTTATCCCATATATACCCTTATATAAAAATCACCCTACCTGCCTGTAAGGTGATTTTCAAGTTTTTTTCTTATTCTTTGCAAGGCATTGTCTATTGATTTTGCGGATTTATCCATGGTTTCGCCTATCTCCGCACAATTCTTTCCCTGCAGGAATCCCATAAGTACACGGCTTTCAAATTCACTGAAGAAGCCCGCTTTTTCAGCCTCAAGCTTTTTCATCTTTTCTTTAAAAATCAACGCACTTTCAGGTTCATCTTCCGTACTCGCCGAAAACAGTTCGGCAAAAGTGCCTCCGTCTTCTCCATTCATATCGTTATCAATGGATACAGAATTGTTCAACGGGGAATTCTTCAAAGTAGCCGCATGCTTCATAGCCGTATATATCTGGCTGTTTATGCACAAATCCGCGTAGGTTCTGAATTTGGCATTTCTGCTGCGGTCATAGCTTCTTATTGCCTTCAAAAGTCCTATCATGCCCTCTTGAACTACATCATCGGCATCAGCTCCGGCAACAAAATAAAGGCTTGCTTTATTCCTTATAACAGTTTTATACCTTCGTATCAGCAGCTCCGTAGCGCCTTCCTCTCCGGCATGTGCCAGAGCTACAAGTTTTTCATCACTATACCCGGAAAAAGCTTCATAATTATATGTTAAAACACTGCTGTTATTTTCCTGCATCTCTTTGTTTCCTTATCTCACACATCAGAACAGCGGCAGCGTTTGACGCATTCAATGATGTTATTTTTCCAACCATAGGTATCGAAACCACAAAGTCGCATTTTTCTTTTACAAGCCTGCTGATGCCAAAGCCCTCACTTCCTATAACAAGAGCTATCGAACCTCTCATATCAGTCTTGTAATACGATTCTCCATCCATATCACATGCGTATATCCAGACGCCCTTTTCTTTAAGCAGCTCAATAGTCTGTGATATGTTCGATACCTTTGCACACGGCATATATTCAACCGCTCCTGCTGAGGCTTTTGCCACCACCTCTGTTATGCTTACCGAACGTCTTTTAGGTATGATGATACCGTGCGCCCCGCATGCCTCTGCAGTTCTCATGACAGCCCCCAGATTATGAGGATCTTCAAGGTTGTCAAGTATGATTATAAACGGCGGTTCGCCTCTTTTCTCAGCCAGCTCCAATATATCCTCGACTTCACAGTAAGTATATGAGGATACATAGGCCGCCACACCCTGATGTGGTGCGCCGCCGGAAATTCTGTCCAGGGCTGTTTTTTCCGCCATGGTCACAGGTATTTTCTTATCCTTTGCAATGCCCAGAATTTTCTTAACAGAGCCTTCTGCGCCTTTGCCGACTATAAGCTTGTCGATTTCCCTGTCACTTCTGAGTGCTTCCATGACAGCATTTCGTCCTACAATGATATTCTTACTGGTTTCCTTCTCCACTTATTTTCTCCTGTATTCAAAAAACTGGTACTTCAGACCATTGTGGTCCTGCATCTCACTTTTCCAGACAATTTCCATATCTTCTCTTTCATCAAGATTTGTAAAGAATCTGTCTGCATCAAAGGTTTTATATATCTTCGTTATATAAAATGTATCACACAAATCCAGAGTTTCCCTGTAAACCTGCGCGCCTCCTGTTATAAATACATCATCAGTGTCATACTTTTTAAGCTCTTCAAAAAGTTCTTCATAGCTGTGGCATACTTTGCAGCCCGCATCATAGTTCACATCAGAAGTCAAAACGATATTTTCCCGGTCAGGAAGAGGCTTTTTTCCGGGCAGTGACTCCAAAGTTTTTCTTCCCATAACGATAGTTTTGCCCGTAGTTTTTTCCTTAAAATATTTCAAATCTCCGGGAATATGGGTAAGAAGTCCGTTATCCTTTCCTATCCCCCAGTTTTCATCAACTGCCACTATTGTTTTCATAGTTTATTCTGCCTTTCTGTCTTGTTTTTATCTTCTGTTTTAAGAAATCTGACATTGCCTGTTCTAAAGCTTTTATATTGCAACAGGAATGTTCTTTATCTGAGGATTCTTTTCATAATCTTCTATAATAACGTCATCAACTGTAAAGTCATAAAAATCCTTAACATCAGGATTCAGTCTGAACTTAGGCGCAGGGTACTGCGGCCTTGTAATCATTTCCTTTACAAGCGGTATGTGTCTGTCATAGATGTGAGCATCTGCAATGACATGTACAAGCTCTCCTGCCTCAAATCCGCAAACCTGTGCAAGCATATGAACAAGAACCGAATACTGTACAACATTCCAGTTGTTTGCCGTAAGAATGTCCTGTGAACGCTGGTTTAAAATAGCGTTAAGCTTATTTCCCGTTACGTTGAAGGTCATGCTGTAAGCACAAGGTTCCAGGTTCATTTCCGACAAATCCTGAAAATTAAAGATATTGGTCATTATTCTTCTTGAATACGGTGCATTTTTAAGATTCCAGATGACATTGTCAACCTGGTCCATTTCACCCTGTGCAAATTTATATTTCTTGCCCAGCTGATAGCCGTATGCCTTGCCTATGGTTCCCTGTTCGTCCGCCCATGAGTCCCAGATGTGGCTGTTCAGTTCACTGACACGGTTCGACTTCTTCTGCCATATCCATAAAAGCTCGTCCACAGCAGATTTAATAGCAGTAGGTCTCAATGTAAGTGCCGGAAACTCCTCCTGCAGGTTGTAACGGTTTACAACACCAAACTTCTTAATGGTATGTGCAGGTGTTCCGTCAGCCCATTTTGCTCTCACTACCTGTCCTTCCGAAGAATATCCGTTTTCCAATATGTCACTGCACATATTGACAAATAACACATCTGCTTTACTCATGTTTTTCCCTCCGTTTAAAAAATATATTTGATAACGATACCTATGAGTCCCAAAACAATGACCGCTGCCAGCACCTTGGCACCTGCGTTCCATTTCTGTTCAGGATGCTGTCTGTTGTATTCATCGTATTCTTTACTGATTTCACGGTTCGTCCTATAATAATCAGTAAGCATATCCCTGGCTTTATTTTGCGTCTTCCTCATATTACTACTCTCTTATCCCCTTTTTTCTTACCTCGTCAATGTCCGCAGCCTCAATCAAGTCAATAGACTTCTTCAATATCTCATCAAGCCTTTCCTTTCTGCCTGTAAGGTACAGATACCCAAGAAAAGCCTCAAAAGCCGTAGCAAGCTTATAAGTAACCGGTCTGACATTGTGGGGTCTTGAAGATATTTTTCTGTTTCTCGCCCTTTTTACAAGAGCTTCCTCAAACTCCGTCAGTTCAGGCATAAGCTTCTTTATGGCATATGCCTGACCTTCCGCCCTTACAAACTTTTTTGCTATCTGATTCTGCTTATTTATATCAATTGCGTTTTGCTCCAGTACATACTCTCTTACATACACTTCCCAGACCGCATCTCCTATGTAGGCCAGAGCCGTACCGTTCATTTTGTTTACATCCATATCCTTTTCCCGCTTAAAGTCTGTCCCCTTTCCGGTTATCTTCTCCCCGCCTAACCGGAAAGAATGTATTTTCTGCACAAAGGGGGATGCCTGAACCAGACAGCCCCTTTACATGGTTTCCTTTTATTCTTTTATAATCTGGACGCCCTGCGGAGTATCCTTTAAAACTATACCCTTGGCCTTCAGCAAATCCCTGATTTCATCTGCTCTTGCAAAGTTCTTTTCTTTTCTTGCCTGCTGTCTTTCCTCAACAAGTGCTTCAATCTCAGGATCGATACTTTCATCCTCTTCAGCCTGAAGCAGTCCAAGAACAGTTGTAAGTTCAGCAAGAACCTCAAGGGCAGCTTTCGCAAACTCTTTTGATGCACCGTCCTTAACAGCAGTATTTATAGCAGTTACAAGTTCAAATACAGCAGTAATTGCATCTGCAGTATTTAAGTCATCTTCCATTGCATCTATAAATTTCTGTCTGTACTTGTCAAAGCCCTTAATAATGTCCTCTTCTTCCGCAGTCATACCGCCGTCTTTTCCGTTTTCCGCAAGATGCTTAAGGTTTGCCTTTGCATTCTGCATTCTTGCAAGTCCGTTTTTCGCCTGTTCCATCAGCTCATCGCTGAAGTTGATAGGATTGCGGTAATGTCCTGAAAGCAGGAAGAATCTGATTACTTCACCGCTGTATTTCTGAAGGATATCTCTTACCGTAAAGAAGTTACCCTTTGACTTTGACATTTTCTCATTATCTATTGTAATATAACCGTTATGCATCCAGTAGTTTGAGAACGGCTTGCCGTTGTGTGCTTCCGACTGGGCAATTTCATTTTCATGATGAGGGAATGCCAGGTCCTGTCCTCCCGCATGAATATCAATAGTCTCACCAAGATATTTCTTTGACATAGTTGAGCATTCAATATGCCAGCCCGGTCTGCCCATACCCCAAGGTGACTCCCATGCAATTTCATCGTCAGTCTTTCTTGCCTTCCACAATGCAAAATCCAATGGATCCTTTTTCTTTTCCCCTATCTCGATTCTTGCGCCTGCTTCAAGGTCTTCAATATTCTGCTTTGAAAGCTTGCCATAATCCGCGAACTTTCTTGTGCTGTAGTAAACATCTCCGTCAACCTCATAAGCATAGCCCTTTTCAATCAGATCTGCCACAAACTTAATGATGTCATCCATAGTTTCAGTTACCTTTGGATGAACTGTTGCAGGTTTGACATTGAGCGCTGCCGCATCCTTATAATACTCAGCGATATACTTTTCGCTTACTTCACCTGCGGATATGCCCTCTTCCCTGGCCTTGTTTATAATCTTATCATCAACATCAGTAAAGTTCTGGACAAACTTTACGTTGTTTCCTCTGTATTCAAGATATTTTCTGAGCGTGTCAAAAACCACAAACGGTCTTGCGTTGCCGATGTGGAAATAGTTATATACAGTCGGACCGCATACATAAATCTTTATTTCCGACTTATCTATAGGTACAAATTCCTCTTTCTTTCTTGTAAGTGTGTTGTATATCTTCATAATGAACTCCCTCCGTTTAACAACATAGGGCAGGTATATAACCTGCCCTAAAATTATACAATATTCTGTTAAAAAAGTATAGCCATTTCCTACTCATTTAGTCAACTTTAACAAGCTGTTTTTTATAAATAGTTTACCGGATTCTGCGCAACACCGTTTATTCTCACTTCAAAGTGGAGAACATTGCCTGTTGCGTTTCCCGTACTACCTACAGTACCGATTGTCTGACCCTTCTTTACCGTTTCTCCCACGCTTACATACATGCTGTCACAGTGTGCATAATAAGTCTGAAGACCGCCGCCGTGGTCAATCTTAATGATGTTTCCGTATGAGCCTGAATAAGAAGCATATATAACGACTCCGTCTGCAGCTGCTGCAAATGGCGTGCCCTTAGGATTTCTTAAATCAATGCCTGCATGGCGTCTGCTTCCTCTGCTTGCACCGTACGGTGATGATATTTCCATGTGTGACATCGGATTTGCCAGTACTCCCAGACTCTGTGAGCCTGTGTATACAGGAATGGCTGCAGTTCCCTTCAGGGAAACCTGATTTTTCGGTTCACTTAAAACAGTTTCATCAAGAAGTGTGGATGCAACCACAATACCGTTCTGTTTGATGATTTCCGTAGTAGTCTGCTTGCTTCCGTTTTCTCCCGCAGTCTTAACCTTTGACTGTCCTCTGTACATGCTGTTTGTTTCTTCATAAACCGTTTCATACGGTATGCTTTCTGTTGCCACAACATTTTCTTTTGTTGTTACGTTAATGAACGGTTTTGCTTCATACAGGTTTATGGTTGAACCAATCTGAAGTTTTGCTTCTGTAATGCCGGGGTTCATTTCTTCCAACTTGTCCAGAGATATACCGTTCTTTGCCGCAATATCCCATACAGTATCTCCACCCTGTACAACATATGTCTTAGGA
The DNA here is from genome assembly GCA_051883075.1 of Anaerovoracaceae bacterium. Classification (GTDB taxonomy): domain Bacteria; phylum Bacillota; class Clostridia; order Peptostreptococcales; family Anaerovoracaceae; genus Aminipila. The sequence goes on from JBJETA010000010.1 coordinate 13,340, forward strand.
GTTGCCGTACCGCTGATGATATATGCAATCGCTTCGTCTACAGACATTTCCCATGCAGGATCACCGCCTGCTTCTTTATAGTTATATGCATCCCATCTGAACTCCCTGTCAAAGGTAACTTCAGCATCAGGATTATTTTTATCAGTCAAATAATATGATTTTACTCCTTCAAATACAGCAGCCGCTTCTTCTTCACTTCCTACTGCAAGAACCAGCTTTCCGCCTATGCTTATCAGCCACTGTTCTTCGTCTGCCTCTGCTGTCGCAACAGTTCTTGCTTCAACACTTCCCGCACCGGCATTTGTCATATCCGCAAAGTTCACAGCAGGTGCTACCGATAAAAGAGCTGCAAGAGCAAATACTCCTACAACACCTCCCGCAGTCAGTTTCTGCTGCTTTGTAAAGTTTTCTATCGCCTTATTTATTCTGTCAAGAATCTTACTGTCACTTATAGTGTTCATAATATCTTTGATTTTCTCGTTCATAATAATAAATTCCTTTTTCTTTTTCCTAGTATGTCACCAGTTTTTCTTTGCTATCCCCTTTCAAACATGCAAATTCATTGCACGCTTTGCGAGCTTCCTTTTTTTGCTCACAACGTTATGTTACAGGATTGTTACACGAAAGTCAAGGAACTTCACAGAATCTTGACAGAATCTTCATATTGAAAAAGCCGTAGAAGCATTGATTTCATCAGCTTTTCTACGGCTCTAAGTTTAAATTTTCTTAAAATTTTTAATAGTTTCACATGTTGACAAATATATTACATTTGTGTGACATGAAGTTATTTGTTTGCTATTTACTCTGCATCTTCAACTGTAACCTTTTTCATTTTCTGGTCTTCAAGAGGTTTATCTGAGTAATCTCTTTTTACATTTACAATTCTGTCTGCCGCTTCCATGCCTTCTGTAATCTTTCCAAATGCAGCATACTGTCCGTCAAGATGCGGAGCATCCTCAACCATTACAAAAAACTGTGAACCCGCAGTATCCGGCATCATTGTTCTTGCCATGGAAAGCACTCCTCTTGTATGCTTAAGGTCATTCTTAAATCCGTTTGCGGTAAATTCACCCTTAATTGTATATCCCGGTCCGCCTGTACCTGTTCCGTTAGGGTCTCCTCCCTGAATCATAAATCCAGGAATAACCCTGTGGAATATAAGTCCGTCATAAAAACCTTCTTTTGCAAGCTTTTCAAAGTTTTCAACCGTAATAGGCGCAACCTCGGGATAAAGCTCCCCACGCATGATATCGCCGTTTTCCATTTCAATGGTAACAATTTTCTTCATTACATACTCTCCTTATCTCAGCTTAAAGCTGTCAAAATCATTCATACAATCCCAGATTTCGTTTCTGAGATAATCGGGATAAACATGCTCCATCTGCTCCAGTTCATCCTTTGATACGAAGCGCACTTCCTCCATAACCTGCTTCTGACCCAGAAGCTCAGGGTCATAACCAAGTTCAAGGTTTCCTCCCTTAATCTTAGCAAGGAAGAAATTTACAAACCGCTGTCCTCTTTCTTTCGAAACCTCTTCAACATGCCATATCAGTTTTTCAATTTCAACATCAAGTCCGGTTTCCTCTTTAACTTCCCTGACCGCAGCCTGTTTTGCGTTTTCGTTGTCCTCAATCCCGCCTCCGGGAACCATCCATATATCTCTGCCTTCATGGTGCTGTCTGACCATTAGTATTTTTCTGTCGTCATCAAATATGATAACTCTTACGCCTCCGGTCCACATAGTGACCTCCTGTTCCGCCAAAACACATTTTCAGCTAATTTTTTTGAAGTCAATATTATTTTTCTTCATTCACAATCTTAACAGCGTTTTCAATAGCTTCTTCAACAGAAATCTCTGACTTGTCCGCATCGCGTCTGAGCTTGTATTCAACCATGCCGTCTGCCGCACCTCTGCCTACTGTAATTCTAACAGGAATGCCAAGCAGGTCCGCATCCTTAAACTTTACTCCCGGTCTTTCGTTTCTGTCATCAAGAAGAACCTCCACGCCTGCCTTTTTAAGCTTTTCATAGATTTCCTCTGCTGTTTTCGCCTGCACTTCATCATCAGGCTTAACCAGCGTTATAATAACATGATAAGGTGCAACTGACATAGGCCAGATGATACCGTTTTCATCATGGTGCTGTTCCACTATTGCCGCAAGAGTTCTTGTTACTCCGATGCCGTAACAGCCCATCACGATAAGCTGGTCCTTCTGGTTCTCATCCTTATAGTATGCACCCATGGATTCGCTGTACTTTGTTCCAAGCTTAAATACCTGACCTACCTCTATGCCTCTTGCATGTTTAACAGGTGCTCCGCATACAGGGCAAGGATCTCCTTCTTTAAGAAGTTTAAGGTCTGCTACTATATCTGCCTTATAATCACGTCCATAGTTCACATTTTTCATATGATAATCTTCTTCACATGCTCCCGCACACAGATTCTTTAAGCCTGTAAGTTCACTGTCAACTACTATAGTGCAGTCATGCAGTCCGACAGGACCTGTAAAGCCTCCTACCGCACCGGTAACCGCTCCCATTTCCTTTTCATCTGCAAATTCAATCGCATGCTCAGGTATGTTAAGGGCATTTACAAGCTTAATCATGTTAAGCTCCCTGTCTCCCCTTATAAACGCCGCCACAAAACCGTCTTTTTTTCCTTCGTCGTTGTATTTTACAAACAACAGCGCTTTTATAGTCTGTTCCTGCTTCAATCCAAGAAATTCCGACACTTCTTCAATCGTCTTTGTTCCGGGTGTGTGAACCTTTTCCAGAGGCAGCTCTGCCTCGTTTGAAGCAGGAGCATCTACGCACTCTGCCTTTTCAGTTGTTGCAGCCATTGAACACTTTTCACAGTATGCTATTTCACTTTCGCCCACTTCCGACAATGCCGTGAACTCATGGGAGTTGCTTCCTCCTATAGCACCCGTATCCGCTTCCACCGGTCTGAATACAAGTCCGCATCTTGTAAAGATTTTTTCATATGCATCATACATATCATTGTAGCTCTTGTCCAGATCCTCAAAGCTTTTATCAAAAGAGTATGAATCCTTCATGATAAACTCTCTGCTTCTCATGAGTCCGAATCTGGGTCTTGCCTCATCTCTGTACTTAGTCTGTATCTGATACAGGTTCAGAGGCAGCTGTCTGTATGAGCTGACATCATTTCTTACTATATCCGTAAAAATCTCCTCATGTGTAGGACCAAGGCAGAAATCTCTTCCGTTTCTGTCCTTAAGTCTCCAGAGCTCAGGTCCATACTTAAACCATCTGCCCGATTCCTGCCACAGTTCAGCAGGCTGAACTGCCGACATATGTATTTCCTGTCCGCCTTTGGCATCCATTTCTTCTCTGATAATATTTTCAATCTTTCTGATTGAGCGCCAGCCCATAGGCATAAAACCGTATACACCCGATACAAGTTTCCTTATCATACCTGTTCTGACAAGCAGGATATGGCTGGCTATTTCTGCTTCGTTTGGGACTTCTCTCAAAGTCTTTAAATGCATTTTAGATAATCTCATTGTTCGCAACTTTCTCCTTCAGTTTATTTTACTAAATATTTTACTTATTTAATATGCACACAGCCTCTGAAGCAATACCTTCTTTACGTCCGGTAAACCCGAGCTTCTCAGTTGTGGTAGCTTTCACATTCACTTTATTATGACTTATTTTTAACGTTTCAGCAATATTTATTTTCATTTCATCGATATACGGCATAAGCTTCGGTGCCTGGGCTATGACTGTTGCATCAATGTTTCCAATAGTATAACCCTGCTCCTCCAGCAGTTTCCCTACATGCTCCAGCAGTCTGAGGCTGTCCGCCCCCTCAAAGGCAGGGTCCGTATCCGGAAAGAGTCTTCCTATATCTCCCATGGCTGCAGCTCCCAGAAGCGCATCCATGACCGCATGGACAAGCACATCAGCGTCTGAATGCCCCAGAAGGCCCATATCATAAGGTATTTCAACGCCACCCAGTATAAGCTTTCTTCCCTTTTCAAATCTATGCACATCATATCCTGTGCCGGCTCTGCACTCCATAGGCATGTCCTCTTTCGTAGTAATTTTTATATTTTCGTAGCCGCCGTCCACTTTATACACCGGTATGCCCATCCGTTCCACAAGAGCCGCATCATCGGTTCCGTAGTATCCGTCTTCAAAGGCTTTTTCGTAAGCCCTTATAAGCAAGCTGACCTCAAAGCCCTGCGGTGTCTGAATTGACTGCAATACCGAACGATTCAGCGTTTTTTCGAAGACTCCGTCTTCATCAACCACCTTTATGGTATCCTTCACGGGCACACATGCAACTGCCGCCCCTTTTTCTGCCGTTTTCTCAATCACTCTCACGATAATGTCCTGTGATACAAAAGGTCTTGCCCCGTCATGTATCAAAACATATTCGTATTCGCCGTTTAAAGCCTTCAGACCATTGTAAACGGAATCTTGTCTTTCCGCACCGCCTTCTGAAATTCCTTTAAACTTCGGCAGGCTGCCGACAGCTTCTTCCGCTTCTTTTATATATTCTTTTCCCGTAACGACAAAAAAGCCGTCAATTAAACTGTTCCGGCTGAACGCCAGTGCAGTCTTAAAAAGAATCGGCTTTCCCCCAATTTTTAAAAATTGTTTAGGCACACTGCTGCCCATTCTTTTACCCGAACCGGCAGCAGCAATAATTACAGCTATCTTTTTTCCGTTGAACATAATTATTTTTTACCTTTCGGCTTTGCAAATATCATTCGTCCCGCTGAGGTCTGAAGCACACTTGTAACAGTTACCGTTACAGTCTGACCAATAAACTTCCTGCCGTCCTCAACGACTATCATGGTTCCGTCATCAAGATATGCAACCGCCTGGTTATTCTCTTTCCCTTCTTTTACAAGGAACAGGCTCATATCCTCTCCCGGAAGAACCACAGGCTTTAAGGTATTTGCCAGTTCATTTATGTTCAGAACCTTTACCCCTTTTATGCCTGCAACCTTGTTAAGGTTAAAATCATTTGTCACAACCTTGCCGTTCATTATCTGGGCAAGCTTTAACAGCTTAACATCAACCTCAGGAATTTCTTCAAGTGATTTTTCGGAAGCTGTGTTATAGATTTCAATGCCGTATTCTTCCTGTATTTTATTCAGGATATCAAGACCGCGCCGCCCTCTGTTCCTTTTCAGGCTGTCTGAGGAATCCGCGATATGCTGAAGCTCCAACAGAACAAACTCAGGTATAACTATAGTTCCTTCTATAAAGCCCGTCTTCATAATATCCGCTATTCTTCCGTCGATAATAACACTTGTGTCAAATATCTTAGGTGTAGCATCTGAAATCTTGTTTTTGCTTTTCGATGACTGGGTATTTTTTGCTCTTGAAAGCCATGCCGCCGTAACATCCCTGAGTCTTTTGGTTGCAACGATAACGCCCAGATAACTCATGATGATATAGGTTATGATTGTAAGTATGGTGCCAAGGTAGAAAATATGGATACCCGCGTACACCTGACTGATCAGAAAAGCTATAATAAGACCTATAATCAGTCCAAAGGTTCCTGACACAATATCGTTTGTCGGAACACTCTGCAAATCCGATTCAATACTTTTGGCAACAAATCTGCTGTGTCTTCCAAGGCTTGGAGCAGCTCTGAAAAATATTATTCCGAAAATGATTGCGAAGCACACACCGGTTGCAAACAACTGGGTTGCCGTAAACTTGTCAGACATATGCTGACCCGAAAGGTCGTATAACATCTGAATTAATAGAAAAACTCCGTAGCCGAACACAGCACCAAGTATTCCCGCAAAGCCCCTAAAAAGTTTTTTCAGCATTTTCTTTCCCTCCTTTCTTCATATTTTTTTGCGCATCAGACTTTACAGCCGCACGCATTTTTATAATGAACAAATCAAAACGGCATCACAGTGCCGATTCAATAAGATCATTTGCTTCCTTCTGCCCTATTTTTTTTATCAGAATAACTTCACTGAGAAGTATCTGCTTTGCATTTGTGAAAAGCTTTTTCTCACCCGTAGAAAGCTTTTTCTTTTTCTCGATGCGTCCCAGATTTCTGACAACATCTGCGACCTGAAAAATATCGCCTGATTTGAGCTTGTCCATATTTGCTCTGTATCTGTGGTTCCAGTTTGAAGGCATCTCGGTAGATTCACCTCTTAGGGATTCCAGAACTCTTTCCATCTCTTCTTCGGAAACAATATTTCTTATGCCCACTTCCCCCGTATTGTCCACAGGAACCATAACCTTCATATCATCATAAGGCAGCTTAAGCACATAATACTGATGTGTTTCTCCCAGAATCTCTTTTTCTTCAAGTGCTTCAATAGTTCCCGCCCCATGCATGGGGTACACCACTTTATCTCCTATAGCAAACATAAACACTACCTCCAATATATATAGTATATTGAAATATATGGTCAATGTCAAGCTTGCGAATTTCATAGTTTATCATAAGGTTTTTTGTATGTCAATAGGAAAAACAATTTTTTGATTTGTCTTACAATTAATCAAGGCATACCGGATGATTTATTAAATCTCATGCAGTATGCCTTGCTTGTATTTTCCTACTCCTCATCGCTACATTTATCCAGCTCAAAATAGAAGGTGCTTCCTTTGCCTTCTTCGCTTTCAACTCCGTAGCTTCCTTCATGGAGCATAATAATTTCTTTTACAATAGACAGTCCCAGTCCGGTTCCTTTAGTTGCCCTCACATGGTGTGTGCTCGCTTTATAATACCTGTCCCATATCTGTTCTATTTCCTCCGGAGATATCCCCATACCGTGGTCGGATACCTCACATCTTGCTTTATCTCCTTCATCCAGGATTCTTATTACAATTTCCTTGTCCGTACCGCAGTATTTTACGGCATTATTGAACAGATTTGCCATAACACGCCTTATTTTGTTTTCATCTGCCATAACCATAACCGGTCTTTCAGGACATTCCAGAGAAAAGCTGTAGCCCTCATTGCTCTCGAAAATTCCAAAAGCATGAACGGTTTCCTGTGCAGTTTCGCACAAATCAAACTTTGTTTTTTCAAGCTCCGTTACTTTCGTCTGCAGCTTGGACAAATCCATCATGTCATTTACAAGGACATTGAGCCGGTCCGCCTCTTCTATAATAACCTGCAGATGGGCATTTCTTTTCTGCGGATTGTCTCCCGACAAATCTCTTATCATTTCCGCATAGGATTTGACCATTGTCAGAGGTGTTTTTAAATCATGTGAAACATTTGCAATAAGGTCTTTCCTTAATTCTTCTGTTTTCTGAAGTTCCTTTGATGTCATGTTCAGAGTATCTGCAAGCTGCTTTATTTCTGTATAGTCAGTGCCCTCAAAAACTACCCCGTACTCTCCTTTTGCAAGCTTTTCCGCAGAACGTGTGATACCTTTTATCGTCTTTGTTATCCTTTTTGACAGATAAAAAGACAATGCAAAGGAAAGCAACAGCGATATAACAGTTACCTGGGTAAGCTGCTTGGTAAGTATGTCTACCGTTGAATCCACAGGAAACAGCGGTGAAAAGATATATAAAATGATATCATCCTCGGGATTTCCTATATAACTTGCATACGCGAGGGTTTTCTTGTCACCGCCTCCGCGTTCCTTTCCGGAAATCATAAGAGATACAGGCTCATAAGGTCTGCTATTCTCAAGGAGAAGATTTCTTACAGCCCGCATCTCCGTCATATACATATAAGTAGGCGCCCTGTCCGAACTTTTCAAAGGTGAAAAAAGTATGGAATCCTTCATTTCAATCTGAATGTACAGGTCATTTGTCATGGTCATATGCATGATTTCTTCAAAGAAATCTTCCTTGCCGTAATTTGCCTCTATTTCCCTTGCAATTTTCTTCGTTTCCGCAATCTTCATATCCTGATAGTAAGTATTCAGAAAGACTATCTGCAGAATCCATAAAAGCACCATTAAGAATGCAGCAAATAATATAAAATATGTCCACAGTTTAAAGCTTATGCTGTTTCTGTCAAACTTTTTTTTAATTTCTTTAAGCTTATTCTTAATTTTTTCCACTATATCACCTAAACTTCAAATTTGTATCCTACACCTCTCATGGTAACTATAAAATCCCTGTACGGTCCGAGATTGTTTCTGAGATTTTTAATATGTGTATCAATAGTACGGTCATCGCCGTAAAAATCATATCCCCATATATCAGAAAGCAGTTTATCTCTGGACAATGCCAAGTTACAGTTCTTCGCAAGATAAAACAAAAGGTCGTATTCTTTTGGTGTAAGCTCAACCTTTTTACCATCTATTGTTACAGTCCTTGCGGGGATATTTATCTCAAGTCCTTTAAATTTCAAAACGTCCTGCTCCACAGGCTTTGCAACTGCACTTTTGCGCATCAGAACTGCGTTTACCCTTGCCATAAGCTCCTTCGGGCTGAAGGGTTTCACCACATAATCGTCAACACCAAGCTCAAATCCGAAAAGCTTGTCATATTCCTCGCCTCTTGCCGACAGCATGATAACAGGAATGTCCTTTATCTTTTTCAGCTCCTTACAGGTTGAGAACCCATCAAGCTTGGGCATCATAACATCAAGAATAATCAGATCGTAATCATTCAGCTTGCACAATCCTATTGCCTCCATGCCGTCTGCTGCCTCATCCACCTCATGATTATTAAATTCCGCATATTCACGGATTACCGCTCTTATTTTTGCTTCATCATCAACCACCAGCAATCTGCTCATTTACAGTCCCCCTATCTTTATTTCCTTCATTTTCATTATAATAAAAAAGCATACACATATAAAGTGATGTTTTTGTGATATTTTTACATAGTTTTTATGGTTATTATATATATATTATTAAATTTTCATTGTTGAATCACCCAAAGAATGGTAGAATAATAAATTGGTGAATAAACTTTGAATTGAATAAAGGAAGGAAAAATTATGGAAACAGCTTTAAAGCCGAAATACGGCCTGTTTACTGCCATAGCAATGGTTGTAGGCATTGTTATCGGAAGCGGGGTATTTTTCAAAGCCGAAAAGGTTCTGAATGCTACAGGGGGCAATCTTCCTCTCGGAATCCTCGCATGGATTTTAGGAGGCCTGATAATGATTGTCTGTGCCTACACATTTTCAGTTATGGCAACACGTTATACCTATGTAAACGGTGTTGTCGACTATGCAGAAGCAACTATGGGAAGCACTTACGGTTACTATGTGGGATGGTTCACAGCACTCATTTACTTTCCTACCATGACATCGGTACTGGCATGGGTATCAGCAAGATACACCTGTGTTCTGATAGGTTTTGACATTACAGGGGGACAATGCATGACTATTGCAGGTTTCTTCCTTGTTGCCAGCTTCGCCCTGAATTCACTTTCCCCTGTTCTTGCAGGCAGATTTCAGGTTTCAACAACCGTCATTAAGCTTGTACCACTGCTTCTTATGGCAGTCATAGGAACAATAGTGGGGCTTTCAAACGGCATGACGGTCCGCAACTTCACACATGTTGCCGACACCTCTCTAAGCACATCAAATGCTCTTTTTACAGCAGTTGTTGCTACTGCATTTGCTTATGAAGGCTGGATTATAGCCACAAGTATAAATGCCGAAATTAAAAATCCTAAGAAAAACCTGCCAATAGCTCTTGTATGCGGAACATTCATAATCATGGCGGTATACATTCTCTACTATATAGGTCTTGCGGGAGCCGCTGAAAACGAAGTTATGATGGCCGGCGGTGAAGCGGGAGCCAAGCTTGCGTTTGAAACAATTTTCAGTAAAGCCGGAGGAACTCTCATATTCGTTTTCGTTATCATATCGTGTCTCGGAACGTTAAACGGCCTTATGCTGGGATGCACTCGCGGTATATATTCTCTTGCGGCAAGAAACGAAGGACCTCGTCCCGACATTTTCAACCAGATAGATAAGGTTACAAATATGCCTGCAAACTCAGCTATTTTTGCGGTTCTGCTATGCAGCATATGGCTTCTTTATTTTTACGGTGCCAACCTGACTGCACCTTGGTTCGGTTTTTTCTGTTTTGATTCGTCAGAACTTCCAATTATAACAATTTACGCAGTATATATTCCTATTTTTATAATGATGATGAAAAAGGAAAAAGACCTTTCGGTATTTAAACGCTTTATCATGCCGGGTCTTGCAATACTTGGCTGCATATTCATGATTATCGCAGCCTGCTTTTCACACGGAAAGGCTGTTATAGCTTATCTGATAATATTTGCCGTAATCATGCTTATCGGTGCTTTTTTCAAAGGCAAAAAGAATTAAAACAGTTTAATTAAGCAATTATAAATCAGGCAATTATAAAAGGACTGAATCCGGTAGTGAACCGGCCCAGTCCTTTTGTTTTTCACTTATTCTTCTGTTAGGTTTATTCATTCTTTAAGCTTTCCAGTACACTCAGGTTCATTGCACGCTTTGCAGGATAATAGCCTGCCGCAATACCTATAAAGGTAGCAAAGCCTACTGCCGCAAAGCAAAGCCATACAGGTATGATGGATATTTTTTCACCCATACCTCCTCCCAGGCTTCCAAGTGCCATGCTGAGAATATCTCTGAAAACAGTATTCATAAGAAACGAAACAATCAGGCTGAAAATCAATCCTGCCATGCCTCCTATAAAGCCTATCATTCCTGCCTCGGTCACGAACATTTTCCTGATATCTCCCAGATTTGCCCCTATAACCTTCATTACTCCTATTTCCTTAGTTCTTTCATAAATAGACATAATCATGGTGTTTGTTATACCCAGAGCCGCAACCAGAAGCGATATGCCTCCGATACCTCCCAGAATCCCCTGTATCATTCTCGAAGTATCCTTCATGGATTCCAGCCAGTCACTCGGACTTGAGGTCTGATAGCCATCTGCTCTCAGTGCTTCACTCACAGAAGCTGAGTCTTCTATGTCCTCCACATATACAAAAGCCCTGTCATACGTTTTCCTGCCAAAAGAAATAGTATTTTCTTTTTCAGCCTTTTTATTT
>JBJETA010000011.1:0-5726 GCA_051883075.1 Anaerovoracaceae bacterium
ATAGCCGTACTGTTTTATGCAAGTATTTTTTATATTTTTATGCAATGACCTTCTTTTTATTCATCACACTTTTCATGCTGTTCACATTGCTCTTCCTTCTTCAGCCGCGGCATAAACTTTTCCGCAAATTTCCCGCCTCTGTTCTTTATATATATAAGTCCGATGATTGAAAAAGCAACGGCTCCTATAAAGTTTACAAACAGGTCATTCATAGTATCTATCAGTCCAATGTCAAGATATGCCTTCCATTCCTCTCCGTTTACAATAACCTGCTCCACATCCACATGTACAGGTATATTCGCACCGTTAGGATGAAGCGTTACCGTGTTAAAGGCTGTTATCCATGTATCTTTTTGCGCATCTGTCCCCAGCCACAGGTCCATGGCAAATTCCGCAAATTCCCACAACACACCCACTGTCATTGAAAAGCAAAAAGCAACCATTGCAACAAACTTAGGTGACAGAGTCATATGTATCTTGTCACTTCGGTTCAATATATCAATCAGTGAAAAGCCTATTGCAGCACACAAAAATCCGTTTGTCGTGTGGAGTATATCGTCCCAGTGGTCAAACAGCAGATAATATTCCTGTATTTCTCCCAGAATCTCCGCCGCAAATATAAAAAGCAGTATAATGGTTTCAAGCGTGTTTGGCAGGTCGATATTAAGTCTTCTTTCGATAATGGACGGTATCATGAACAATATCAATGTCAGCACACAGGTAAACACATTTCCGTAGTTTCCGTTATAAAACTGCGCTATCATGGTCAGTATGACAAGCACCCTGAGAATGACATATATAGATAATCTTTTTTTTGGAGATTTTATTTTAAAATTCATAGTTTAATTTCCATCCCGTTCAATAAGTTGGGAACGTACCAGCAGACTCTTTTTTCTGTATTTTTCCTCATTTGCAGTGTCTCCCTTTGCTCTGTAGATTTGTGCCAGAAGCTCCATGATTTCAACATTGCTCGGATTCAGAAGAAGGGCTTTTTTAAAAGCCTTTTCCGCATTTAAAAGTTCCCCTGTTTCATTATATGATATGCCCATGTAATACCAGAGAGGCCACCAGCTGCTGAACTGTCCCTCCGTATACGGTTCCAGCTTCGCTATACCGTCAGCAAAACGTCCCGCAAGCACATCATTGCATCCAAGCTCAATCTTTACAGGCTGTTCAAGCTGCATGCATCTTTCTTTTATTTCCTCTTTTTTTTCATTATCGTCACTTTTCTTCAGAAATTCTTTCCAAATCAGGTCAGCTTTTACATAGAGTCCAAGATTTGTATATGCATATCCCAAATAATAATAGCTGTCTGCAAAGTCCTCATACTTCTCTGTAATCAGTTCAAAAAGCTTGATGGACTCAGCTTTAAAGCTGCCCACCAGGTCCTCATCCCCGCCCTTCAGATAAATCTCACGGCATACCCTTGCATAACCGTACAGTCCCGAAAGTCCGCCCGGATTTATACACAGACTTGCCCTGAAATAAGCACAGGCATCTTCAAACCTTTCCTCTTCAGCGGCAGTTTCCGCTTCTTTTTCAATGCTGCGGAGTACATTGTCACCGAAAACCTTTATAAGGAATCCCATATAATGTTCTTTATACTTAAATCCGCTGTCAGCTCCGAAAACATAAGCCATATTTTTGGCTATATTTTCAAGCCTGACAGGCTCACCCTTCACAAATTCCTCAAATTCTTTTTTTCTGAACGGAACAGGAACGCCATTCATAAGTTCTTCCGTTTCAAGCTTTTTCAGAAAATCGGGTGAAAGAACATCAAAAACGAATTCATCCAGCCTCCTCTTAAGATAGTATGAAATTCTGTCATTCTTCTGCTTTACATTTTCCATCTATATCATAGCCCAGCCTTTCCTGAGAAACTTTTTAACAGCGTCCTGATTTAAAGCTGCCTCCATATCCTGCTGCAGCAGTCTCTTCACCTCATCAGCCGCTCCCGGCATACTTCTGTCCTTCCAACATGCATACTCATATAATATACGGTACAAATCCTCTTTTTTATGTGAACGGTTCTGATATCCCTTTAAATAAAAGAAATAAGCAAGCTCCTCATAAAAATCAAATGCGCTCTCATGAAATGCCGATACAGCATATTCGAGAGTCTTTGAAAAGCCTCCTCTGTTGTAGTAAAGTTCAAGCAGATTTTCAATCATTTTCAGTCTGGCTATTCCGTCAGCTGATATAAATCTGTTTGAAATCAACTCATACGGAGCCACATCCCTGAACACATAGTCATAGGCATCTTTTTCATTTCTTATCTGCGTACCCTTCAGCAGCTTTAAAAAGCCCAGCTGGAACTGATCCGCTTTCAATTCATAGACTCCGTTAAAAGAATCAATAAAGGAAAAATAATCTTCAAAAGGAAGACCTGCAATCAGATCCACATGTGTATGGACATTACCCAGACTCACTATTCTTCGTATATTTCCAAGAAGAATATCCGTATTTCTGCTGCGGTTTACCGCTTCAAGCGTCATTGGATTCAGGCTCTGTATGCCTATTTCCACCTGAAACATCCCTTTTCTGGCCCTCGACAGCAAATTTACAAATTCATCATCAATCAGTTCCCCACATATTTCAAAATGGAAATTTGTCACACCGTTGTCATTTTCCAGAAGGAATCTTATGATTTCACAGCATCTTTTCCTATCATAATTGAAGGTTCTGTCTATAAATTTTACCTGCTTCACCTGTTTGAACAGGAAAAAATTCATTTCTTTTTTTACCCGTTCCAAAGGCAGAGGTCTTATATGCTTCTCCAGAGATGACAGGCAGTAGCTGCATTTATAAGGGCAGCCTCTGACCGATTCATAATACAGAATCCTGTCATCCATAGGCTCTATAAAACTGTAAGGAAACGGAACTTCATCAAAATCCTGTAAATCAGCAGGCGGATTTACAAAAATCTTTCCGCCTGCCCTGTAAATCAGTCCGTTAATTTCCTCAAAGTTTTGTTTGCCCGACAGGTATGCCTTTGCAAATTCCCTGAATACTTCCTCGCCTTCACCTACTATGACATAATCCACAAACTTGTTTTTTCTCAAAAACTCTATGGATTCATAGCTGACCTCGGGTCCTCCGAACAGTATCTTTATGTCAGGTCTTGCTTTTTTAATATTTTCTGCCAAAGCCACAGTTTTTGTTATATTCCATATATAGCATGAAAAACATACAACACTATATCCTCCTCTGACAATCTCCGTATATACATAGTCATCGTCATTGTTTATGGTAAACTCTCTCATATCAATGGAACGTCTGTAATCAATGGCAGACATATATAAATACTTTAAAGCCAGATTTGAATGAATATATTTAGCATTTAAAGTTGTAAGTAATATCTTCATACAAAGCTTCCTCTTAACTTACCGTGTTTCCCGATAATGTCCCGTTACAATGCTCTGAATCTCTCATCCTTGATAAGATTTGTATTTTCCATTGCCCTTTTCAGCATTGCCAGCATTTTATCCTTATCCTCGGGCAGATTTCCCTTAAGTGATACATAGTTTGAAGCATGGTTGCTTCTGAATACACAGGTTCTCTCAACATCTATATGCTTCAGCATCAGTGCTGTTTCTCCAAGCACTTCCTCCGCAGTCAGCACCTTGAACCGTCCTTCTTTTATATCCTCATATATTGGTGCCATAGGCTCAACCATAAGTGTCAGAAGGCCTACATACGACGGCTGCATTTCGGAAATCATGCTTGCCGTATCAACAGCATGTTCCTCAATGAGTTCGGGACCTCCCAGTCCGGATATAAAAGTAACCGATGCTTTTATACCTGCAGCTTCTATCTTCTTTACTGCCTCTATGATTTCTTCCCGTGTAGAGCCTTTGTTTACAAGCTCCAGCACCTTAGGGCTTCCCGACTCAGCACCTATATAAATAATGCCTATACCGTTATCCCTGAGTTCTTCAAGCTCTTCACGACTCTTCACAAGGACATCTCGTGGAGTTCCGTAAACCCCAACCCTTTTGCATTCAGGGAAAAGCTCCTTTATTTTTTCAAGGATAATGTTCATTTTATTGTTGGAAAGGCAAAGTGCATCGCCGTCAGCCAAAAATATTTTCTCGACTCTCTTGTAATACATTCTTGCCGTTTCCAGATCTTTAATTACTTCTTCAACCTCACGTACACGGAATTTTTTATCCTTAAACATGCTGCAGAAAGTGCAGGCATTGTGGGTACATCCGATAGTAACCTGTATAATCAGACTGTATGCTTCGCTTGGCGGTCTGTAAATATTGCCTTCGTATCGCATAAAACCTCCGCTAATCTCTTTTTACATCTTTTCAGGAGCCTGAATACCAAGAAGTCCAAGACCGTTCTTCAGAGTATTCTTAGCCGAAATAACCAGAGCAAGCTTTGCAAGCTTTTCCTTTTCATCATCTACAAGGATGTGTTCATCATGATAGAATCTGTTGAAGCTCTGTGCTATATCCACTATATGTCTTGTTATGATTGACGGTTCATATTTTTCTCCCGCTTCAATAACAACATCAGGGAAGGCATAAATAAGCTTTGCCAGTTCATAACCGCTTTCCGAGGTTGCATAAGACATGTCAATATCTGCTGTATTCTTAGCCTTCTTTACAGCTTCATCTCCCGCTTTTCTCAATACAGATGCAGCTCTTGCATGAGTATACTGAACGTAAGGACCTGTTTCACCGTCAAAGTTAAGAACCTTATCCCATGAGAACACATAATCCTTAATTCTGTTGTTTGAAAGTTCCTGGAACATTACAGCCCCGATACCTACCATCTTTGCCGTTTCATCTATATTTTCAGTAGCAACGTTCTTTTCCTTTATGATTTCTCTTGTCTGTTCAACTGCCCTGTTCAGAACATCTTCAAGGAATACAACTCTGCCGTGTCTTGTTGACATGGTTCCCTCTTCAAGACTTACAAGTCCGAAAGGAACGTGTACGCAGTCCTTTGCCCAGTCGCAGCCCATAAGCTCAACAATCTTGAACCACTGCTGGAAATGCAGGTTCTGCTGGGAAGCTACAACATAAATATTCTTGTAGAAATCGTATGTTTCCTTTCTGTAAACAGCAGCCGCAATATCTCTTGTTATATAAAGAGTTGAACCGTCCTTCTTTGTTATAAGTGCAGGTGACATGCCGTATTCCTCAAGGTCAACAATCTGGGCGCCTTCTGAAACCTTAAGAAGATTGTCTTTCTTAAGCCATTCAAGTATTCTTCCCATCTTATCTGAATAGAAGCTTTCACCTGCGTAAGAGTCAAAGCTGATGCCAAGCATATCATATACCCTGTTAAATTCCTTAAGGCTTTCATCTCTGAACCACTGCCACAGCTCAACCTCTTCAGGCTCACCGTTTTCAAGTCTTGTAAATACAGCTCTTGCTTCATCATCAAGACTTGGGTCCTTTTCAACTTCTACATGGAATTTTGTATAATACTCAAGCAGTGTTTTGATAGGCGCATCAATAACATCCTGCTTGTTTCCCCACTTTCTGTATGCAACAATCATTTTTCCGAACTGTGTGCCGTAGTCACCCAGATGGTTTATTCTGATTGTCTTATATCCCAGAAAATCGTAAATCTTATAAAGGGAGTTGCCTATTACTGTACTTCTGATATGTCCGATATGAAACGGCTTTGCAATATTAGGTGATGAAAATTCCACTATAACAGGCTTGTTTCCGCCCAAAGTGCTTCTTCCATAGTCATCGCCCTTTTCA
>JBJETA010000012.1:0-5678 GCA_051883075.1 Anaerovoracaceae bacterium
ATCTATGCCTTTGTATGATGTTGCGGCATGGGTGCTTCTGCCCTGTATTTCAATAGATACTTCAGATGATTTAGGCATCAGTGCGCCGGCTCTTGAGGCAAGTGTTCCCTTTGGAAGTGCCGGCCAGAGATGCAGACCGAAGGTTCTGATAACATTGTACTTTTCATAGATGCCTGAAGTGACGATTTTCTGGGCTCCGCCTATGGTTTCTTCGGCAGGCTGGAATATCAGAAGTACGTTGTAAGGAAGGTCGTCTGCCTGGTTTACGTATTCGGCAAACGCAAGAAGCATAGCCATGTGGCCGTCATGTCCGCAGCCGTGCATTCTTCCTTCATGTTCGGAGGCATAATCGTGATATGTGTTTTCTTTAAGAACCAGACCGTCCATATCGCTTCTGTAAGCAACGGTTGCTTCTTTTCCTTTGTTGAAGAAAGCACATATACCTGTGTTGACTACGGTAGTAAATTCACAGTTCATATCTCCAATCTGCGCCATGATGTAATCGTGTGTTTTAAACAGCTGGTCGCTTATCTCGGGTATACGGTGAAGATTTCTGTGATGTGTTATCATCTTTTCCAGAACTGCGTTGTCATCAGTAAAATTTAACATCTTCATATCTCCTATTTTTTCTACAGATTTTGTCACAAATCTCCAATATAATACTCCTTTTAACTTATTATGTCAAATCTGAAAAGATTAGCATGTGTAGGAATTCTGTGATATATTAAAAGTGCTTTGAAAAGCATTCGGAAATATAAGGAGAAATATAAGGATATATTAAAAATGACTGAACAGAATTTAAAATTTGAAAAGTACGATTACCTATTGGAAATACTGAAATCCATGGGAAGCATGGCAGTAGCGTTTTCGGGCGGTGTCGATTCTACGCTGCTGCTTACAGCGGCACATGAGGCACTGGGAGAAAAAACGGCTGCGGTTATAGTGAAGTCACCTTTTATGCCTGAGCGGGAGTTTGCAGAGGCAGAAGGCTTTGTTAAGAAGAAAAAAATAAGATATGAGGTCATAGAAGCGGACATTCTCCAGAGAAAAGATATTGCGGCAAATCCAAAAGACAGATGCTACTATTGCAAAAAAATGATATTTGAAAGTATAAAGGAAAGAGCGGAAAAGCTCGGACTGCTGTTTGTGGCAGAAGGCTCAAATACAGATGACTTAAAGGATTACAGACCGGGTATGAGAGCCCTTGAAGAGCTGGATATAAAAAGTCCCCTGAGAGAGGCAGGACTTGGCAAGGAAGAAATAAGGAAAATTTCAAGGCTGAAAGGACTGTATACATGGGATAAGCCTTCTATGGCATGCCTTGCATCGCGCATTGCTTACGGACAGGGAATCACGGAATGCGATTTGAAAAGGATAGAAGAAGCGGAAAACTTCCTTCAGTCCGAGAGTTTTGGAAATGTCAGAGTGCGGCTCCACGGAAATCTCGCAAGGATAGAAGTCGGATGCGATGAAATAAGCAGACTGGCGGAAAAAAATATGCGCGAAAAAGTTTATGAAAAGTTTACGGAGCTGGGTTTTAGTTATATTGCGCTTGACCTGCAGGGCTACAGGATGGGAAGCTTTAACAGGGAAATTTAACGGTTTCTTTGCGCAATCTTCACATTGAAGCTGTATTATGTTAAAATAAAGCGTTAGACTGTGTTTTGCAATGACAGAAACATGGGAAAAGGAAGCTTAAAAGAGAGGGCTTGAGAGTGTTTGGTTATATTTTGCCCGAAAAGGGAGAGCTGAAAGTTAAAGAATATGAAGTTTACAGCGCTTACTACTGCGGAATCTGTAAAAATATATCACATAGATACGGACAGCTTCCCAGACTTGCACTGAACTATGATTTTGTTTTTCTGGCAGTGCTGCTGGCGGCGCTTGATGACAGACATGAGCATATAGATATGGAGCACTGTGTTCTGCATCACATAAAGAAAAAAGCTGTGGCAAAGGAAGAAAAGGCGATAGATTATGCGGCGGACATTACATTGATTATGGCATATTATAAACTGGTGGATGACTATAATGATGACGGTGACTGCAAGGCAAAGCTTTTATCCATGGGACTGGAAGGCACTCTGAAACGGATACGGAAACAATATGCTGAGTTATGCAGCATTGTTAAACTGAAGCTGGAGGAGCTGTCGGTTCTTGAAAAGAGCGGGTCAGGTGAACTGGACCGCGTCATGGAGCCGTTTGCGGAAATCATGAGAGAGGTTTTCAGGCAGGGAATTGATGTCTCCGCAGAGAAGGACAATGAAGCAGATAAAAAGCTGATGTCACATATAGGCTATCATCTTGGCAAATGGGTATACCTGATTGATGCGTATGAAGATGTAGAGGAAAATATAGAAAAGAGCACCTACAATCCGCTACTGTACAGATTTAATTATGACAAAGAGAAGGAAAGCGTAGCGGAGTTTAAAAACCGAATCAGGGAAACGGTTTCTTTTAATCTTATGCATTATCTGGCGGAGATGAGTAAGGCTGTTGACCTGCTTGATTTGAAAAGGAACAGGGGCATTATAGAAAATATTGTGTATTTCGGACTTAGAAGAAAAACGGAAATTATACTTAATAAAGAAGAAAAGGAAGAGGAGAAAATCTGATGAATAATCCATATGAAGTATTGGGAGTAAGACAAAACGCAAGCGAAGAAGAAATAAAAGCTGCGTACAGGGAACTGGTAAAAAAATATCACCCCGACAAATATCAGAACAATCCGCTGTCGGATCTGGCGGAGGAAAAGCTTCAGGAGGTAAATGAAGCTTATGACTATCTGATGAAAAACGGCGCCGGCAGAGGAGGCAGCTACGGCGGAAACGGCGGCTATGGCGGCAACAGCTACAGCGGCAGCCAGGGCGGCTATCAGCAGAATCCATCTGCTGAATATAACGATATCAGAGGCATAATAGATTCGGGAAATCTTTCTCTTGCGGAGCAGAAGCTTGCGGCTATTAATAACAGGGATGCAGAGTGGTTCTTCCTGATGGGCATGGTATCTTACAAAAGAGGCTGGTATGATGATGCTGTCATGAAGGTAAGACAGGCTGTAAACATGGCACCTAACAACTATGAATACCAGAATGCACTGAGAAGTATCATGAATTCGGGAAGCATGTATCAGAATAATTCTTACGGCAGGGGATATACAAGTACTGATGATATGATGTGCAAAATGTGCCAGGCGTATATGTGCCTCGACTGTATGTGTGACTGCTTCTAGGACGGTGTTAAAGATGGAGAATGGCGGAAAGAAAAATGCTGCAAAGCTCACGGCTTTGGGCGGTGTGCTTCTTGCAATGACGGAGGTATGCCTGTATCTGGCATCATTTGTGCCGGGATTTGAGATGACACTTTATGCTGTCAGCTCGCTGCTTGCGGCGGTCATGATGATTGAGAGCAGGGGAAAAGGCGGATGGCTTCTGTATGGGGCGGCTTCACTGATTTCACTTATGATACTGCCCAACAAGCTGGGTGCGGTACCGTATATCCTGTTTTTCGGCCTGTATCCCGTGCTGAAAAGCTATATAGAGCGCTTAAAAAGCACCAAGCTTCAGCTTGCGGTTAAATTTTGTTCTTTTACCGTGCTCATGCTTATTCTTTACAGGCTTGCTGCGGAACTGCTGTTTTCGGGAACACTTTTTGAAAATGCGCCTTTTGTGCTGCTTGTGGCGGGAGGCGAAGTATTCTTCTTTATATATGATATGATTCTCAGCTGGCTTATCGGATACTATTACAGAAGATTTTACGGAAAGATTTAAAGTCATTAAGAAAATACCCTCTTAATATATTTTAAAGAGTATATTAAGGGGGTTTTTTTATGAAAATAGCTGTTGTGGGAGCGGGAGCCATGGGCAGAACGCTTGCGGACATTATAGAGGAAAAGGCATCACAGGGAAAAGCAAAGGACAAATTCGGCAGAGAAGGAATAAAACTTGTGGGAATGATAGAGACTTTAAATGGGAAAAGTCTGGGAGACCTGGAAGCTGACACAGGCACAAAGCCGGATGTGGTGATTGATTTCAGTAATCCTGCAAATCTCGAAATGATTGCGGAATATACCGCAGACGGAAAGATTCCTCTTGTTATAGCGACTACGGGTTTTTCCGATTCGCAGCTGAAAAAGATTGAGGAACTGAGCAAAAGGATTCCGGTTGTATTTTCCGCAAATTATTCTCTTGGAATCGCGGTAATGAAAAACATTCTTATGCAGATAACACCTGTGCTGAAGGATGCGTTTGACATAGAGGTTCTGGAGAAGCATCACAACAGAAAGGCTGATGCTCCCAGCGGTACTGCCAAGATGCTGACAGATATACTGGATCCTGAGGGTCAGTATGATAAAAAGTACGGAAGAGTGGGCATAGGGCTCAGAGGACATGAAATCGGAATACATGCCGTTCGGGGAGGGAGCATAGCAGGTGAACATACTGTTATGTTTGCCGGTGATGATGAAATGCTGGAAATAAAGCATACGGCACTGTCAAAAAAAATATTTGCACTGGGAGCACTTGAGGCGGCAGCTTTTGTATGTGAAAAATCAGCCGACGGAGAGAAGGGAATGTTCACAATAGAAGATGTTGTTTTCAGAGGGAAAGGATACGGCAGCATGTTAAACACTTGATTTTTTTCGAAAAAAATGATAAAATCGTCTTCGCATGATTTATATGGTAATGAAAACGTATACATAATGTAGTAAGATACAGCAAAAGAAAGCAAAGGTACAAATATGGAAATAGAAATGAAGTACGGCATAAGCGATAAGGAAACTGCCGAAAATATTTGGAATGATGCATATCTTTCAAGTATTGAAGAAGCCGATACCCGTGAAAAGGTGCTTATGAAGGCGGCATATTTTGATACAGAGGATTTTGTACTTTCAAAAAACGATATTGCTATGCGTGTTCGTATGGAGGGAAGCCGTATTGTTGCCACAGTTAAGTGGAAAGGAAAAAGCAAGGGCGGACTTCATACAAGAGAAGAAATTAATGTTCCCGTAAATGACGAGGCTTGCTTTATCATGCCTGATCCACAGATTTTTAAGGAAAGTGATATAGGACAGGAGATAATCGGACTGATTGGCTTCAAGAGTCTTCACAGCATCATGGAAACAAATTTTGTGAGAAGCCGTTTCAGGGTGGACAACGGCAGCGGTATTATGGAGGTTTCCATAGATAACGGAGAAATCATCACAGACAATGGCAAGGCTCCGATCTGCGAGCTTGAGATTGAGCTTTTCTCCGGAGAAGAAGATGCCCTGACTGAGGTGACAGGCAAGGTAGTGGAGAAATACGGTCTTAAGCCTGAGGAAAAAAGTAAATATGCAAGAGGACTGGAACTTCTGAACATATAAATTCGGATGACGGTATGTATTTTTATTAAAGATAAAATGAAAAAATGGCGTTTAAAATGCCATTTTTTTATTTTACGGGCCGATTTTGACCTTTAAACGTACTTTTTTTAGTTTTTTAGCAGGTATTTTTGCTATAAAACTTTACTTTTTTACTGGTTAGAGGTATAATAATTTGCATTATGTGTTAGAATTTTGATTGACACAGAATGAGAAAAGTAAATGATTACCTGAGTGAAATCCGTGGTATAAATTACATGAGGTTTTGAAAGGGTTTAGTTTTAGGAGGAAAACAATATAATGAAAGCAACATTTATTT
>JBJETA010000013.1:0-23572 GCA_051883075.1 Anaerovoracaceae bacterium
ACTGATTAAATTTTGGAGTAGGGAAAATGGATAAAATCGCAGTTAATGCAGGATTTGTTTTTATTCTTATGTTCTGGATGGGTGTTTATACGGCCTCTGCCGGGAAACAGAGAATGTTAAGAAATACACTGATTAAGGAAAAGAAAAGCAGATATATAACAGATGTTTTGGAAAAAATAAAGTCAATATATGAGGCTGTGAAGACTAAAAATGAAAATGCACGGATTGATAAAGAAGTCTACGAGGCAATATCTTTTTTGAGAAATATCATAGCCATAGAAAAAGGCAGACAGACAGGAACGGATTTTATAATTGAACAGCTTTCACAAAAAGAAGGAGTTCTGCAGACAACATATATGAAAATGCTTGGACTGCTCAGGGTAAACAGAAAAAAAGAGGCACAGGAGCTTCTGGCTGAAAGGCTTAAAACAGATATAGGAAAGGAATTTGCAGGGCTGCTTCTGAGATGGGATGAAATCGACCCTAAGGAACTGTCGGAAATACTGCTTTCACACCAGAAAAGCATAAAGGAAATACAAATGACGCTGCAGAAAAAACATGATGAAACAGTCAGTGATATTCTGTATTTCCCGATTATTGTAAATGTCATGCTTATTTTTATAAATTTTATTTATGTTGGGTATTTCATAAGTCAGAAGGAAATGCTTCAGATGATGTTTTAACGAAAGGGGATTTTTATGAAACAGATTATAGTATTGGCGGCATTTATAGCATTAGGCATTTTTATAGCGGGAACTGTCATGGACTTTAAAACAGATGTGGAATCCATGAGCAGCAGTGCAAGTTCGGCTCTGACCTCCATAACAAACAGTATGAAGTCGGAAAGCTGAAGAATCAGGAGGGTTGATATGAAGCAGTATATGGTGCTTGCGGCGATGATTGTGCTTGGAATTTATATTTTTAATACTGTGGCGGGGCCTGACGATGACTCGATAAACTCATCGTTGAAATATATGTGGCAGCAGGGACTGGAAATACGGACATATACACCATAGATATTGAAAGAGGAAGTAAATGAAGCAGTTTATTGTTTTAATGGCGGTGCTGCCTATAATGCTGTTTTTTATGATGCAGATGGGACTTGACCAGAAAAACAGCCAGATAACATCTGTAATACAGGCATGTGTGTATGCTGCAAAGGAGGAGGCAAAGCAGGAAGGATGCTTTACCGAGGAGATAACCCGCAGATTAAAAGGGGAAATTTCAAGACTGACCGGGATTGCGGAAAGTGATATATCCATAGAAGCTGATAAAGATGTCAAATACAGGTATGACAGCGGAGAGAACAGACTGATACGTTACAGGGTTGCGGTAAAAATTTATGACGTGATGGCGGCAAATGAAATGTACGGAGTGCCTGATGATGAGAACAGTTTTGAATATGTGATAGACAGCTATACTGCCAGCGAGAAAATCTGATATACAGGTCATTATCATGATGCGGCTGCATGAAATGCAGAATAACGGGGAAAATATGAAAATATATATTGTGTTTTTAGGAATTTTTCTGGTAAGCGTGATGGGATTGTCTTATCAGGGCGATCTGGGAGCATACATCCATGAAGAGTTGGTGTTAAAGGAAGCTGCGGAGGAATGTGCCGCGGGAGCATCATTGTTTCTTGAAGAGGAGGCATTTGCAGAGGGTTTAATCGTCTTTAAATATGAGGAAGGCAGAAGCTATGCTGCAAAGTATCTGGAATACATAAAACGAAATTCAAAAGCTTTGAAAAACGGGACAGTGGACTGGAGCATGAGCTTTGAAGATGACATGCAGGGATATGAAAAAACAAACGGAAAAAGAATTCCTGCAATATCGGTAAAAATCCGTGTCACAACATCGGAGGACATGTTCAGGGTTCCGTTTATAAATGTAAACAGCTTGGAAAGAAGTGCCAGATATGAATTGCCACGTGAGGAAGAAACGCTCTGATAACAGAAAGAAAAGGACAGCGACTGCTTTTATCGCTGTTCTTTTGGCATTTTCTGCCTCTGCGGCGGCAATTATTTCATATATGATGGAAAGAGTTGAAAAAGAGCCTGTATTTATGCCTGATGCGGAAAAAGCAGATATGGATAAATGGCGAGAAAGCGAGAACATTAATCCCGACAGCCTGAGTGGTGAGCAATACGGATTTCTTTTGGAGCAGACAGGGCTGGGACGTTCTGCGGTGGATAGTCTGAGAAATTCATGCAACGGTTTTCTGTCAGGAGAATCAAATAAAACAGAAGAAAAATACATGGCTGATGAAAAATTCTTCAATGAAATAAAAAAAGCACAGCAAAATTTTTATGGAACACCTGAGTATAGTTGTGATAGAATAGGTTTGTTCTCGGAAAATGAAAGATTCAGGGACGGGAACGGGAAAAAAATAAACTATTACGAACTTGTGGATCTGAGAAAAGGAGATGTGCTTATCAGTATGTCTACCCACACACTTGGATACAGGCACGGACACTGCGGGCTGGTGATTAAAGAACCTGAGGGAGATAGAAATGGAAGGACTCTTGAAGCGGTTTATTGGGGTAAAGCTACGGAAATATGTTCTGCTTCAAGATGGTGCTCCTGCCCGACGCTGCTTCATCTCCGCGTTTCGGCTGAAACGGCGGAAAAGCTGGGTTATACCCAGACGGAGCTGGGTGAAAAAATTGCTGACTTTGCGCTTGAAAACTGTGAAGCTGTGAAATACAGTCTTATACCGCGGATTTTAAACATGAATTCGGACGCCATAAGAAAAACGCACTGTTCGCATCTGGTATGGTATGTATACAATGAGTTCGGAATAGATATCGATTCCGACGGGGGCTATATAGTGACACCGTGGGATATAGCTGCAAGCAGGCATTTTGAGATAGTACAGGCTTACGGCATAGATTTGGACAGCCTAGGCTGTGATGATTAGAAAGGACGGAGCCGAGACAGGACTTGGACTTTGTCGGAAGGAGGACACAGTGAAAACTTTTGAAGAGGTAGTAAGCGGAATCAAAGGTGCGGACCGGGAGGCAGTTGAAAAAGCACAGGCACATATGGACAGCCTGATTAAACCTCTGGGAAGCCTCGGAAAGCTCGAAAGCATTGCCGTAAAAATGGCGGGCATTACAGGAAAGGTACACAACAGTGTAGATAAAAAATGCTCAATCGTAATGGTTGCGGACAATGGCATATGTGAAGAAGGCGTAGCCGGAACACCGCAGGATATTACTCTTATACAGGGAATGAACATGACAAAAGGAATCTGCGGCATGGGTGTGCTTTCAGCCCACGCAGGTGCGGATATAAAGGTTGTTGATATAGGTATAATGTCCGATTACAACAATGATAAGGTTTATAACAGAAAGATAAAATACGGAACAGACAACTTTGCAAAAGGGCCTGCTATGAGCAGGGAAGAGGCAGTGAAGGCTATGGAGGTCGGCATTGAAATGGTGGAAATGGCTGTTTCCGAAGGCTATCAGATACTTGGAACAGGTGAGATGGGTATAGGAAATACAAGCTCTACAAGTGCTGTATTTATGGCTATGACAGGAGAATCTGCAGAAAGAGCAGTGGGAAAGGGCGGCGGACTTACAGACGAAGCTCTTATACATAAAAGAAAAGTTATTGCAGATGCAATTAAACTGAATAATCCAGACCCTAAAGATCCTGTGGACGTGGTTGCAAAGGTAGGAGGACTGGATATAGCGGGAATGGCAGGATGCTTCCTTGGAGCGGCTTATTTCAGAGTGCCTGTCATAATAGACGGTGTTATTTCAGCTCTTGCAGCTTATGTGGCAGCACAGATAAATCCGCTTGTTAAGGATTTCATGTTTTCAAGCCATAAGTCAAAGGAGCCTGTTTACGATTTGATTTTTAAGGAACTTGGCATGGAGCCTATGCTTGATATGGATATGAGACTGGGAGAAGGTACGGGATGTGCTTTGGCATTCCATATCATTTCAGCATCATGTGCGGTAATGAACAATATGGCAACCTTTGAAGATATAAAGTATGATGAATCATACAGAATTGATATCAGAAAGTAATAAAAATAATCTTGAAAAATCACAGGCTTGTGATATACTGATTAAGTATGAAACTTAATATTCTAACGCGTTGATGAGAAGAGTAGGATAGGGAATATTCACAGAGAGAGGCCGTTGCTGGAAGTGCCTTAATAGGAACTATTTGAAAACTAACTCGGAGTGGCCCCAATCCGGTCCGGTGATTCCGTTATAATCAGAATGAGTGGTTTTACAGAGGCATCGTTAAAGATGTTGTCTGTTCAGCAATTAGGGTGGAACCGCGAGAAAAGATAAACTCGTCCCTTTCTGCATATTGGTGCAGAAAGGGACTTTTTTACGTTCCTAACACGGCGATGCGGAGCGGAGCCGATGTAGGAACTATGCAAAAGTTTCCCAAGAGCAAAGGAAGAAAAGCAGAGGCGATTGGCAGAAACTGACTGCTGCATTTTGGAACAAATTTATGAAAAGTGAGGAAAAAATTATGGCAAAGGAAAAAATTGATTTTTCAAATGAAGAAGTGAAAAAAACGTACTGGCATACAAGCTCACATATAATGGCACAGGCTGTGAAAAAGCTATGGCCTGAGGCAAAGCTTGCAATAGGTCCGGCTATCGACAACGGTTTTTATTATGATTTTGACTTGGAATATAAGTTTACAGAAGCGGACTTCTTAAAGATTCAGAAGGAAATGAAGAAAATAATTCAGGCTAATCACAAGCTTGAAAGATTTGAACTTCCAAGAGAGGAAGCTGTTAAGCTTATGAAGGAAGCCGGAGAGGATTATAAGGTTGAACTGATTAACGATCTTCCTGAAGATGCAGTTATTTCATTCTATAAGCAGGGTGATTTTACAGATTTATGTGCAGGCCCGCACATGGAGTCAACAGGCCAGATTAAGGCTGTTAAGATTATGAGCGTTGCGGGAGCATACTGGAGAGGCGATTCAAACAGAAAGATGCTCCAGAGACTGTATGCGATTTCATTCCCTACACAGGAAGAACTTGATCAGTATGTTGCAAGACTTGAAGAAGCTAAGCTGAGAGATCACAGAAAGATAGGCAAGGAAATGGATCTGTTTGCTATTTATGAAGAGGGTCCGGGATTCCCATTCTTTATGCCTAAGGGTATGATTATCAGAAACGAGCTTGAAAACTTCTGGAGAACAGAACACAGAAAGAGAGGATATCAGGAAATCAAGACTCCTCTTATCATGAATGAACAGCTGTGGAGAACTTCCGGTCACTGGGATCATTACAAAGACAACATGTATTTCACAAAGATTGATGGCGACGATTATGCAATAAAGCCAATGAACTGTCCGGGTTCAATGCTTGCATACAGAAGAAAGATGTGGTCATACAGAGACTTCCCTATCAGAATGGGCGAATTGGGACAGGTGCACAGACATGAGCTTTCAGGTGCGCTGCACGGACTTATGAGAGTAAGAACATTTACTCAGGATGATGCTCATATCTTTATGCTTCCTGAACAGATTAAGGATGAAATCATCGGAGTAGTTAAGTTTATTGATGATGTTTACAGCATGTTTGGATTCAAGTACCATATTGAACTGTCAACAAGACCTGAAGATTCAATGGGTACAGATGAAGAATGGAACACAGCTGAAGATGCTTTAAAAGCAGCTATGGAAGAGCTGGGAGCAGAATATGTTATAAATGAAGGCGATGGTGCTTTCTATGGTCCTAAGCTTGACTTCCATCTTGAAGATTCTCTCGGAAGAACATGGCAGTGCGGAACAATCCAGCTTGATATGCAGATGCCTCAGAGATTTGACCTTACTTATGTGGGTGCAGACGGTGAAAAACACAGACCTGTTATGATTCACAGAGTAATCTTCGGTTCAATCGAAAGATTTATCGGTATACTGACAGAGCACTTTGCAGGTAAGTTCCCTCTATGGCTGGCTCCTGTACAGGTTAAGCTTCTTACTGTAACTGAAAAGTTTGCAGATTATGCAAAGGAAGTAGGAAAGATGCTTGAAGATAAGGGCATCAGAGTTGAAGTGGATGTAAGAAACGAAAAGATTGGTTACAAGCTTAGAGAAGCAAGAAATGAAAGAGTTTCATATATCGGCGTTATCGGTGAGAGAGAAGTTGAATCAAGAACTCTTACAGTTCGCTCAAACAAAGAGGGCGAACTTGGCGAATTCTCAGTAGATGATTTTGCGGAAAGACTTGAAAACGAAATTGCGGAAAAGGCTATCTAAATTTCCGCAGCGGGTTTGTCTATACAACGAAATAAAGAATAACAAAAAAACAGAGCACTATAGGCTGATATTTCAGCTTCAAGTGCTCTTTTTTTCGTAGGTTAGTGCTGCAAGCACAGCTTTTACACTTTTATCCGTAACTTCGATAAAATTTACCGACTCGTTTATGTATTCAAGATAGTGTGCATCTGAAGAGGTTATTATATTGCATTTTTCCAGATACGGGTTATCGGCCTTTATCTTTTCAACATTATTCAGATTTTTAAATTCAGCACATTTGAACGTGCTGTCAGGCGGTATGAAACCGAGATTAGATATAATGCTTGTTGAAGATTTGTCAAGATGTGCGGGAACCATGATTCCGTTGAAATCCGGCAGAATACCCGGCAGGTCATCAATAGAGATATCGGTAACGTTTATAAGCAGATTGTCGACACTGCCTGTAATCAGGTCATTTTCATCACAGATAAGCTGTCGGCCGAAGATGTCTTCACGGTTTGGAACAGCCAAGAGATGATTATATATGTATTCATCAAAGTCCATAGCTTCCTCAAGAGTAGGGAAATAGCATAAAATATGGACTTCTTCAGAGGTAGTAAGCTCCATCCCGGGAATGAACAGGATACCGTAGCTGTCTGCCAGTTTTTTTACGGCAGGACAGTTCTGGCAGCTGTTATGGTCGGTAAGTGCTATGGCATCCAGACCTTTTAATGAAGCCATTCCGACTATATTGCCCGGAGTCATGTCATTGTCACCGCATGGTGAAAGGCATGAGTGAATATGAAAGTCATATGATAAATTCAGCATGATATCCCCCGTATTTTCTGATTCTTACAACGCTTCCCAGAGCTTCAATGCAGCATCGAATACAGGCATATCCGTGTAAAAAACGGTAATGCCCTGTTCCTTTGCTTTTTCAAGACATGCAGTATCAAACTTTACACCTTCTGCCAGAACAATGCATGCGGCATCGCAGAGGGAGGCAACGGCAAGGGTGTTTATGTTTCCCATTACCGTAAACCATGCTGCACCGGCAGGCATATTTTTCATGGCCAGACTCAGCAGGTCACAGCAGTAGCATTTTGAAATGACCGTTTCATGCTTGTTACCTTCAGCCGCAAGTGTAAAAATATTTTTATCAATTAAAGCTTTAACCGTTATTTTCGGTGTTTTTGAACTGTTCATAACTTTAGTCCTTATTCCTCCTGATTCAGGTCCTTATCAAGCTGTGAAATCTGATTTATATATTTTTCAAGCTGGCACATATACCTGAATGCATTTGTATTTGTTGAAGCGTTATCTTCAACAAAGGTTGTTGCATCCTGCGAGATTTCGTGAATCTGTTTTTTCAGTATGTGAATGCACTGATTTTCATTTGCCTTGCCTTTTACTATATCCTCTGCAAGGGACTTGCAGGAAGGCGCACCGCACATACCGCAGTCCAGCTTTGGAAATTTTGCGCATATTTCATTTACCTGTCTCATAAGAGTAACGCTTTCTATGAAGTCGTTGCCCAGCTGGAAAACAGGTTCGTATACTACAGGTGAATTCCAGTATTTCTCTGAGTCAGTCAGAAGAAGATGCTCCTTAGGTTCTCTTACAGGCATTGCTTCGTTTACTCTTTTCAGCTTGGCCCTTGCGATAAAAGGATTTTCTACAGTAAGGGCACCGCCGACACAGCCTCCGTTGCAGGCATCAAGCTCTATGAATTTCAAATCACCGAATTTTTCATCTTCAAGATCTTCCAGAACCTTAAGTACATTTTCAATGCCGTCCGCAGAAAGATATTCGTTTGTGCGCAGAGCCAGAGCCTCACCTCCGCTTCTTCCCCAGCCGATACCGTAACGTCCTGCAATTGAAAGCTGCATAGGATTTTCAGAGCTTTCCTTCATGTGAGGAATCAGAAGAGGATATATATCGGTAATGCCTATGGCACGGTCAATCGAACTTTTTTCAATACCCAGAGGCTCTTTTATATAAGCGACTTTTGAAGGGCATGGAGAAATAAATATAATCCCTATCTTCTCTGAAGGAAGTCCGGTTTTTTGCATGGCGATTTTTCTGGCCTCTGCCGCTGCTATTTCAACCGGTGGAAGTATCGGCAGGAGATGATCCATAAGATTTGGGAAACGTACTCTGATTAAACGGACTATTGATGGGCAGGCGGTGCTGACCAACGGCCATTTTTCAGGATGAGCATCTATGTATTCTCTGGAAAGCTCAGATACCGCTTCCGCTCCGGCGGCTACTTCATAAACATCATCAAAACCCAGCTTGATGATTGAAGTAAGTATTACATTTACATCCGTTATATTGTTAAACTGGCTGTACAGCGATGGCGCAGGAAGCGCAACTGTGTATTCAAAATCATTAAGACACTGGACAGTATCTCTGTCCACAATCTTTGCGTGATTCTGGCAGGTACGGACACATTCGCCGCAGTCGATACAAAATTCTTTTATAATTCGTGCCTTGCCGTTTCTTACACGGATAGCCTGTGTAGGACAGCGCTTCAGACAATTTATACAACCCGTGCATAATTCTTCTAAAAGTGAAACCGAGTGGAAAAATTTGTCCATGTCTTCCCCCTTTCTTACCAATGTTTTTTTCTATCAGACTATAGAAAAAATTAATAAACTATATCAGATTGACGTATATTGTTAAAGTTGTGCCAACCCCTATAGTTGTATCAATATGCATTTTATCTGAGTTATTTTTTATGTTGGGCAGTCCCATACCGGCACCGAAACCGAGCTCCCTGGCGGACGGGGATGCAGTAGAGTATCCCTCTTCCATTGCTTTTTCAATGTCCACGATACCGGGACCGGTATCCTTTAGTATAAGTATTATCTGTTTTTGTGTTATCTGTACATCAATAGTACCGCCGTTTGCGTGTATAACCATATTGATTTCACCTTCATAAAGGGAAATGGCTACTTTTCTTATTATTTCAGGGGCTACGCCAAGCTGCTTCAATGTATTTTTTACATCGCTGCTTGCCTCGCCTACTCTTGAAAAATCATCGGGTTCCACGGTGTACTGCAATGACAGTATTACTTCATCGTTCATTTAAGTCCTCCGTTAAGACCTTTGGAAAAAAGAAGTCCGCAGGCCTGAAACATGGTTTTTGCGGTAGAGATAAGGCAGATGCCTTTATCGGCTGCCATAGCTGTAAATTCTTCGTTCGGCTGTTTGCCGCGTACCAGGACAACACAGTTTATATCAAGCATTTCAGCTGTTCTGAGTACCTGAGTGTTGCAAAGTCCTGTGAGGAGCACATTTT
Source organism: Anaerovoracaceae bacterium (assembly GCA_051883075.1). Lineage (GTDB taxonomy): Bacteria > Bacillota > Clostridia > Peptostreptococcales > Anaerovoracaceae > Aminipila. The sequence continues at coordinate 9,531 of JBJETA010000013.1, forward strand.
CCTCCTTAACCATAGCCAGAACATCGCTCATTAAATCCGATGCAAAAGCACCTGTAGCCTCTGTCGATTGCTGTTCTTTACCGCTTAAAAGTTCGGCATCAAGCAGCAAGATAATGTCTTTAAATTGCATTTTTACCTCCAATAAATAGCCAAACAATTCCTCAAATCGTTAAAAAATAAACAAAGGTAAAGACCCATGAAAGGTGTATTTTTTTGTAGATTTTTGGACAAGAAAGTGATATAACTATTTTGTAATATTATTGCATTTTTAATTATGTTTGTAAATAGCAAAGGAGGTATTAATTTGGCTGGTATGAAGAATCAGGTCCCTTTTAAGGGAACTAAAGAGCAGGAAGAGAAACTAAAGAAAGTCATAGAAGAACGCAGGCATGAAAAGGGATGCTTAATGCCGATTATGCAGGAAGCACAGAACATATACGGTTATCTGCCGATTGAAGTTCAGGCTATGATTTCTGACGGATTGGGTGTACCTCTTGAAAAAGTATATGGTGTAAGTACATTTTATTCACAGTTCTCACTTACTCCAAAAGGAAAGCATACTGTTTCAGTCTGTCTTGGAACAGCATGTTATGTAAAGGGCTCAGGAGATATTTACAACAAACTGATGGAACTTTTAGGCATTGTCGGAGGAGAATGTACCGAAGACGGAATGTTCTCACTGGAGGCATGCAGATGCGTAGGAGCATGCGGACTTGCTCCGGTTATGATTGTTGATGACGATGTTCACGGACGTATCACTGTAGATGATGTGGAAAAAATCATAAACAATTACAGGCACGTATAATGATGACGGAAATATCCTTGAATATACTGGACATTGCGGAAAATTCCATAAGAGCGGAAGCTACCGCTGTGTATATAACTGTTGAAATAGACAGCAATGAAGATACCCTTGAGGTTTCGGTAAAAGACAACGGACAGGGCATGGATCCGGAACAGCTTGAAAAGGTACAGGATCCGTTCTTCACCACAAGGACAACGAGAAAGGTAGGACTGGGTGTTCCATTTTTCAAAATGGCTGCGGAAAGCACCGGCGGATGGTTTGAAATAACTTCTGAAAAAGGTGTGGGAACAGAAACAAAGGCAGGTTTTAAACTGTCGCATATAGACAGAATGCCGCTTGGCGACATTAACAGCACCATTTATACATTGGTTGCGTTTAACACCGGTATAGATTTTATTTACAGGTATGCATGCGATGGAAAAGAGTTTGTCATGGATACGCGTGAGTTTAAGGAAATCCTCGACGGAGTGCCTCTGGACTCACCTGAGGTCCTGAAATATTTGAAAGAGTACTTGGATGAAAATAAAAAAGAAACAGACGGCGGCAAAATGCTTTAGAAGATGAAGAAAGGCAGGTGCGATATGAAATCACTTGAAGAATTAAAGGCGATAAGAGAACGGGCTCAGAGTAAGATGGGCTTAAGAGATGAGGGAAGCAATATGACAAGAGTAGTTGTAGGTATGGCTACTTGCGGTATTGCCAGCGGAGCAAGACCTGTTTTAAATAAATTGGCAGAACTTGTAAATGAAAAGGGCTTAAAAAATGTTACAGTGACACAGACGGGCTGTATAGGTCTTTGTCAGTTTGAACCTATAGTAGAGGTCTTTGAACCTGGAAAAGAAAAGGTTACTTATGTGAAAATGAACGAAGAGAAAGCTGAAGAAGTATTCGAACAGCATATTTGCAGAGGCCTTATCGTAAGCAAATATACTTTGGAAACAACAGAGTTGTAAAGGAGGAGTAGTAATGATACGTTCACACGTCTTAGTTTGCGGGGGCACAGGCTGTACCTCCTCCGGAAGCGCAAAGATTATAGACAAATTTGAGGAAGAAATTAAAAAAGCGGGACTTGAAGAAGAGGTTGCCGTAGTAAAAACAGGCTGCTTCGGACTTTGTGCTTTGGGTCCTGTAGTTCTTATATATCCGGATCAGGTATTTTACTCAATGGTAAAGCCTGAGGATGTTGAAGAAATCGTAGAAGAACATCTTGTAAAGGGTCGTATCGTAAAGAGACTGGTTTACGATGAAACACTTACATCTGAAGGTGTAAAAGGACTGAACGATACAAGCTTCTATAAGAAGCAGAAGAGAATAGCACTGAGAAACTGCGGATACATAAATCCTGAAGACATTGATGAATACATAGGAACCGGCGGATATGAAGCTCTTGGCAAGGTTCTTACTGAAATGACACCTGATGAAGTTATCCAGACTATTCTGGACAGCGGATTGAGAGGAAGAGGCGGAGCAGGCTTCCCTACAGGTATGAAATGGAAGTTTGCTTCGGGAAACCGCGGAAATGTACAGAAGTATGTATGCTGTAACGCTGACGAAGGTGACCCCGGTGCATTTATGGACCGTTCCGTACTTGAAGGCGACCCTCATGTTGTACTTGAAGCAATGGCGATTGCAGGTTATGCTATCGGAGCAAATCAGGGTTATATCTATGTGCGTGCCGAATATCCTATCGCAGTAGAAAGATTGAAAATTGCCATAGGACAGGCAAGAGATTACGGACTGCTGGGCAAAAATATCTTTGATACAGGCTTTGATTTTGATATTGAACTCAGACTTGGTGCAGGTGCATTTGTATGCGGTGAAGAAACTGCTCTTATGACATCAATTGAAGGCAACAGAGGTGAACCAAGACCTAGACCTCCGTTCCCTGCAGTAAAAGGATTGTTTGAGAGTCCTACTATACTAAATAACGTAGAAACATATGCAAATATCCCTCAGATTATATTAAAGGGTCCTGAATGGTTCAGCTCCATGGGTACTGAAAAGTCGAAGGGAACAAAGGTATTTGCTCTGGGAGGCAAGGTAAATCATACCGGACTGGTTGAAGTTCCTATGGGAACAACCCTGCGTACGGTTATCGAAGAAATCGGAGGCGGAATTCCAAACGGAAAGAAGTTCAAGGCGGCACAGACAGGCGGACCTTCAGGCGGATGCATTCCTGCTGAACATTACGATATACCTATTGATTACGACAACCTTATTGAAATCGGTTCCATGATGGGTTCAGGCGGACTGATTGTAATGGATGAAGATAACTGTATGGTAGACATAGCAAAGTTCTTCCTTGAATTTACTGTCGATGAATCCTGCGGTAAATGTACTCCTTGCAGAGTAGGTACAAAGAGAATGTACGAAATACTTGAAAAGATTACTTCAGGACAGGGAACTATGGAAGATCTGGACAAGCTGGAAGAGCTTGCTTACTATATCAAGGACAATGCTTTGTGCGGTCTTGGACAGACAGCGCCAAACCCTGTACTGTCGACATTGAGATATTTCAGGGATGAATATATTGCCCATGTTAAGGATAAAGTCTGTCCTGCCAAGGTATGTAAGGATCTGTTGAGCTATAAAATTATTCCTGAAAAGTGCAAGGGCTGTACACTTTGCCAGAAGATTTGTCCTCAGGGCGCAATCACGGGCGTTTCAAAGCAGCCTCATGTTATTGACAATGAAAAGTGCATCAAATGCGGTGCTTGCCTGAATAACTGCCACTTCGGCGCAATTATTAAAGAATAGGGGGACTTAAAGATGGAGAACATTACATTAAAGATTAACGGAATAGAAGTTTCTGCCCCTGCAGGTTCAACTATACTGGAGGCAGCGCAGATTGCCCATATTGAAATTCCTACATTATGTTATCTGAAAGATATAAATGAAATCGGCGCATGCAGAATGTGCGTTGTAGAAGTAAAGGGTGCGAAAACTCTGGTTGCAGCATGTGTATACCCTGTTTCACAGAACATGGAGGTATTTACAAATACAAAGCGTGTTCTGGATTCAAGAAAGAAGACTCTGCAGCTGCTTATGTCAAACCATGAGCTTGACTGCTTCTCTTGCGGAAGTGCGGGAAACTGCGAACTAATCAGACTGTGTCATAAGATGCATGTTGATGATTCAAAGAAATATGAAGGTGCTATGCCTCCTAGAATGTATGATGACACTGCAATACATATGGTAAGAGACAGCCATAAATGTATACTTTGCAGAAGATGTGTGGCTATGTGTGAAAAGGTACAGAGCATAGGCATCCTCGGTGCAAACGGAAGAGGTTTCAATACAACTATAGAAACTGCTTTCCAGAGACATCTTGAGGATACAAGCTGTGTAAACTGCGGACAATGTCTGATGGCATGTCCTACAGGTGCAATATCCGAAAAGGATTACACTAAGGAAGTCTTCGAAGCAATAAACGATCCTGAAAAGTTCGTTGTCGTACAGACTGCACCTGCTGTAAGAGCAGCCCTAGGCGAAGAATATAAGATTTATTTCGGAAATGAAGTTGAAGGTAAGATGGTAACAGCACTTCGTATGCTGGGCTTTGATAAGGTATTTGATACAAACTTCGGCGCAGACCTTACAATCATGGAAGAAGCAAACGAATTCCTTGAAAGAGTAAAGAATGGAGGTACACTTCCTCTTATCACTTCATGTTCACCAGGATGGGTTAAGTTCTGTGAACACTTCTATCCTGATATGATTGATCATTTGTCATCCTGTAAGTCACCTCAGCAGATGTTTGGTGCTATAGTAAAGACATACTATGCAGAGAAGATGGGCATAGATCCTTCGAAGATTGTAAGCGTAAGTGTTATGCCTTGTACAGCAAAGAAGTTTGAAAGAACAAGACCGGATGAGGATGCTTCGGGATACCCTGATGTTGATATTGCCATTACTACAAGAGAACTTGCGAGAATGCTGGATCAGGTAGGCGTTGACTTTGCAAATCTTCCTGACGGTGAATTTGACAATCCTCTGGGAGAATCAACAGGTGCAGGTGCTATATTCGGAGCTACAGGCGGCGTTATGGAAGCTGCGCTCAGAACTGCAGTGGAAACTCTTACAGGTGAAGAACTTAAGGATGTTGAGTTTAAGGAAGTAAGAGGAACAGAAGGCATTAAGGAAGCTACTTATCATGTTGCCGGCATGGATATAAATGTTGCCGTTGCTTCAGGGTTAGCAAATGCAAGAAAGGTTATGGAAAGCATAAAGTCAGGTGAAGCAAACTATCATTTCGTTGAAATCATGGCATGTCCCGGCGGCTGCGTAAACGGCGGCGGACAGCCAAGACACAGCGGAAAGATAAAGAACAGCTTTGATATCAAGGCGCTTCGTGCAAAGGCTTTATATGACATAGACGAAAAGAGAACTATAAGGAAATCGCATGAAAATCCTTCCATACAGACTCTTTACAAAGAGTATCTGGGTGAACCGGGAAGCCATAAGGCACACGAACTCCTGCATACGACTTATGTAAAGAGAACTGTCAACAAAATAGATTAAATTTTGCTGATGAGAAAATAATTTAAAATGAAACTGCACCTCCGACCGGCGTATAAGCCCTCGGAGGTGTTGATTTTTATGGGCAAATAAGCTAATATTTAGAGAGCATAGCAATGAAAAAAGGATGCACAAAACAGATTTAAAGTAAAGGTGAAACGATGAAAGCTATAATCCCGGTGCTTGATGAAAATTCTAAAAAACCGCTGTATCTGCAGCTGTATGAATATATAAAAAAAGAAATCCTCAGCGGAGAGATACAGGCTGAAGAGAAGCTGCCTTCACTCAGGAACCTGTCTGAGAACCTGAACATAAGCATAACGACAACGCAGCTTGCTTACAGCCAGCTTAGTGTAGAGGGGTATATATACAGCAGACCGCAGTCAGGATATTATGTGCGAAATATATCATATATGAAAATGGACGGACTTGAGGAACCGAAAAACACATATGAAAGCAATGAGCTTGAAAAAATTTATCGCAGAGAAGAAAAAACGGGATATAAATATGATGTGTCGTGCTTTGATTTTAATAAATGGAAAAAATGTATGAACAAGGTCCTCAATGAATATCAGCCTCTGCTCATGTTTGAAAGTGAGCCGCAGGGTGAGGAAGCACTGAGATATGAGATATCAAAGTATGTTTACAGCTCAAGAGGCGTAATATGTGAACCGCAGCAGGTTGTTATAGGTGCCGGTACTCAGCAGATTACAAGCCAGCTTTGCCTGATTCTTTCTAAAATGGGAATAAATCATGCCGCAGTTGAAGAACCGGGATATCTGCCCGTTAAAAATATGTTCAGGGACAGAGGCTTTGCCATGTCTTCGGTTGCGGTGAATCAGGACGGAATAGATATAAAAAGACTGCCCGCAAACATAAGGTCATGTGTATATGTAAGCCCTTCAAACCAGTTTCCGACAGGTGCGGTTATGCCTGTTGGAAAAAGATATGAGCTTCTTGAATGGGCGGCAGAGAACAACAGCATTATTATAGAGGATGACTATGACAGCGAATTGAGATATTTCGGAAAGCCGGTACCTTCACTGCAGGGTCTTGAGCGCAAGGATAATGTTGTTTATCTTGGCTCCTTTTCATCAACACTTTTTCCATCCATAAAAATCAGCTATATGGTTTTGCCCGAGAAGATGGTAAAGCTGTACAGGGAAATAAGCCACGGCTACACTCAGACCTGCTCAAAGACAGAACAGCTTACTTTGGCGCTGTTTATGGAAAAAGGTTTGTACCAGACCCATATCAAAAAGCTCAGAAGTCTTTACTCCCAGAAGCTTCAGAAGGTTGTGGGGGCATTGAACAGATACGGCAGAGATATGATAAGAACAAAAAATACTTCTTCGGGCATAAATATGATTATTAATGTACGAAGCGGAAAAAGTGCCGAGCAGCTGTGCTCGGAGGCTGAAGCTCTGGGCATTATGATAACACCGGTGGCTTTTTATGCGGGAAAGGCTAAAAATGAAAACTCAACTGATTTGGTGTTTTATTACAATCAGATTCCTATAGAAGATATTGACGGGGTTGTAAAGAATCTGCTGGCAGTATGGAACAGAGATAAGAGGAAGGAAAGCTAGATTGAAGGAAAATCAGATATATGATGTGATTATCATAGGAGGCGGTGCAGCAGGACTTTTCTGTGCCGCAGCATACGGGAAAAAGGTGACAGGGCTTATCCTTGAGAAAACAAGGGAAACGGGGAAAAAGCTCCTGATGTCGGGAAGCGGTCAGTGCAATCTGACCCATGGCGGTGACATAAAGGACTTTCTCGGTCATTACGGGGAAAACGGCAAAAAAATCAGGAAGATTCTTTATGGGTTCAGCAATAAAGCTGCTATGGAGTTTTTTGAACAGAACGGAATACCTCTGTTTGAAAGAGAAGATGGGAAGATTTTTCCGAAGTCCCTGAAAGCAAGAGATGTCCGGGATTTACTGCTGAAAAGGGCACAGAATAACGGGTTTGAAGTAAAATACGGAAGCAGTGCCGAAAAAATAGAAAAAGAAGAAAATATATACAGGATTGTATGCGGCGGAGAAAAGGAAGATAGGGAATATCTGAGTAAAAAGCTGGTTGTTGCTTCAGGAGGCTGTTCCTATCCATCAACAGGGTCAGACGGGAAGCTGCTTGAGGTTCTGCGTGAAATGGGTATAAGTATAGTAGAAACCAGACCGTCCATAGCAGGTATTTTTGTCCAGGAGTATCCTTTTGGGGAACTTTCAGGCATTTCTTTTTCACCTGCGGAAATAACAGTGTACTGTGAAAAAGGGCAGAAAAAGAAGAGAAACTGTGATGATTTACTGCTTACACACAGCGGATTTTCGGGTCCCGGGGCTGCAAATCTGGCGAGGTATGTAAGACCCGGTGATGTTTTTGAGATTAACTATCTGCCGGGCATGAGCTTTGATGGTGTTTTTGCGGACATGAAGAAAAAAGTTGCAAAAAACAGTAAACAGATTACGAATTTTCTGTTAGAATATTGTGGTAATCGCGTTCCGAAGCGGTTTATTGAGAGTATATGCTGCCGTTCAGGCATTGGAGAGAGTCGGAAAGCATCTTCACTTTCGGGACAGGAGATAAAGACAATTGCGGAATTCCTGTGCAGGGATACGTTTTCTGTCAGCGGAACAGAGGGCTTTCAAAGGGCAATGGCAACAGCAGGCGGTGTTTCACTTGAAGAAATAAAAACTTCTGATATGGAGTCGAAGCAATATCCGGGCATGTATTTTATAGGCGAGGTGCTCGATATCGACGGTGACACGGGAGGCTATAACTTGCAGTTTGCGTGGTCAAGCGGATATGCCGCAGGCAATAAAAATATCTTTTAGGAGGATTTTGTAAAATGAAGCGTATTGTAGAAAGATTTGTGGATTATGTAAAGATTGACACAACTTCAGTAGACGGACTAGATGTGGTGCCAAGTTCAGATTCACAGTTTGTTTTGGCAAACAAGCTTGCTGACGAATTAAAGGCATTGGGAGTAAGCAATGTAAAGGTTGATGAGCATGCCTGCGTAACAGGTAAGCTGCCTGGCAATCTTCCGGAAGGAAAGACTGCTCCGGCTATCGGTTTTCTGGCACACCTTGATACATCTCCGGATGCTCCCGGCAACAATGTAAAGCCTCAGATTCATGAAAACTACAATGGCGGAAAGCTTGTTATAAATGAGGAATTGGGTTTTGAATTAAATCCGGAGGACTTAAAGCAGTATATTGGAAACACAATTATCACTTCAGATGGCACAACATTGCTTGGTGCGGACAACAAGGCCGGTATTGCTATCATCATGGAAGCAGTAGAATACTTTGTTGCTAACCCGGAGATACCTCACGGAGATTTCTGTATCGCATTTACTCCTGACGAAGAAGTTCAGGGCGGTGCGGCATTATTTGATATTGAAGGCTTTGGTGCAGACTTTGCATTTACAGTTGACGGTGAAGACGTTGGTGAATTTAACCACGAAACATTTAACGCTGCAGGTGCAACAGTAACTATCAAGGGCGTTTGCATTCATCCGGGAAGTGCGAAAGATAAGTTAGTTAATCCACTTATCCTGGCAACAGAATATTTATCAGAGCTTCCAAGAAGTGAAGCTCCTGAAACCACAGAAGGCAGAGATGGCTTCTACTATCCATATGAAATTCAGGGTAATGAACAGGTTGCTACAATCGAATTTTTATTAAGAGACTTTGACAGAGACAGCATGGAAAAGAGAAAGGCTCTTCTTCAGGAAATCGCTAAAAAGATAAATGACAAGTGGGGCTCAGAATATGTAACTGTTGAAATTGAAGATCAGTACAGCAACATGAACGACTTCTTAGAAGGTCAGGAACACATCATTGAAAAGGCTTTGGAAGCTTACAGAGAATGCGGCATGGAACCGAGAGTTATTCCTGTCAGAGGAGGTACTGACGGAGCTACTCTCTCAAGAAGAGGTTTACCTTGTCCAAATATCTTCGTAGGAGGCAACAACTTCCATGGTGTACTGGAATACGTTTCGGTAGAAGGTATGGAAAAGGCTGTAGAAGTTGTTGTAAAGATTATTGAAAACTATGCAAAATAAGAAAGAAAATTCGATAGTAAATTTTTTACTTTCGCATAAAAACTGCAATCCCGTATCTTTTCACATGCCCGGACATAAGGGCTCACGGCTGTACAAACGATTCGGCTATGAGGAATTCCTTGAAAGCATTGCAGACTGCGATATAACGGAAATATGCGGTGCTGACAATCTGTTTCAGCCTGAGGACATTATCGCAGGAACCATGGAAAGATACAGAAGGCTTTATGATGTAAGAAAAACATATCTGCTGGTAAACGGGTCAAGCTGCGGGCTCATCTCGGCCATGATGGCATCTGTGCATCCGGGCGGAAAGATAATTATGGCAAGAAACTGCCATAAATCAATATTCAACGGTCTGACTCTGGGAAATATTTCACCGGTATATATATATCCTCAGCTTATAGAGGAGTTTGGCATAAGCGGTGGGATAATGCCCGAAGATGTGGCAAAGGCACTGGAGGAAGAACCCGATGCTGAGGCAGTGATTCTTCCAAGCCCCAACTATTACGGCGTTTGCAGTGATATCGAGAAAATTGCGGAAATCGTACATTCGCATGGCAAAATACTTATTGTGGACCAGGCTCACGGGGCGCATTTAAAGTTTTTCGGAGAATTTCTGGGCAGGGATGCTTCAGGGCTTCCTCGTCCGGCAGAAGAGTGCGGAGCGGACATTGTTATCAACAGCACGCATAAAACTCTTGCTTCCTTTACCCAAAGTGCGGTAATGAACGTAACTTCAGAAAAAATTGATTTGAGATTTCTGGAGGACAAGCTTCAGGCTCTGGAAAGTACAAGTCCTTCTTATCTTCTTATGGCATCCATGGACATTTCACTGCAGCTTCTTGAAAAACACGGAAAACTGCTGATGAGAGAATGGCATGACAATCTGAAGGCTTTCTATAAAAGGTCTGAAAGCATAAAAGGTCTGAAAATATTAAATACCGGCATGGATATGGATTGGACAAAAATAAATCTTGATATGAGCCGGTGCGGACTGTCCGGTCATGAGCTGGAAAATCTGCTGCTTGAAAAAAATATTTTTGTTGAGCTTGTTACCGGAAATATAGTTATGTGCATGACTGGCATCGGGAATACCAAAGAAGATTTTGACAGACTTGCTGATGCACTGGAAGAAATAAGCCTTAATTATATGAAAGCTTCCGGGGAGAGCTGCAGCGGAGCAGCGGAAACTGAATCAGGAGAAAGACTGGCAAAGCTGTCAGAGATTGCAGCAAAGAAACCGGTTCTTCACAGTGTTCCGGTAAAAAAGGAATATGTCCATATAAATGAAGCGGCAGGAAGAATATGCGCTGCATCAATCATACCTTATCCGCCGGGAATACCTCTGATATGCCCGGGAGAGGAAATTGATGCGGATACTGCGGAGTATGCATTGTCTTTGAAGCAGAGCGGAGAAAAGGTTATGGGGCTGACAGAAGATTTTCAGGTTCTGGTAGGCACCGTAAACGATTGATAAAAAGGGCATAAAAATATAAGAAAAAATATAAAGATAAGAAAACGGCTTCCGGAGGGCGGAGCTTTAAGCCCTGCTCCCGGAAACCGTTTTTGTTTTATTCAAAGTATTCTTTTATATATGACGGAACATTTTCAGGCTGGTAGTAAACAATGGTTGTAACGGTCATTGTTGTACCCTGGGCAGTATTTATGCTCAGGTAAATTGTTCCTTCATAGTATTTGCCGTAATCTGTCTGAACAGCGTTGCAGGTTGAAAGTATCTCGGAAATCTTCTGTTTGTCTGTGATTACAAGCTGTTTCATTCCTTCTTCGTTTACGCTGTCGTCATAAATCACATCCTCTTCATATGCCGGCTCTTCATAATAAGTCTCATCACTGTCATCATATTTGCAGAAAGCGATTTTTGCAACATCGTCGGCAGAACATTCAAATACAGGTGAATATCCCCGGCTGTCCAGCCACTCTATGGTAGCGGTATCGCTTCGGAGAATGCCGAAGTACATGGAATCCTTTGCAGGTATGTCTGAACCTTCTTCTTTATATTCATAATAAATGGATATATCACAATAGCTATGCCTTAAATCGGTCATTTCCTCATAAGTTCTGTTTCGGAAATCTTCTTCCATGACTGCAAAAAGTTCTTTTATTTCATCTTCGGAAGTCAGCGTAATGCTGGTATTGAGCTCTTCAAGGTCATAATACGGATTTGAAAGAACAACGTTCAGTATTTTATCAGCCTTTATTCTGTCAAGGGAATAAAAATCCTTAAATTCCTTTGATTCATACAATGCTTTCATATATCTGTTTTCCAGCAAAGAATTGTACGGTATGGTATAGCTGCGGTGAAGACCGAAAGGATTTCCCCTCAGTGCGTAATCAATCATCATGGAACTATAGCGTTTATTGCTGTTAAAACTTGCTTCGGAATATTCATCTTCCATGCCGGTGATTTCCTTATGCAGTTCTTTTACCAGCTTTATGTTTTCAGGTGATGTAAAGTAGAAATCTCCCGGAAAATACTTGCTTTCAGCTTCTTTGTCAAGAGGTTTGAAATAGTAGCTTGAATACCTGTCATCGTTGGCAAGTGATTCAAAGGCTGATATTGCCACTTTTTCTATATCAGCTTCGGCAGGAACTCTTTTTTCAAATCCTGTCCAGTCATAAATGAATGAACAGAGGAAGAGCGATGCAAGAACTCCGTATACCACAAAGCTTTTTAATGAAGCCATATTGAATATTCTCGGTGTATTCAGCACAATCATCCTTCCGACTATAAATGTGAGTACGGCTCCTGCTGCCGAACCGATGCAGAAATACAGCATGGAGGAATCTGTTTCAGAAGAAATAAATCCTTCATTTTTGAAATAAAAGCCGAAAACCGTCATGCCGAAATATGCTATCAGGTAGCATATAACAGGTATAATAAAGCGGAAAACAAGGGAGTCTCCTGCTTTTTCCAAAGCTCTTTTCTGATATAGATACCATGAAAGCACAAAAAGCAGAACTATTGAAACCGTGTATATGATAAAAAATGTCATCGGATATTTTCCCTCACAGACAAACAGCTCTGTGAAAGGACTTGAAGCCATAAGAAGCTCTTCGTGTACCCCTGTTGTTGTGAAACCGTAGAAAAATTCATTGCAGTAAACGGTAACAGACAGATACAGGGCGGGAATGAGAAAGTTCAGACCCAGAGCCATGGCTATGTGCATGAAAATGTTTCCTGTAAGCATGCCCGCAAAAACGGAAACGGCAAAAACAGAAAGAAGCAGTATGGAAGACTGCAGCAACCACATATTGATGTTTCCGTGTGAGAAAATATTTACTGCGTCTTTGTTCAGAACAGTCATGGCAGGATAGTCAGAATACATATATGTTGCGTAAGCCGGCTTTGCCATGATATGAAATATGATACCGTTCAGCAGCAGAGGCATAAGTATTAAAATAATACCCGAAGCCAGAGTGCTGTTAAAAAGCTGCGTCCTGGTAAAGGGCATACTGTGCATGGATGTCACTGATGCCGAATTCTGAAGGTATCTGAACAAAATGACAGCTGCTATGACAGGTACGCTCAGATGTGCCACAAGAAATACGGGCTGGATGTTTGAAAAACAGTTGTCAAGGAAGTCATACATATCATTTATATGAGTATAACTCATCAAAACCGGCAAAGGCCCTGACAGAAAGTACATAAGAAAACCGATGGCGGATACAGCCCAGAATCTTCTTATGTTCTCAATCACCAGAGCCGATGAAATATTAAAATATGATGCTTTGGATTTCATGATCAGCACCTCCCAGTTCATAAATAAATATTTCTTCAAGCGAAAGAGGCAGCATGTCAAAGATAAGCGGATTATGCTTTTCTATGGCTTTTTCAACGTCCTCACGTTTGTTTTTTACAATAAGAAGATCTACCGTGCCACGTGTTTCCCTGTGCACAACATTGAGTCCTTCATAAGGATTGAAGCCGTCGCCGCAGTTTTCCTGCTTAAAAGCAACCTGTATCTTGTGAATGTCCGATTTCAGTTCATCAAGGTCTCTTTCAAGTACAAGATGTCCCTTTGATATGATACCTATTGAATCGCATATTCCCTCCATTTCACGGAGATTGTGGGAAGAAACCAGGACGGTCATTTCTCTTTCGGCAACATCCTCTACGACATATTTCCAGACAAGCTTTCGGATGATTGGATCAAGCCCGTCTATGGGTTCGTCGAGGATGAGATAGTCCGGCATTGCTGACATAGTCAGTATAAATGCAGCCTGCTTCTGCATACCCTTTGAGAATCTTGCAAGCTTACGCTTTTCGTCAAGGGCAAACTGTTCTGTCATTAACTTGAAACGTTCCCAGTTCCAGCAGGGATAAATCTTGCTGTAGAAGCCGGACATTTCCTTAAGACTGTATGTAGAGAAGAAAAATAAATCATCGGGTATGTAACCGAGATGTTTTTTTACTTCCTGATTGTCGTATACTTCCTGATTATTTATGGTTATTGAACCGCAGTCGGGACGTATGATACCTGTTATGTGCTTTATAATAGTAGTTTTGCCTGCACCGTTTGTACCTACGAGGCCGTATATGGAACCCTTGGGAACGTTCAGGCAGAGACTGTCAAGTGCCTTAAAATGGTCGAAGGTTTTAGTTACATTTTCGACTTTAATCATTA
>JBJETA010000014.1:0-5456 GCA_051883075.1 Anaerovoracaceae bacterium
GGACCTGGTGTTGTTTGGTCAGGACTTGCAACTTATGCAGACTCTATGGCAGCTATCAAGAAGCTGGTATTTGATGATAAGAAATATACATTACAGCAGTTAAACGAAGCTTTAAAGGCTGACTTTGTAGGCTATGAACAGGTTAAGGCTGACTGCCTTGCTGCTCCTAAGTATGGTAATGATGATGATTACGCAGACTTAATCGCAGCAGATTTAATCAACTTTACAGAAATGGAACACAGAAAGTACAAGACTTTATATTCAGTATTAAGCCATGGTACACTTTCCATTTCAAACAATACTCCGTTTGGACAGCTGCTTGGCGCTTCTGCAAACGGACGTGCAGCATGGACTCCTCTTTCAGACGGTATCAGCCCTACTCAGGGTGCAGACTTTAAGGGCCCTACTGCTATAATTAAATCTGTATCAAAGCTTGCATGCGACAACATGAACATTGGTATGGTTCATAACTTCAAGCTGATGGCAGGATTGCTTGATACACCTGAAGGTGAAGCAGGAATTATCGCACTTCTTCGTGCAGCTTGCGCATTCGGAAATGGTGAAATGCAGTTCAACTATCTTGATAACAAGACTCTGATTGAAGCTCAGAAGCACCCTGAACAGTACCGTGACCTGGTAGTACGTGTAGCAGGTTACAGTGCATTCTTCGTAGAACTCTGCAAGGACGTTCAGGATGAAATCATAAGCAGAACTATGTTGACACACTTCTAATAAAACCTTTTAAATCAGCAAACAGCAGGCTGTCATCTGCTTGTTATAAGCAGATGACAGTATACAAACTGCTGTAAGCGGGATAAATTAAAACCGGAGATTTGGTAGTATGAGCAATACAGGCGTGATTGAAAGAAAGGCAACCATTTTCAATATCCAGAAATACAACATGTATGATGGACCGGGAGTGAGAACGCTGGTATTTTTCAAGGGTTGTCCTCTCAGGTGCAAATGGTGTGCAAACCCGGAAGGGTTGGAAAAGAAATTCCAGATAATGTTTAAAAGCAATTCATGTACAAACTGCGGAGCTTGTGTTTCGGTTTGTCCTGTTGGAATACATACTATTTCAAAGGATAGTCAAGAACATCAGGTTCTCAGAGACGTTGATTGTCTTGGCTGCGGCAAATGTGTGGAAGCCTGTATGACAAAGGCACTCAGCGTAGTAGGTGAAGTGAAAACCATATCAGAGCTTATGGAAGTTATCAGAGAAGATAAAACCTTCTATGAGGTTTCGGGCGGAGGTGTAACTCTTGGAGGCGGAGAAGTTTCCATGCAGCCGGAGGCAGCCGCAAATCTGCTTCAGGCATGCAAGATGGAGGGCATTAACACAGCCATAGAAACCTGCGGTTATGTAAAAACTGAAAATCTTTTAAAAATTGCCGAATTTGTGGACTTATTCCTGTTTGACATAAAGCAGATGAATTCAGACAAACATTTTGAACTTACGGGTGTTCGAAATGAACTTATTTTAACTAATCTTAAGACGCTTCTGGAAAGAAGATATGCGGTCAAGGTAAGAATGCCTATGCTGAAAGGTATAAACGACAGCGAGGATGAAATAAAACAGGTTATAGAATTCCTGATGCCTTACAAGGACAATAAGAATTTTAAAGGAATAGACCTTCTTCCTTATCATAAGCTGGGAGTAAACAAATACAGCCAGCTTGGCAAAGAGTATCCTATTGAAGGAGATCCTAGCCTGTCACAGGAAGATTTGGACAGAATAGAAGGCTGGATCAAAAAGTATGACTTCCCTGTCAGTGTTATCAGACATTAAGAGTTGATATTCAATAAATTGAAAGGTAAGTTTTATGGGAACAGCTATACAAAAAGCGACAGAGCGTATTATACAAGAATCTGTACCCGGTAAGCAGGTTACAATCGCTCATGTAATCGCTGCCCCGATGTATGACATATATGAAAGACTGGGAATCGATGATAAAGGTGCGATAGGAATATTGACTTTATCACCATATGAGACTGCTATAATCGCTGCTGACATAGCTACAAAAGCGGCAGACGTTGAGATAGGGTTTCTGGACCGTTTCACAGGCTCGGTTGTCATAAGCGGGGACGTGCAGAGTGTCACTACAGCACTTGAGGCTGTAACTGATACTTTGTGTAACTTGCTTGGATTTACAACGGTTCCTATTACAAAGACATGAGCAGAAAAAGAATCATGGTGATAGGCCCCACACAATGCGGAAAAACAACACTGGTAAATGAGTTGAACGGATATGAGGGACCTTTGAGAAGAACCCAGGATACCATTTACGGTAAATATACCATAGATGTTCCAAGTTCTTATATAGAGGTTCCGTGGATGTACAAGCATCTGATAGCCACGGCTCAGAATGCGGCATCAATGATTGTGGTAATGATAGACTGTTCAAATCCCACGGAAATATATTCGCCGGGATTTGCAAAGGTGTTTACCTGCCCGGTCATAGGTGTTATAGCAAAATGTGATTTGAAACCCGAAAACATAGAACTGTGCGAAAAGCAGCTTAAACGAATCGGAGTTTTCGAACCCTATTATAAAATCAGTGTTCACAGGAAAACGGGCATGGATGAACTGAAAGCGTGTCTGTTTGAAAACAAAAAATAAGTAAAGGGGGAAAAATATGAAATTTATTACCGAAGAAGACTTGCGGGATACATATAGAAAAGAACCTTTTACCACTTATGAAATAGAACCGGGCACAAGACTTACACCCGGAGCACGGCAGTTTTTAGCGGACAGAGGAATCATTATGATAGATGATGAACAGTGGGTTAAAAGCTATACCGTGACTTCAAGTGACGATCCTATTCAGCCTGAAACAGAAAAAACTGTTAAAGCAGTATGCCAGACGACTACTGACTGGCGAAAGAAGAAGTTTTTCTGTAAGCTGAGATCGACAGAAGTACTGTTTCTGTCAGCAGAACAGGAGCTTTTGCAGAAGGACATTCTCATGGCACAAAGCATTGTAAACATGGGAAAAGAATTTGCAGCAATAAGAGCTTTTGCTGAAGGCGGAAGCTTTACTGAAAATGTATGCTGCCAGGCATGCACAGGGATAAAAGAGCAGGATTTCTGCTGTGACTTGGGAGATTGTTTTGAAATCAACGAGTTCCACATGCAGCTGGAAAAGAGTAAGGAAATTCTGAGTCTGCATACCTTGAGGTGTGCATTGAGAGAAATAGAACCTGCGGCTATGGAAGCATACGAGGGTAATGAAGAAGAAATGAATTTGTGCTGTGAAATCATCGCAAAAGTGAACAAGCTTATAAATGTTTTATCACAGATGATTTGCATGGCTGTCGGAGGAAAAGAATGTCAGAGAAGAGATTAACTTTTGAGTATTGTGATGAGCTGGTTTCGGAGTTTGAAAAAGTCATAGAGAAACCAATAAAGAGCAAATCCTCAGTATACTATACGGGAGTTGACCTTGGTACGGCTTGCGTGGTTGTTGCGGTACTTGATGAAAACTACAGACCTGTGGCAGGTGCTTACGAATATGCGGATGTAGTAAGAGACGGAATGGTTGTTGACTATATCGGAGCTATAAATATTGTAAGACGCATGAAGCAGGAAATAGAAGAAAAGCTTGACACAGAGTTAATTTATGCTGCTGCTGCGATTCCTCCGGGAACAGACAGCTTGGATTCGGGAGCTATAAAAAATGTAGTTCAGGCTGCCGGATTTGAACTGACAAATTTGTTGGATGAACCTACAGCCGCAAACGCAGTTCTTAAAATGAAGGACGGTGCGGTTGTCGATATAGGAGGAGGAACTACCGGTATTTCCGTTCTCAAGGACGGAGAAGTGGTTTATGTGGTAGACGAACCTACAGGCGGTACTCATTTTTCACTGGTTATCTCAGGAGCTTATAAGATGGATTTTGCTGAAGCAGACAAATATAAGCGCAATGAGAAAAATCACAAGGAATTGATGCCGGTACTGAAGCCTGTGGTGGAAAAAGTTTCTTCTATTATAAATCAGCATATAAAAAATTATGATGTTCAGGAGATTGCTCTGGTAGGAGGAACCTGCCTGCTGACGGGAATCGAGGACATTATTGAAAAACAAACGGGAGTAACTACTTTGAAACCAAAGAATCCTATGTTTGTAACTCCTCTTGGAATAGCACTTAACTGTACTCAAGAGGTGATTGATTAAAAAGGAAGGTGGTTGATATGGATATCAGAATTATCAAATCCCCTTCTAAGGGAACGCTGGACATACTTAGACGTCGAATGGGCGCAAATGCTTCTTCTGATTTGGAGCATGCCGATGCTGTGGGTCTGGTGCAGGGCAAATTGATTGAAATGATTTGTGCGGCGGACATAGCGGAAAAGGCAGTCGGCGTTACGGTAGAGGATATCCGGGGAAGCTGTCCGCAGAACATGATTCTGCTGGCAATTTTCGGAGATACGGCTTCTGTGGAGGGAGCTCTGCAGGAAATAAAACGCAAATCGGAAGAAGGGAAAAAAGTATGTTAACAGCAAAACTTATTGACAATATATGGGCAACAAGAAAAGCAGAATCTCTGGGCGGGTTCAAGTTTATGCTTGCCGAGGTTATCGGAGGCACACGTCAGGGAGAACGCATGGTGGTAGTTGATATCATAAGTGCAGGTATCGGAGACAGGGTTATAATCTGCCAGGGTTCATCGGCGAGAAGAATGCTCGGTGATGACAGTCTGCCGATAGATGCCGTTGTTGTCGGTATTATTGATGAAGATTGTGAATTTGGTTGATTTCAGGAGGTATAAAAATGGGTCTTCTTGAATTAGTAAAAGAAGCGGGCATAATAGGTGCCGGCGGAGCCGGTTTCCCAACCCATGCAAAGCTTGCATCAAAAGCTGATTATATACTTCTAAACGGAGCTGAGTGCGAGCCTCTTCTGAGGGTAGACCAGCAGCTTATGGCTATGTTCCCCGACGAGATTATAAAGGGCTTTGAGGCGGCAGGACGACTGGTCGGAGCGGAAAAAGCGATAATCGGAATCAAGGGAAAGCATAAAGAAGTAATTGAAATTCTAAAAGACAAAATAAAAGAACTGAATATGGACGGTTATGTTGAGGTAGGTGTTCTTCCCGACATATATCCCGCAGGTGATGAACAGGTTCTTGTTTATGAACTGACAGGAAGAGTTGTTCCTGAGGCGGGCATTCCTATTCAGGTAGGATGTGTAGTAGTAAATTCAGAAACTGCATTAAACATTTACAATGCATCAAACGGAAAACCGGTTACGGAAAAATATATAACAGTAGCCGGAGATGTTCCAAACAGGGTGACTGTAAAAGTTCCTGTGGGAACTCCGGTAATTGATGTTCTGAAGTTGAGCGGAATTGAAGATTTCAGTGATTATGCAGTTATAGGCGGAGGTCCTATGATGGGACCGGTGTTATCGGACATTAACGGATATGTAACAAAGAAGGACAAGGGATTTGTTATTC
>JBJETA010000015.1:0-23123 GCA_051883075.1 Anaerovoracaceae bacterium
CCTTATGGCTATTTCACAATCTCTCTTTTCTTTTCTGAGAGGTCCAAGCTCTTCGGAAAATTCATCATATATGTAGAACGTGTTAATTCTTTCCCTTGAAGGATCTATGGCATCAAGAACTTCCGAAATATCATTCAGAATAAACTCTTCAAGCACATCGTCCCTGTTTTCAAGAAGAATTTTTCCTACCTTCTCCATAATGATAAGCAGGCTCTTGATTTCAAACAGCTCTACCACGGATAAAGTGTTGTTTTCACTTCTCTCCAGTGTATAGCCGCAGTCTTTTGTTTCCATAAAGCACTCATAAAGAATATCCGAAAGCTTAGGTTTCTTTTCAAGCAGTTCCAGGATTTTTTCCATCTTGGAAAACTCTTTTCTAAGCTCCTCCTCCTGACCCGGCATGAAAGGCTTTAATTCCCTGATAATCTTTGTTCCGAAAGGAGTGGCAGTGTAAACATTTTGTATAACATAACTAAGTCCTGTTTCTTTTCTTGTCTTGACGTTTGCTAAACGCATTGTTGTACCTCCTCACAGATAAGAATATCAGCCGTTATATTTTACATCCACAACAGGAATATCTCCTACTGCGGCCTGCATAGCATCAATCAGTTCCTTGTGGTCAAAGGAATATCCAAGCGGTGCAACAGGATTAACAGTAACAGCCGCAACCTTTATGTTTTGTAAAACTTCAACATAAAAGCCCTGTTTCTTCAGCTGTCCCCATCTGATTGCATCTATAAAGATCTTTGTGGGATCCTTCAATACAAACTTTACTTTTTTAAATTTTTTAGGATGAATGTCCGCAATAACACTGTTTGTCAAAGCTCCCGGTATAAACACATGGTCAATGGTTTCATCGATAGCCTCATCAATATGTCTGCTTGCACCCAGACCTGTCTTCAAATCCAGACGTTTCATCTGATTTCCTGAAAACAACATAACAGAATCATTTAATTCTTCATCCGCAACTGTTTTCCTGACAAAATCATTTTCAATGATAGGCAGACTGTACAAATTAAGTGTATGCGCCGTTTCATCAACAACTTTTTTCATACTCCTTGACAGTACCGCTCCCGTAGCCAGTATGATGGCATCTGAGGTTTCCGGTGCCGCAATGGACTTTCTGTCTATAGCTCCATCGATAATAACAATCTCGGCACCCAGAGAAAACATATCTTCACACAACAGCTTGTGGTCTTTTGTGCTTCCCGGTCCCGCAACCTGAACATATCCGCTCTCAGCTACCCTGCACAGCAGAAGCTGTCCCAGAGCTGTAGAATATTTACTTATTTTCAATATTTCCAATCCTGCATCCGAAAGTTCATACAGCTGCTTCGGAACAGTAACAATCATACCTTCATCAAGATAGACTCTTGGTTTTTCCGTTCCTGTTACCAAATCCACCGACTCACCGTCTCTGCCGGTTGAAGTTATACCTAATACAACACCTTCATCCATGGCTTCTTCTATGATATAGTTCAAAGCTGTGGTCTTTCCGGCATTTTTAGACATTCCTACGATAGAAAGCGTTTTATATTCATCCTGTATTTTATCTAATAAGCCCATAACCGTCTCTTTCTAATCTTTAATATGAAAACACATGCACCTTGCTGCTTAAGCAAGCGGCTCGGTGCATATATTTCATTTCTTGTCATTCATAGGACAAAATTATTGATTTGATATATCAAATACCCTATCTGCAATTAGTGCTTGTTTCTTTCGTGACGAAGAAGACCCTGTGGTTCCATTGCCATTCTTTCGCCCTGAGCCAGACCTGCAACACCTTCATAGTGGTAATCAGCAGGATCCTTGCAGTTTTCGTAGCTGCACTGCTTCTTAGGAAGTCCGTAAGGTTCTGTGTAAGTAGTGATAACACCTTCGTAGTTTCTAAGAATAACCTTTTCAGGAGTCTGTGAAATGATGTACTGAGGCATTACAGGAGTCTTTCCGCCGCCGCCAGGAGCATCTACTACGAATGTAGGAACAGCATAACCTGAAGTATGTCCTCTTAATCCTTCAATGATTTCGATACCCTTTGAAACTGGAGTTCTGAAGTGTTCGATACCTAATGAAAGGTCGCACTGATAGATGTAGTAAGGTCTTACTCTGTTCTTTACTAAGTGGTGCATTAAGTTTCTCATAACATGAACATCATCATTTACACCTCTTAATAATACTGTCTGGTTACCTAGAGGAATACCTGCATCAGCAAGCTTTCTTACAGCTTCCATAGCTTCAGGAGTCATTTCCTTAGGGTGGTTAAAGTGAGTATTTAACCAGATTGGGTGATACTTCTTTAACATATTTACTAAGTTGTCTGTAATTCTCTGAGGCATTACAACTGGAGTTCTTGAACCGATTCTTACGATTTCTACATGAGGAATCTTTCTTAACTCACTGATGATGTATTCTAATGTGTCGTCTTCGATACAAAGAGCGTCACCACCTGAAAGAAGAACGTCTCTTACAACAGGAGTCTTTCTGATGTATTCAATACATGCATTGATATCTTCCATTGATCTTGCACCGTCAGTTTCACCTGCAAGTCTTCTTCTTGTGCAGTGTCTGCAGTACATTGAGCACTGGTCAGTTACTAAGAACAATACTCTGTCTGGATATCTGTGAGTAAGTCCTGGAGCTGGGGAGTCTTCATCTTCGTGAAGAGGGTCCAGCATGTCAGCTTCTCCTCTGTGAGTTTCAGCTAATGTAGGAACTGCCTGCATTCTGATTGGACATGATTCGTCTTCAGGATCCATAAGTGAAGCGTAGTAAGGAGTAATACCTACTCTGAATCCGTTCATAACCTTTTTAATATCTTCTTCTTCCTGTGCTGTAAGCTTAACAACCTGCTTAATTTCTTCAACAGTTGTTAATCTGTTAGCAACCTGCCAGTGCCAGTCGTTCCACTGTTCATCTGTAACATCTTTCCATAGAGGAATGTCTTTCCAATTTCTAATAGCCATTTGACTTTCTCCTTTAATTTCAATATTGGTAAAAAGCTTTTTTGCCGTCTTTCGTCGGCAATTTTGTAACCCTGCCCCGAAAAAGGGGCAGGGGCAAATAAATCAATATATTTAAATCAGCAAATTTTTTCTAAGCCTTCCCCAAGGCTTATTTTGGTCTTTATTAAGTTTCCGGAATGTAATTTATTAAACGCTCCATCAGTTTCAAACTATGCATACAGCTTAGTGAATAATTCTCTGATTGGTTCACTCTCTCTCAGGATTTCAAGAGTAGCATCAGCGTGGCTTGTGCAGAAGCCGTTACCTACGATCATTTCGATGTCTTTACCAACACCTTCAGCACCTAATGCAGCCTTTGTGAAGCTTGTTGCCATTGAGAAGAAGTATACAAGACCGTGCTGCTTGCAAGCCAGAATACATGACATTTCTGTGTTTTCAATGTTTACACAGTTGATAACAACGTCAGCAAGCTTTCCGTCTGTAAGTTCAGAAACCTTTTCATAAATTTCTACAGCGTTTGTAGCATCTGCAACTACATAGTGATCTGCATAGCCTAAGCTCTTAGCTCTGTCAATTGATGACTGGAATCCGTCGATAACGATTACGTTACCTGAAACGCCGGCTCTCTTCTTTGCTTCATAAGTTACAAGCATACCTGACTTTCCGCCGCCTCCAACGATAACTACTGTATCATTTGGTTTTACATACTTAGCAGTCTGAGCAGGAGCACCTGCAACGTCTAATGCTGAAAGAGCCAGTCCCTGTGGGATATCTTCCGGCAATACTGCGTATAAGCCGCTCTGGAATAAGATAGCCTGACCCTTGATATCAACCTGGTCGATTTCAGGTCTTACTTCAAGAATTTCATCAATCTTTAACGGAGTAAGTGAAAGTGAAACCAAAGTAGCAATCTTGTCGCCAACCTTCAGCTTACCTTCATATGCAGGTCCGATTTCCTTTACAGTACCGATTAACATACCGCCTGAACCTGTAACAGGGTTCTTCATCTTGCCTGCCTTGTTTACGATTTCCATGATAATCTTCTTGATTTCTTCAACATCATGACGTGCCTGATTTTCAATCTGAGTGAATGAAGCAGAGTCGATGTTTAAAGTAGTAACATCAATAAGAACTTCGTTATCATAGATTTCCATAGTGTTGTCGATAACATCAGCCGGCTGAGGAAGAACTCCTGCAGGTGAAATTACTCTGTGTGTTCCGTAAATGCTTCCTTTTTTCATAATAAATCTTTCCTCCTAAATAACCTATAAATTACATATATTTAAAACATATATAACAATAAAATCAGCAAATTATTGATATATTTCCAGTTCCAAGCGCTCTGCCGCTTTATGTACTATGCGTACATTTCCTGGAATAACTTTCTTAAACCTTCGTGTTCTCTTAATTCCTGAAGAGTAACTTCTGCGTGTCCCTTGCAGTAACCGTTACCAACGATCATGTTGATATCCTTACCAACACCTTCAGCACCTAATGCAGCCTTTGTGAAGCTTGTTGCCATTGAGAAGAAGTATACAGTACCTTCATCCTTACAGCATAAGATTGAAGCCATTTCAGTGTTTTCAATGTTTACGCAGTTGATAACAACATCAGCAAGCTTTCCGTCTGTAAGTTCCATAACCTTGTTATAAACTTCTACAGCCTTTGTAGCGTCTGCAGCAAAGTATTCGTCAGCAAGATCTAAATCTCTAGCTCTCTTAGTTGATTTTTCTGAACCGCCGATGCAGATAACCTTACCTGTGATACCGGCTCTCTTCTTAGCTTCATACAGGCAAAGAAGACCTGACTTTCCGCCGCCTCCGATTACAACTACTGTGTCACCAGGCTTTACAAGCTTAGCAGTCTGAGCAGGAGCACCTGCAACGTCTAATGCTGAAAGAGCTAAACCTTCAGGCATGTCTTCAGGAAGCTTAGCATAAATGCCGCTCTGGAATAAGATAGCTTCACCCTTGATGTCAACCTGGTCGATTTCAGGTCTTACTTCAAGGATTTCATAAATTTTAAGTGGAGTAAGTGAAAGTGATACAAGAGTAGCAATCTTGTCACCAACCTTTAAGTCGCCTTCATATGCAGGTCCGATTTCTTTTACAGTACCGATTAACATACCGCCTGAACCTGTCCATGGATTCTTGTGCTTACCAGCCTTTTCTACGATACCAAGCATAGTCTTCTTGATTTCTTCGATGTCGCCGTTTGCTCTTCTTGAAATTTCTGTAAATGAAGCTGAGTCAATGTTTAAAGTCTTAACATCGATTAAAACTTCATTGTCATAGATTTCCATAGTGTTATCGATAACATCTGCTGGCTGTGGTAATACACCTTCTGGAGAAATAACTCTGTGTGTTCCGTAAGGACAACCTTTTTTCATAATAAATACCTCCTAAAATTCACGTCATTTTTTAATGTACCAATTTTGATTTGCTTGATTTATTAGCAACATAGTAATAAGCAATATCCGTGCCATTTCTTTTATTTGGTTCAAAAAAAATAGTTCTTACATATATTATATTAAGGGCACAAGTCTTTAAAATTTTTTTGTAAATATACACTATTTTTTTTAAAAATTTTATGATTAGGATTAACTATGTTGTCATCAGCTATTTCTATGCGGTTTTGTATGAACCGTTTTAGGTTCATACGTTAAAACGAGCGAACCAAAAACGGTTCGCTCGTTTTAATCTCTGTTTTCTTGTTAAATTTTCTCTTTAAATACCATATTTTTTCTTTTTCCTTACCAGCTGCGTCTGGCTGATTCCAACGGCTTCCGCCGTTTTCCTCGTTGAACCGTATTTTTCGCATGCCTGTCTCAGCAGTTCCTTTTCAAAGCTGTCAACCAGGCTGTCCAACGTAATTTTTTTGTTTACAACTGCTTCAAGCTGTTTTTCCTCATCAAAATCAATGTTCTCAAAAGTCCCGCTTTCAAGGCATCTTATTACATCCATCAGTGTAATATTCATCCCCTGGGCACTAATTAATATACGCTGGATTGTATTTTCAAGTTCCCTTATATTACCCACCCACTGATGCTGTTTAAGGTACTCTACCGCCTCGTTATCTATGCCTCTCACAATTCCGTATTTGTCATTGTATGTACGTATGAAATGCTGTATCAACGCAGGTATTTCAGAGGTTCTTTCCCTGAGCGAAGGCACCCTGATAGGGAAAACATTCAATCTGTAGTATAAATCCTGCCTGAACTGTTTTTGTTCTATCTGCTCAATCAGATTTCTGTTTGTCGCTGAAATAATTCTGACATTTGTCTTTATCGGAGTTGTTCCTCCAACCCTGTAAATCTCACCATCCTGAGTTACGCGGAGAAGTTTTGCCTGTATATCCAGAGGCAGTTCTCCCACTTCGTCGAGAAAGATTATTCCGTTATCTGCCGCCTCAAAATAGCCTTTTTTGCCCCCCGCATTTGCTCCCGTAAACGAGCCCTTCTCATATCCGAAGAATTCCGATTCCATCAGGTTAGGTGCGATGGCGGCACAGTTTATTTTTATGAAGGGCTGCATGTTTCTTATACTGTTTTTCTGTATGATATTTGCAATTTTATCCTTACCTACACCGGTTTCTCCCGTAATCATGACATTGCAGTCATATTTTGAAACCTTCAGTATTTCATTCATTACGTTCTGCATAGCTGTGCTTTCACAGATAAAATTTTCAGCAACGCTGTTTCGGTATCCCTCCGCAGCCATTACCTTTTCCTCTTTCACAATAGGCTTGGTTTCACTTTTGTGGAAGCTTCCCGCAGCGGTTTCCGCCTCATTTACGTATGGAGCCAGATCTCTTATAACCTCCAAGTCAAACTCATCATATTCCTCCATGTATCCGTCTGCGCACATCAGATTAAGATGCTTTGATATGGATTCCGTTATGTACAATGCGATATTGTAGTTGTTTATCAGATTCGCGAAGATTACGTCTCCGTCTTTCTTTGTCGCAAGAATGTTTATGGTTTCCGCACCCTGTATATCCGCACAGTTTACCGTCATGTCAAATTTGTCCTCGAGCTTCAGCTTTTCAACACATTCGACAGGTCTCAGGATATTTACATAATGCAGTTCATTAAATACCTCACTTAACAGTTTGTCTATGGATTTTCCCGTAATTGTCATATCAGTCTTTTTATCCAGAAGGCAGACAATCTCGGCATTCATCCCGGCCTTTTTTCTTATAACATATCCAAAAAGAAGATTTGTAAGAATATTGTTTCCCACTATCAAAAATGTTTTGTTTTTCTCCGCATTTTTGCTCACTCTGTACAAAGTTCCCGATTCATTGAAGGTAAAAAGAAGCAGGTTCAGCGGCAGTCCCTCTGTCTTTCTTACAACTGCAATCTTATCAAAAACTATTGCATACCCTTCGACTTCAATCTGCATATAAGCCTTGTCTATGCTCACCACTCTGTTTATATACAGAGGCACCCCTGCCAGAGAGGTATTGCAGAGAATTTCTTCTCCGACCTTCAGATTCTTGTCATTTACATATTCCTCGCCTATCTCATCTATAACTCCGTAAAGAAGACCGCCTGTGTCCGTAACCGGATTGTGCATTTTCCCTCTTTTCATGACAATGTCCATGATTTTTTCCTTAATGAGGGATTCCTGGTTGTTGGCTTCAAGACATATCTGCTTGAAGCTCGTATTTTCCATATGTATTCTTCTTACCGATATTCTCATTTCCCTTGGGCCGATTTCCCGGGAGTTGTCCAGCTTCCATGCACATGTGGGAAGGACATATTTGGGTTCCAGTACCCGGTTTATTCCATATTTATCCATATATTCATATTTCCTCAACTTTCAAGTGAACCAAAATCGGTTCGTTTTTACTTATTTTCAATAATAAACTATTGGCACGGTTTTTGCAATTATTATTTATGTCCTTTTTGGACACGACATTATTTTATTTTAGTCTAAAATATATTTTATAAAAAGGAGATTGTTATAATGGAAAAAGTTTCATCAACATTAAGATTAAGAATGTCACACAAAGATGCTCACTACGGTGGAAGCTTAGTTGACGGTGCACATATGGTTCACCTTTTCGGAGACCTTGCTACTGAATTATTAATCAAGGTAGATGGAGACGAAGGTCTTTTCTTAAGATATGACGAAGTTGAATTCTTAGCACCTACATATGCCGGTGACTACATTGAAGTTTACGGAGAAATCACAAAGATGGGTAACACTTCAAGAACTATGGAATTCGTAGCAAAGAAGGTTGTTGCTGCAAGACCTGACATCAGCCCATCAGCTGCTGATTCACTTGAAGAACCAATCATCGTTGCAAGAGCTAAGGGTGTTTGCGTTACTCCAAAGGATTCACAGAGAAAATAATTTAACACACCAAAAACAATAAAAACAACACTAATAGCGAATAAGAGAAAATCGGTTTATCCGGTTTTCCTTATCATAATTGTTCGTTTATACGAACAATCCTTCATCATCTTTTTTATTTTTAAAAATGCCTCTGTTCCTCCAGAGGCATTTTTGTTTTTTGTTTTTAAATTTCAAATTAAAACAGCCGCTATTTTGATGCGGCCGTCTGTTCCAATATCTCTTTATATGTGAGTTTTTTCTTTCCTTCTCCGATTTTTACCCCCGCTGCCTCTTTAACACTTCCGCGCAGCTCTTTAAGTATATTCTGACCCTGCAGCTCCAGTTCCTCTCGCCGTCTGTCAAATTCCTGTTTACTGTAATCATCACCCTCGGGCAGAAACAGTTTATCTCCCACATTTATATACATAACCGTCTTTCCTCTCTGTATCTCACAATAATATCCGTTTTTACTTCTGCATGGCATTAATCAGTACCGGAATAAGCTGTTTCTTTCGGGATACCACGTCCTTTATCATCATGGAATGTTCACCCGCACCGTCGCCAAAGGCTTTAGCCACAATTTCTCCTGCATTTTCACCTACATAAAGAAGTTCCGTAACCTCCCCGATAATGTCCGTAAGCATAAAGAACAGCATATCCGCACTTGAGGTTTTGATAGCATTCTGCATAAACTCCAAAAGTCTTGGCTTTAATGCCGCCAGCTCCTGCGCCTCCATGGAAGAAATCTGTCCCGCCCCGAACTTAATACCACTGCTTGTAAACTTCTTGTAATCCTGATAAAAAATCTCTTCAGTAGTCTTATCCTTAAGCGAGCTTCCGGCATGAAACATATTTTCCGCATGCTTGTCAAGCTCTATACCTGCTATATCCGCAAGTCTTTCAGCAGCCAGCCTGTCCAGCGGAGTACAGGTAGGTGACCGGAACATCAAAGTGTCCGATAAAATAGCAGAACACAAAAGCCCTGCTATAGCTTTATCTATTTTTACATTCTGCTCATCATACATCTGATATATAATAGTTGCCGTACAGCCCAGAGGCTGATTTCTGAAATAAACGGGAGCTACGGTTTCAATGCTTCCAAGTCTGTGATGATCAATGATTTCAAGAATCTCAGCCTCTTCAATACCGTCCACCGCCTGTGCCTTCTCGTTGTGGTCAACAAGAATAATCTTCTTACCCGGTATATTTATGAGCGAACGCCTCGAAAGCATTCCTTTATAGTTTCCGTCTTTATCCAGTACCGGAAAATCCCTGTGTCTTATCTTTGTTACAGTGTCCTTCATATCGCTGACAAAGTCTTCTTCACTGAAGCTCACGATATTCTCTTTTTTCATAAAATATTCTATAGGTGTGCTCTGGTTTATAATTCTTGCAGCCGCATAAGTGGCATAATCAGTAGCTATAATCCTGCAGCCGCTCTTTTCCGCAAGCTTCTTTATTGTCTTTGATACCGAAGAGCCCGCACATACAACGATACATCCGGCGTTCATCTCTATTGCACACAAATGCGATTCAAAGCGGTTTCCTGTCAGGAGAATGTCCCCGTCCTCGATAAATTCCTCCATAATATCCGGATTCGCCGCACCTACAAGAATTTTACCCTTTTCTACCACACCCTCTTCTTCACCTACTATCATGGTTCCTTCAAGGGTGTCCAGTATATTTTTATATGGTGTTTTTGATAATGACAGAATTTCCGTTTCAAACACATCCATATTTGCGGTGGCGATATCATTTACCGATATTATGCCCTCAAGCTTTCCCTCCGCCACAACCGGAAGTGTCACATTCGAAGTATCCTTCATCATGTTCCACGCATTTTTAAGGGAAAGTTTTTTATCTATACCTTCAATAGGCTTTATCTCCACATCCTTTATCTGCGTACCCACATCAGATACAAACTTTGGAGGCTCTGTTCCAAAGGTTTCCAGAACGTACTTTGTTTCATTGTTTATCTGTCCCGCTCTTCTCGGCTCATAACAGGCTGTCTTTCCGTCTCTCTCCGCAATTCTGTTTTTAAGATGCGCATAAGCTATTGCCGAACATATGGAATCTGTATCGGGATTTTTATGTCCTATTACAAAAATTGTCCTTTCCAAAGAAAATTTCCTCCTTTTCATTTACTTCAATGCAGGGTGTTTCATCATTTGAACTAAGTATACATTTTCACAAAATAACCGTCAATGCGCCTGGCTACCATTTTTTCAGACATTTCGCCAATTTCCCCCGAATTACGACATACTATACAATCAGCTCATATATCCCCGTCAGGCCTTCTTTCTCCACCCTTTGTCTGATTTCTTCACGGTCAGTGCTATACAGTCCTTTTTCTTTCATCCGTTTAAAATATTCCGCACCCGCAAATGTAAATCTTGTTTTCAATCCTTCTTCAGACCTCATCTGCGATTTTGCAAATGCCACCAGATCTCCTATTGCCAGAGTATCCGGCAATATCAGTTCTTCCGCACCCGCAAGATATCTGACACAATTGTTTCCCGCCAAGCTGCCTGTTGAGATAGCTTCTGTATGACCTACAAAAAGTCCTGATTTTTCTCCCCCGCAGAAAAGATTTTCCACACCTGAGACCTGCATATTGGTTTCCCGTTCCGTCACAGACAAATACCTTATGGAATTTCCTTTTCCGCCCGCATATGGATCTGCATATCTGGCGTTTTCAAAGCCCTTTATTTTTCTCAGCTTCTCAAGAGGGTAAAACGGGGTCATTATCTTGGCATATCCGGTATCAAGCAGTATGATGTTTTCGGCATACTCTCCCAGGGCATACTGCTGGCAGACCTTCATATCAAGCTTTTTTCTACGGAAATCCTCTTCCTCATCCTGTACCGGTATGACAGCCACTCCCTTTTCGTCCAGTTCCCTTCTTATTTCTTCTGACAATGTCGCTTTTTCAAGCTTTCCCGAACCGCTGAACGCTCCGTAGGAACCATCTTTCCGCATCCCCATCAAATCAGCGGCACCTGCCTTCTGTGATATGCTTACTCTGGGTCCAAAGGCAGGACATCTCAAAATGCACATGCAGCAGCCGTTTCCGTATGTAACGCAGTTTCCCATAGGGCCCGTGCTTCCTGTACATTCCACAAAAGCATCTGCCTCCATGATTTCTGTTTTCAGTTCTGTATACGCCGCAGTATCCGACGGCACAGCCACAAGGCTTTCTATCCTGCCGTCTTTCGTCAGATTTACGTCTATAACCCTTGTCGTAAGTCTTACCTGTATCCCCATTTTTTTCAGCAGTCTTCGCACCTCAGGCTCAACCTTCATGACATCATAAAGACTTGCATGCTTATGCCCCGGAAAATCTATATCTGTATGCCTTGAGCATCTATCGGTAATGTCAAACAGTTCCCAGGCCCCCAAAGCAATGTTTTCCTCCGCCGCAGTATACCTGCCGTTATTCCGCATGATTCCGCCTACATTCCCCAGCCCGAGAAGCAGGTCTGTTTTTTCAACAACAGTTACAGAAGCACCCGCTTTCTTCGCCGCAATTGCTGCCGCACAGCCGCTCCAGCCTCCGCCTATGACTATAACCTTATACATAAAAATAAGCCCCCCTGATTCAAAATATGCACATATAAGCATATTCCGAATCACGAGGGCTTATTCCCTTAAGTTTTTTATTTATTCCTTCATGCTGTAAAACGCAATGCCGTTTTTGCCGCCTGTTTTAACGCTGTGAAGTGCTTTTTCAGCCGCAAAATATACTGCGCTGAAGCAGTTTCCTGCCTCCAGCATCATCGCAATACCAACAGACATTGTTATGCCGTGAAACTTGTTTTCGGCAAGCACTTCCCTTACAGAGTCCGTAACAGCTTTTACCTTCGCTTCTACTTCTTCCTTAAGTGTAACATCAGGGAAATACATGATAAATTCATTTGCGCCGCCTCTTGCTGCAATATCATTTTCCTCTGTACATTTTTTTATGCACTCACCTACCGCTTTCAGACATGCATCTCCTCTTTCATAGCCAAGAGCATCATTGAGAACCCTGAAATCATCCAGATCTATAACAGCCATCGCACCGGTCAGCGTAAATTCATCTATCTCAGAATTTACCTTCTGTTCAATGTACATTCTGCTCCACAGCCCTGTAAGCGGATCAACGCTGTTTGAAAATACGGTTATAATCTGTGCAGTAAGCTTCTCAAGCTGCTCAGTTTTGTTTTTTACCTGTTTTTCAAGGTCGGTTCTTAAGGCTTCAAGTTCAAGGACAATCTTTATACGCTGTCTCATAACCGGTTCATTAAACGGCTTTGTTATAAAGTCTCTCGCCCCTAAATCAAGGCACGCCTTTTCAACCTCATGATTGGCAACACCTGTTAAAAAGATAATCGGAATCCGTGCAGTTCTCGGATGTCTTTTTAGAATCTTCATAGTATTGATTCCATCCAGATCCGGCATTTCTATATCAAGCAGGATTAAATCAACAGGGTGAGTTTTTGCATATTCAATTCCTTCTTTACCGTTAAGTTTTGTTATTACCTCATATTCTTTCTCCAAAGCCTGCTGGACTATCAGCAGGTTAAACTGGCTGTCGTCTATTGCCAAAATTTTTTTCATTGTTTACACCATCCTGTACTTTACCGCAAAATTAAGCTCCCTTTAGGTTCTTTGTCCCTGTAAGCTTATGCTTCAAAACCAGATATATTCTGAAAAGTGATTCTTCAGTAAGAAGACCTACTGAAATAGCCCCTGCCATCAGCAGAGTTTCCGTCCCCTTCATGGCCGCCGTTTCCAGCTGCCCGTTTATTAGATACAAAGTAGTGTAATACATCCCCGCACCGGGTACAAGAGGAATAATTCCCGGTATTATGAATACCGTTGCAGGCTCTCTGCAGAGCCTTGCATTTAAATCCGCTCCGAACCCTATCGCACAGGATGCCAGAAATCCGCCTATAAACGCACTTCCAAACTCATCCCTGAAAAAAACAAATATTGTCCAGCCTATTGCGCCTACTATGCTTGAAAGAATTATATTTTTTCTGGGTACATGAAACAAAACCGCAAACCCTATGGTAGATAGAAAACCCAGTAAAAACTGTAAAGCGTAATTCATCCAAGCACACCCCCCAACATAATCCATGTTCTGAGGACAATACCTGCTCCTGCGCCAAGAGAAACCGCTATGCAGAAAGCCTCCGCCATTCTCGCAAGTCCCGACAGCATATCTCCGTTTAAAAAGTCCCTTATGGAGTTTGTTATCGCCACTCCCGGCACAAAAAGCATAAGTGCGCCGATAATGACAGGACCGTAAGACTGTCCTATTCCCACCGAAACACATATGAGTGCCGACACAGTTGCAAATGCCGTGCAGCAGAAGCCCTTTATAAAATAATTCGTTTCAAGGAAATCAAAGCACAGCGAAAAAAGGTAGCTTGCCGCCCCAACAAGGAAGGCTGCAGGAAAATCAGCCCAGCTTCCGTCAAACATAATGCTGAAGCAGGCACAGGATACAGCTCCTATAAGGGTCCTCACCCACAGAGGGTAAGGCTTTGAATGTGATATTTTTTTAAGCCACTCCATACCTTCATCGACAGAAAGATCAGTTGTAACAAAATCTCTGGAAAACTGATTTGTTTCGGAAATCTTTCCCAAATCTGTCTTTGTCCCTTTTATCCTCTTCAGGTATGTCATCATTTCCCCGTCTTTACCGTTGTCTACTGACAGGAACATGCCTGTCGGAGTTACAAATACCTCCACAAAAGGTATTCTGCAGGCTTTGCAGATTCTGCTTATTGTATCTTCAACTCTGTAAATCTCCGCTCCGTTTTTCATCATTATTTCCCCTGCAAACATTGCAAGTATAATGATTTTTTTCTGCATTTGCTTTGTCATGTTCCCCTCCGTCAAAACTCTCTGTCATTCAGGCAATATGCCCATTCTTACAAAAGCAGTTCTAATCTAGTTTAACAAAAATTAACACAATTACAACACTCTCGTGGACTTTTTTTTATTTTTTTGATATACTACCCATACTAACCGGGATTGAAGTGATTTAAGCAGACGGAGGTAGAATAAAAAATGAGATTAAACAAATATATTGCACAGGCAGGTGTGGCAAGCAGGCGCAAAGCTGATGAGCTTACAGCAAACGGCAATGTTAAAGTGAACGGTATCACCGTAAAAGAAATGGGCTATGATGTCAAAGACGGCGATGTGGTAGAAGTAAACGGCAGACGTATAGACGGGATTTCCCAGAAACCTGTATATATCATGCTCAATAAGCCTCTTGGATATATCACATCTTCAAGTGACGAAAAGGGAAGGCTGACCGTTCAGGATCTGGTTTCGGATGTTGATGCAAGGCTTTTTTCAATAGGCAGACTTGACTATAACACTTCGGGGCTTCTCCTTATGACAAACGACGGGGATCTGGCATACAGACTTACGCACCCTAAGCATCACATATATAAAACTTATCGTGCCAGAGTAGCAGGCGTTCTGTCAAAAGAAAAAATCGCAAAGCTTGAACGCGGTGTGGATATCGGTGGTTTTGTCACATCAAAAGCAAAGGTAAAGGTCATCAAACAGGGTGAGCGTTCCGCAATAGTGGAAATACAGATTTACGAGGGAAAAAACAGGCAGGTCCGAAAAATGTTCGCTGCTGTCGGCAACAAAGTCCAGGAGCTTGAAAGAATCGCTGTCGGCGATTTGCGTCTCGGAAGGCTCATGGTAGGACATTACCGCAAGCTTACGCCTCAGGAAGTGGAATATCTGAAAAACTGCTGATAAATCTGCGGCATTCCCGCATTTGTCATACCTGGCTATGGCAAATGCGGTTTTTTATTTTATTTTTCCATGCAGATGCGTATTTGTTCCAACGCTTCTTCCAGCCTGCACATATTGAGATTTGAATAGTTAAAAATAAAAGTATGCGCTGCTGTTTCAGGAGGTCTGCGGTAATACCCGGCCAATGCCGTAATATGTATTTTCTTTTCAGAAAGCCTTTTTATAAGCTGTTCATCCGGCACCTCCGTATCAAGGCACAGCAGGAAATGCAGCCCTGAATCCTTTTCTATAATCCTGCAGACATCTTTCAGGGAGCTTTTATTTATAATCTCCATGACCTGCTCTCTCTGCCTGCTGTAGAAATTTCTCATTCTGTTTATATGCTTCTCAAAATACCCGTCGTTTATGAATCTTGCCAGCGTGTACTGTTCAAAGGTTGATACCGTGCACGAATAAAATGACATTTTCTCGTAAAACCTGTTTACCAGATGCGGAGGCAGCACCATGTAGCTTATTCGTATAGTCGGTGCCAACGATTTTGAAAAAGTATTTATGTAAATAACCTTTTCACTGACGTCTATGCTCTGTAAAGACGGAATAGGTCTGCCTGTCATCCTGAATTCACTGTCATAATCGTCTTCTATTATATATCTTCCCTCTTTTTCATTTGCCCATGCCAGAAGCTCATATCGTCTGTTTACCGGCATTGTGATTCCCGTGGGAAAATGGTGTGTAGGGCTTATATGTACCACATCCGCTTCCGCATTTCTTATGCCTTCTGCCGTTATTCCCTGTCCGTCCATATCGGCATAGCGGCATGTTACTTCATGACTTTTATATATCTGTCCTATTTTCTGATATCCCGGATTTTCAACACAATACGTTTTCTGACGACCCAGAAGCTGTATAAGCACACCGTAAAGATATTCTGTTCCCGCGCCTATTATGATCTGCTCCGGGTCCGCTGACATTCCGCGAAAAGATTTCAGGTGGTCAGCAACAGCCTGCCTCAGAAGCATTATCCCTGAGCTGGGTGAGTTAATCATAAGCTCCTTTTCATTTTCGGAAAAGGTTTCACGCATAAGCTTCGCCCATATGGAAAAAGGGAAGCTTTCAGGGTTGGCATTATTGCCTGAAAAATTCTCAATATATTCAGGGGGTTCCTTTGGTGTAATAATGCCTGACACCGTGGCTGAAGATTTTATTTTTTCTATGCCCGATATATTCGCAACAAAATATCCACGCTTTGGTATTGTGTAAATATATCCCTCGCTTATCAGCTGGCCATATGCATTTTCCACAGTAATGGTACTTACTCCCAAATGCTTTGCAAAGCTTCTTTTTGACGGGAGATGCTCATCCCCCTTTAAATTTCCGCTTATTATATCGTTTTTTATGCATCGGTAAAGGTATTCGTACATTGAATCCGTGCCTATGTTGTCAAAAGTATATGTCAGCAATTTTCTTCTCCTATCTGGCTATAAAAAATCAAAACATTTTGAGCATTTTTATATGTCCAGTTTTAGTGTAGCATATAATCGTCGCGGGAGCAAGAGAAGCTGAAGCGATAAAAATATTATCAAAATAACATACGGAGGTTTTTATGGATAACAGACAGTACGAATTAAACAAAGGGCTTGCACAAATGTTAAAAGGCGGGGTAATTATGGATGTTACAACTCCTGAGCAGGCAAAAATAGCAGAAGCGGCAGGTGCCTGCGCAGTTATGGCTCTGGAGCGTATTCCTGCGGATATCAGGGCTGCCGGCGGTATTTCGCGTATGAGCGATCCTAAGATGATTAAAGGTATTCAGGATGCTGTAAGCATTCCTGTTATGGCAAAATGCAGAATAGGCCATTTCGTTGAAGCCCAGGTTTTGGAGGCTCTTGAAATAGATTACATAGATGAGTCCGAGGTTCTTTCTCCCGCGGATGATGTTTATCACATAGACAAGACAGGTTTCAGGGTTCCTTTCGTGTGCGGAGCCAGGGATCTGGGAGAAGCACTGAGAAGAATAAACGAGGGTGCCTCAATGATAAGAACAAAGGGAGAACCGGGAACAGGTGATATTATCCAGGCTGTAAGGCACATGAGAAAAATGAATTCCCAGATTGCACAGATAAGGGGCATGCGTGCCGACGAGCTGTTTGAGGCTGCAAAGGAACTGAGAGTACCTTATGAACTTGTACTTTATGTGCATGAGCACAATCGTCTTCCTGTCGTAAACTTTGCTGCCGGAGGTGTCGCAACTCCTGCGGATGCCGCTCTTATGATGCAGCTCGGGGCAGAAGGAGTTTTTGTCGGTTCAGGTATATTTAAATCCGGCAATCCTGAAAAAAGAGCAAATGCCATAGTAAAGGCAGTAACAAACTATACTGATGCAAAGCTTATAGCCGAGCTTTCCGCAGATCTTGGCGAAGCCATGGTTGGTATAAACGAGCAGGAAATAAAGCTTATTATGGAGGAAAGGGGTATATAGGCAAATATGAAAATTGGAATTTTAGCACTTCAGGGGGCTTTTGCGGAGCACAGAAGCATGCTGGAATCTCTGGGAGCCGATTGTGTTGAACTCCGTCAGCTTTCCGATATAGATGATACTCTCGACGGCCTTGTTCTTCCCGGTGGCGAAAGCACTGTCCAGGGAAAGCTGCTTCATGAGCTGGACATGTTTAACACGCTGAAAGAAAAAATAGAAAACGGTATGCCCGTCCTGGCAACCTGTGCCGGGCTTATACTTCTTTCGGAAAATATTGAAAACGACAAAAACAGATATTTTGCAACTCTGCCTGTATGCGTGAAACGCAATGCATACGGCAGACAGCTTGGGAGCTTCACATCCTCATATCATATGGAGCACATCGGCATCTTTGAAATGACCTTTATCCGCGCTCCTTATGTGGTATCATCAGACAATGATGTGGAAATCCTCGCTATGGCAGAAGACAAAATTGTAGGGGTTAAATATAAAAATCAGATAGGTCTTGCTTTTCATCCCGAGCTTGGCAGAGATACACGAATACATAAATACTTTCTTGAACTGGTAAAGGGCAATTAATAAAAAACTCTGAAGCCGGTTCGGCTACATGCCGACCCGGTTCAGAGTTTTTTATGTTTTTGTCTAAAAAAGGTTTTTATTCAAATATCTTATCCTTCATGGTTCTTCTCTTTGTAGGTTTTCCGTTTATTACAAGGTAATATACAGGAAGCATCAGAAGAGCAAGAACTGTTGAAGCAATAAGTCCACCCACGTCTACAAGAGCAAGACCCTGCAGCATTTCTCCGCTGTCACCGTAGCCAAGAGCCAGAGGTATCATAGCTACAATAGTAGTAAGCGTAGTCATAAATATAGGTCTCATACGGATAACTCCCGCATCAACAACCGCTTCCTTAAGAGGTCTGTCATCCTTCAGCTGGTTTACCGTATCCACATAAAGAATACCGTTATTTACTACCGTACCAATTAATATCAGGAATCCTAACAGTGATGTCATACTGATAGGCACGTCAAACAGGAACAGCAATCCGAAGGAACCAATAAGTGAGAACGGTATCGTAGTCATAACCATGATTGAGAATCTAGGAGATTCAAACTGTGCAGCCATTACTACGAACAGAAGGAATACCGCTGTCAAAATGGCGGTGCCCAAAGCAGTAAATTCTTCAACCATCATTTCTTCCTGTGAGTTCTGCGCAAGGGTAACAGTATCATTCAGATAAGTTTTTTCAAAGTACTTATCAAGGAATTCTCCTGTTTTTTCCGTTGCCTTATCCGTATATTCAGCAGTAATTGTTACCCTGTATTGCTTATCTACTCTTTCCAGAGTCTGAGGGCTGTCTTTGAAGCCTATTTCAGCAATATCCTTTAAGGCCACAGAACCTCCCATGGAGTTTGTAAGTGTTATGCCTCTTACCTTATCCAGAGTATCATACTCATCTTCGGCATACTCTACCATTACACTTACTTCCTCTTCATTAATATCCATTGTAGTCGCTTCAACACCGCTGAGCATCTGATTTATGGTTGCTCCTACCTGTACCGGTGAAAGCCCCTCTGCTGCCGCTTTGAGAGGATCAACAGTTACTTTGACAACCGGAGCTGCATTTTCCAGAGTTGAGTGTACCATATTTACATCGTCTCTTCGTTTCAGCTGTTTTACAATCTTATCTGAAGTTTCCTTCAGCTCATCATACTGAGTGCTCTGAAGGATTAATTCATAACTGCTGTTATCAATTGACATGCTCATATCAGAGCCTTCGTCCATGGTAATTCTGCAGTTTGAGAAACTGTTCATTGTAGGCTTCCAGAGCTTTATCAGTTCTTCTTCATCCACTTTTGCATCATCATACAGGTATGCTGTTATGGATGCATTGCTTCCCGACGTGCTCATGGCCGTTCCGCCGAAGGAAACCGTATATTCCTCAATATTTTCATCTTCAGAAACAAATTTTTCTATAGGTGTTATAATCTTGTCTACTTCTTCTACCGAAAGACCCGGTCTTGTTTCTATCGTTATCTCAACAGAACCGTTTCCAACCGTAGTCATTAGATCTGTGTCAAGTGTTCCTGCCGCAACAAAGGATAGTATTAACAGAACTACAGAAACAGCAATAACAGTCTTTCTCTTTGGCAGGATAACCTTCATCCATTCTCTGTATTTGTTCTGCAGCTTTCTGATTATCTTGTTTGCAGGCGCCTCCTTCCTCTCCGCAGGTCTGTAAAGAGCATAGCAAAGAGGAACTATGGTAATGGCGGAAATCAATGATGCAACCATACAAAATACGATAGTGAATCCCAGAGGTTTAAACATCTGTCCACTCATACCATTTAGTACTGCAAGAGGTAAAAATACTACGCAGGTTGTAACAGTTGAACCTATAACTGAATTTACAACCATACGCGTACCTTCAAGGGCTGCCTTCTTATAATTGGAAACTTTTGCGTCCTCTCTGCTGAAATAAGTCTCTTCCGAAATAAGATTTTCAGCACCTCTGAAACAGCTTTCCAATACTACGATAGAGTTATCTACCATCATACCTACACCGAGTACCAACGCTCCCAACGTAAGCATATTTAACGAGAAGCCCATCATATTCATCATGAACAGTGCCGAGAATATCGCCACAGGGATGGAACTTCCTACAATAAGTGATGCTTTAGGCTCACCAAAGAACAGGAAGATAATAATCATCGCCGTGATAATGGCCATAATCAGAGTCTGTACTACGCTCTTCAGTGCAGACTTAATCTGATCACTTGTATCCATAATAATCCTCATATCAAGGTTAGGATCTGCAGCCTTCAGCTTTTCAACAGTTTTCATTACATCATTTGAAACTTCAATGTCTGTCTTACCCTGCTGCTTTTTCATTGCAAGTGTGATAGTATCTTCGCCATTGTAACGGCTGATACTTGTTTCCTCTTCAAGCGCTTCATACACATTTGCAACATCCTGAAGATATATTACATTGCCGTTTCCTACCGAAATAGGAATTGTTTTCAGACTGTCAATATCATCAAAGGATACTTCCGTAGATACTGATAAATCAAGTCCTCCTACGGCAGTTGAGCCTGCAGGATATGCAAAGTCCGCAGCGGCGATAGCCTGAACGACCGAATTCATATTCAGGTTATACTGCGCAAGCTTATCTGCATTGAGCTGTATCCTTACATAAGAAGCCTGACCACCGGTCGTATCTACACTCGCAACAGAGTTTATCTTTTCAAATTCAGGTATAATCTGTTCATTTACATAGTTATATAAATTTGCCTGCTTTTCATTTTTTACCGACATCATAATTGTAGGCATATCATTTATATCCATCTCTACAATAGTCGGAGAATCCGCATCATCAGGCAAATCTCTTTCAATACGGTCCATTTCCTTTTTTAAATCCAGATATGCCGTATCAAGATTTGTTCCGTATTCGTACTGAATGATAACAAGTGAAATATTTTCCATCGAATACGACATGACTGAATCTACACCCGATATGGTGTCTATCTGGTCTTCTATGGGTTTGCTGACCAGCTCATCAATATCGTCAGGGCTGGCGCCTCCGTATGTAGTTGCCACAAGCATAACCGGCATCTCCATCTCAGGGGTCAGTTCAAGCTTCGCCCCCATTATCGAAGATATACCGAATACAAAAAGTGATACTACGCAAAGTACGGCAGTTACCGGTCTGCGCAGTACAAATCTGGTAAATCCCATTCTCCTGCCCCCTTACTTAGTTTCTTTTTTGTCTTTTGCCAAGGTTACCTCTGCATCATCATAAAGTTCTGAGTTCCATGTTGTAATAACTTTGTCGCTCTTTGTAAGTCCTGACAGAACTTCTGCATTGTTCTGATCCGAAAGTCCTATTTCAATAAAAGTCTGCTTTGCCTTTCCGTCTACATAAGTATATACAAATGATTCCCCGTTTTCATAATAAACAGCATCCACAGGTATTACCATAACATCCGATGCTCTGTCTGATGTAACCCATACCTTTGCCGATGTTCCGGTTGCAAGGTTTTCTCCGTTTTCTATCATAGCCTTTACATCAAAAAGTCCTGTTGATGCATCTACCATGCTGCTTACTTCAGTAATAACTCCGCGATAGTCTGTTCCTGCTTTTTCAAGACTGATTGCATCGCCTACATTCAGACCCTTCACAATGTTTTCCGTTACACTGAACTTCAGAACCTTTTCGCTGTCTACTGTTGAAATAACAAATAAAACATTCTGTGAAGATACCTTGTCGAACACTTCTACATCACAGCTTTCAACCTTGCCGCTTATAGGGCTGACAATAATACTGTTGTCCGCCTGAATGTCATATGTATTTACCGTTGTATTGTACTGAAGCTTTGCATTTGACAATGCTGATTCCGCAGCTTCAAAGCTCTCCTTTGAAACTCCGCCGTTTTCATACAAAACCTTGGTTCTGTCGTATGCATTCTGGGCATTGTTAAGTGCAATTCTTGCAGACTCGATACTG
Organism: Anaerovoracaceae bacterium; assembly: GCA_051883075.1. Classification (GTDB taxonomy): domain Bacteria; phylum Bacillota; class Clostridia; order Peptostreptococcales; family Anaerovoracaceae; genus Aminipila. The sequence goes on from JBJETA010000015.1 coordinate 22,055, forward strand.
TTGCTTAAAGACTGCAGCTGTTTGTTTTCAATAGTACAAAGCACCTGTCCGGCAGAAACCATATCCCCTGCCTTAACGTTTACGCTCTGCACTTCTCCTCCCAAATCCGAATTTATATATACTACTTCAGACGGCTCAATCTTTCCGATTAAGCTGCTTGAAACCGCAATGTTCCCTGTCATGGGATTTTCAACTTCTACAGTAGGCGGCAGTATTTCATCATACGTTTCTTTATCCATTGCTCTTGGAATAATCAGAATCGCAAGTACCACCACAACAACTGCGACGATAATAAGATTTTTCTTTTTTTTCATTCTAAAGCCTCACCTTTCTTAAACAAATTTTTTCTCATTCTGAACTATTTCATTATAATAGAAAAGGAACAAAAACTGAAGATTAACAAATTGCTATTTTTTGTTTATTTTTAATTTAAATACCATTGTTTTTACTTCTGTTTTTTGTTTATTTTAAATTTATATTTTGCTGATAGACTTTCAATGATAAAATGTGTACAACGTATCAGTATAAAAGGAGGCGTTTTATGTTTAATATATTGGTAGTTGAAGACGATAAACATACGAGCAGACTTATGCAGGTTGTATTGGAAGATGCGGGCTATCACCCTATTCTTGCCTCTGACGGACTTAAGGCCCTTGACATTCTTGACAGCCAGCAGGTGGATCTCATCATTATGGATATCATGATGCCGAATATGGATGGATACGAGCTTACCGATGAGCTGAGAAAAGCTGATTATGATATTCCTATTCTCATGGTAACCGCAAAGCTGCAGCCTGAGGATAAGAAAAAAGGATTCCTGGTCGGAACTGATGACTATATGACAAAACCGGTGGATGAAGAGGAAATGCTTCTCAGGATAAAAGCACTTCTCCGTCGCTCAAAGATTGTCAATGAACATAAGCTTACCGTAGGAAACACAATTCTGGAATATGACTCCCTTACAGTTGCTTACGGCGGCGATATCCAGACTCTTCCTCAGAAGGAATTCTACTTATCATATAAGCTGTTATCATATCCAAACAAAATCTTAACAAGAATACAGCTGATG
>JBJETA010000016.1:0-23018 GCA_051883075.1 Anaerovoracaceae bacterium
CCGAGAATCTGCTGGATTTCCCATACATCAGGAGACTGGCTTCTGCCCATGACTGCGATGCGGATAACTGTACTTACATCTCCCACATGACCCTTATACTGGTCAGGGTTTTTCTTATAATCCTTTGGTTTAGCGGCATAGCCGAGTTCAGTTGCAATGTTTCTGATTTTATCAAACCATGCAGACTGGTCGTCGTTGTGGTCGTAGCTGTCAAGATAAGACTTTAAGATAGCCTTGGCATCTTCGTCACTTACGTTTTCAGGATTTGCATCCTCAATCTTGAAGTAGTCATCAAAGAAATAGCTGATAAATTCGAATATCTGCTTAGCATAGATTAAATCTTTTCTTGGCTTAGCGCCGTCTCTGCCTAAATCCAGAATCTTTTCGATATATTCTTCATGTCCTTCAAACAGATGTAAAATCTCAGGTTTAAACTCTCTTGCCCAGTCCTTCATAAATGTGCACAGCTCTGAAGCAGGAATTTTAACAAGTACGTCCTTACATATGTCGTTAAGCTTGTTAAGGTCAAACAATGCACCTGAGTTGCTCATTTTTTCAGTAGTAAATTCAAAATCCTCAATCGGAGCATCAGGGTTTTCCATACGCCATTCTTCAAAGTTTGAGTTTAAAATGGTGAGCAGGTATTCTCTGACAGCTGCAGGGTGGTATCCTTCGTTTCTGTAGTAATCAAGTGAAAGCTCAGGATCCTTTCTTTTTGAAAGCTTTCTCTTGTTTCCTTCCTCATCAAGCTTCATAAGCTGTGCTGTATGACAGAACACAGGCATATCGAAACCAAGCTTATCGAAAAGCTCAACATGGATTGGCAGTGAAGGAAGCCATTCAGCACCTCTTACCACATGTGTAGTTCTCATGAAGTGATCATCCACGACATGTGCAAAGTGATAGGTAGGTATGCCGTTTGCTTTAAGGATAACGACATCCTGATTGTTTTCCGGCATAGTCAGGATTCCCCTGATACCGTCATCAACTGAAATTGTGCGGATTTCTTCAGCAGGAAGTTCGTGGTTTCCGTCTGATTTCAACCTTACAACATAAGGAATGCCTTCTTTTATCTTGTTTTCTATTTCTTCAAGGGAAAGGTTTCTGTTTACCGCCCACTTGCCGTAAATACCGAAATTTTCTTTATTGGCTTCCTGCTTTGCGTGGATTTCCTCAAGTTCTTCGGCTGTAAGGAAACAAGGGTAAGCCTGTCCCTTCTTTACAAGCTCCTTTGCAAAGCATTGGTAAATTTCTGCACGCTGACTCTGATAGTAAGGACCGTAATCACCTATATGTCCGTCGATTGTAGCTCCTTCATCAAATTTTATATCAAAGAATCTGAGGGAATTGATGATAACATCAACAGCACCGTCAACATAACGCTTGTCGTCTGTATCTTCTATTCTCAGATAAAAAGTACCTCCGCTCTGATGTGCGAGCCTTTCATCAACAAAAGCACCGTAGAGGTTGCCCAGATGTATGAAACCTGTAGGACTCGGACCAAGCCTTGTTACCTTTGCACCTTCAGGAAGCTTTCTTTCAGGGAAAATTTCCTCATAATAATCGGGTGTTCTGGTGATGTGCGGAAACAGCAGTTCAGCCAGTTTATTGTAATCCATATTTAATTTCCTCCATTTATTATTTATTAATTGTTTTATGTGATTTAAAGCTTAAAAATAAGGTCCGTTTCCCAAAAGGAGCAGAACCTTATCCTATTTTACCATATTAGTCTACATAGTCAAATGCTACAGGCTTGACATCCTTGTCAAGAGCATGGAAAGTGTAGCCCTGGGAACGCAGTGTATCGATAATGTCCGAAAGCGCGGAAACAGTATCAAATTTATCGCTTGCGTCATGCAGCAGCACAATAGACTTATTGTTCTTCTGGACACCCGCAACCACGTTGTTGTAAATCTGCTCAGAAGAAACGGTGCTGGTTGCATCATCAGCAGATACATTCCAATCGTAATAAGTATATCCTCTGCGGACCATTTCGGCTATTGTCTGCTGGTAAACCGCTTTATTGTAGGAATTTACGCTGCCGCCGGGAAATCTGAATATTTCAGGCTTTACACCGGTGACCTGTTCAAGCATAAATGCGGTCTGTGCAAAATCATCCAGATAAGACTGGGTGGACTGATAAATTGTGGCATACTGGTGGCAGGTACTGTGAACGCCTATAGTATGTCCGTCCTGAAGCATTCTTTTATATAGGTTCTGTGATTCGAGACTGTCACTGTAATTTATAAAAAAGGTAGCCCGGACATCCTTCTCTTTCAATATATCCAGAATCTGTGATGTCAGGCTCGAAGGCCCGTCATCAAAAGTGAGATATACGGATTTTGAAATATCATCTGCATATATGAAATCGTTGTCGATATTAAGCTGAGGGTAAAGGTCATGATAAGGATAGGATGTCAGGTAATACTGGGACATTTTTTCCCGCTCAATCAAGACGGGATCATCACTGACAATCATTGACCCTACAGCATCAGGGTCATCGGAAAGTCCGTTTGCAGCCAGTATTTTTTTCATGTTGCTGTTGCTTATGCCCATACAGATACAGCATATAATGGAAGAAATCACTAATACGGAAATAATAATCAGAATTAAATGTTTATAGAAACGGACGCTTCCAAAATACATGGTGTACCTCCCTTAAAAGTCAGACTTAAATAAATAGTATATTAAAAGTATATCATAATCAGTATTTTCATACCACAAAAATAATTTTATTGACCTAAAAGCTTGAAAAAACTGGATTTTTATCGAAAATTACCGAATATCGTCGAAAAAAATTGGGTAAGGGGTACAAAATAATATATCTTAATTATTGAAATATAACAAAAATTTTGATAAAATTCACATTATCCATGAGAATATTTGACAATAATAAAGAGGAATTTTGAAATAAAAGGATAAAGGAGACTGAATAGCATGAAATATGTAAGTACAAGAGGAAGTTTAAATGAAAAGACAGCAGCACAGGCAGTTATTCAGGGCATAGCTGAAGATAAGGGGCTTTATGTTCCCGTGGAATTCCCTTCATTACCATGCAGAGCAGAAGAACTGAAAGGAAAAAGCTATCAGGAGATTGCGTTTAAGGTTATTTCGGCTTTCTTTACGGACTATAGTGAAGAGGAAATGAAAAAATGTATTGAAGGCGCCTACGACAGCAAGTTTGAGAGCAGTGAGATAGCTCCGCTTGTCAAGGGCGGTGATACATACTTTTTAGAACTTTATCATGGAAAGACTGCGGCATTTAAAGATATGGCACTTTCTATACTGCCTTATCTGCTTACGACTGCCATGAAAAAGGAAAAGGTGGATAAGAAGATATGCATTTTAACAGCAACATCGGGAGATACGGGAAAAGCGGCGCTTGAAGGCTTTGCGGATGTGGAAGGCACAGAAATTGTGGTCTTTTATCCAAAAGAGGGTGTCAGTCAGGTGCAGGAAAGGCAGATGACGACCCAGGAAGGCCAAAACACCCATGTGTATGCGATAAAAGGAAATTTTGATGATGCGCAGACAGGTGTTAAGCGTATATTTAATGACGACAGCTTTGGGGAGAGCTTGGATAAAAAAGGCATAAGGCTGTCTTCCGCAAATTCAATAAATATAGGAAGACTTGTTCCTCAGGTGGCATACTATGTTTATGCATATGTAAAAATGCTGGAAAACGGAGCTGTAAAGCCGGGAGAAAAAATAAATGTTGTTGTGCCTACAGGAAACTTTGGAAACATACTGGCAGCATACTATGCGAAGCAGATGGGAATACCTGTTGGCAGGTTCATCTGCGCTTCAAATGAGAACAAGGTATTGACAGATTTCATACAAAAGGGTGTTTACGATATCCGAAGAGACTTTTATGTTACAAACTCACCGTCTATGGATATATTGATTTCAAGCAATCTGGAAAGACTTCTCTATCATCTTTCCGGCGGTAATGCCGAAAAAATCAAAGAGCTTATGGAAAAGCTTGAAAAAGAAAAGCTGTATACGGTTGATGAGAGCATTAAAAATGGCCTGAAAGATTTCTACGGCGGATTTGCCACAGTTGATGAAACTAATGAAACAATAGGCAAAATGTACGCAGAAAACGGATATCTGATGGATACGCACACAGCAGTCGCATACAAAGTATATGAAGATTACAGAAGAGAAACGAATGACGACACACCTACTGTTATTGCATCTACGGCAAGTGCTTATAAGTTTGCAGACAGCGTTGCAAGGGCTGTAGGCCTAAAGGAAGAGACGGACGGATTCGCATATGTAAAGGCTCTGAATAAGAAAACGGGAGTGAAAATTCCTGAAGGGTTGAAGAATCTGGAGAGCAAAGAAATAAGACATAAAGAGGTTATTGAGGTTTCGGATATGGCAGACGCTGTAAGCCGCTCTCTTTCTTAGAAAAGCGTAAAACTGAATAGGGCAACGAATAAAAAGAACTTGAAATTTAATCTGTGCTATAGTATAATACCTCTTGCGTGCGAAAGCACAGATTAAATTTGTTTAATATCTTTTTGGAGGATTGACCGAGTGGCTAAGGAGCTCGCCTGGAAAGCGAGTAAGGTGTAACAGCCCCGCGGGTTCGAGTCCCGTGTCCTCCGCCATGATTAAATCGTTTAAGGATTTGACAATTCAAGTCTTTAGGCGATTTTTTTATTTAAAAGGGAAAATTAAAGCTTCTGTGAGGTAAGAAGAAGGGTAGGGGAAATTAAGTGAATATTCAAAGAAAGAATTTGGGAGTTATATCTCTCAGCATATATGTTATTTTGATTCTGCTGTTTCTGTTATTTGTTTCAGGTTTCTTTTCGGTAATGTCGGATAAGGTCTATGACGAAAGATGTACGCATCTTAACGAGATTAATGAAAAAGCATCACAGGTTCTGACTACTGTGGGAGCATCAAACTGGGACCTTGTCTTGAACTACAGAAATCATATATACAGGCATGCTCCGAACACTGAAGAGGAGCTTGTAAAAACATTGAGAGAATTCGAAGCCGACCTTGTGACTGAAGGAGTTTCCTTTGTGGCCTTTGATGATAATGTCAGATTTTATGATTCGGATGGAAATATAGGCAGATGGAGCGACCCTTCACTGCTGCTGGACGGAGCACCGGACAGGCAGATTCTGATAACGACTTTGCCGGGGCGGGAGCTTGATACGGAGCAGCTTGTGTTTCTGGCGAAAATGCAGCAACCGGTAGAACTGGACGGAGGCAGGAGGATAACGCATCTTGCTCTGGTGCAGGAAATGGTGGAGCTCAAAGAAAAGTTGGACATTTCAGGGTTTGGAGATGAAAGCGGAGTATGCATAGTAAACGGAGACGGAGTGATGTTGTGTACTCCTGTCGGAAATGCATATTTCATGACCTCATATAATGTTCTTCAGACTTTGGAAAAAGCAGAGTTCCTGCATGGGGGAAGCGCTGAGTATCTACGGGAAAGCATGGAGAAAAAGATTACAACAGCTATGGAACTTGAATATGATTCCGAAGCGTATTTTATATCTGTAACTTCTGTCATGGAGAGCGAAAACTGGTACATAATACTCCTTATACCTACAAGTGTATTAAGTGCGGGTATGGATTATTACATGCATTTTGTCATTTTCTATTTTACAATTATTGCAGTCATATTGATTCTTTTTATTTCATTTACAATATTCATTGCTTTGAAGTTTAAATCACACCGTGAACTTATGGTACAGAAGGAGGAGGCAAATATCCTTTTAAATAAAGCTGCCGAAGAAGCCCGTGCCGCAAACCGTGCCAAGAGCGTGTTCCTGTCACATATGTCACATGATATAAGAACACCGATAAACGGCATTATGGGCATGACGGAGATTGCCTTGAAGAATCAGGGTAATCCGGCAAAACAGGAGGACTGCCTGAAGAAAATCTGGAAGTCGTCACAGCATCTTTTGTCATTAATAAACAATGTGCTTGAAATGTCGAGAATAGAGAGCGGAAAGACGGAAATAAGCCGTGAGCCCATGAATATTTACAGCATTATAGACGAATGTGATGCCATAGTATGCGGACAACTCCAGAAAAGAGATATTTTATGGAAAAAAGAAATAGGAAATATTGAAAATCCAAACGTATTTGGAGATGAGCTTCATCTTAAACAGATTCTTGTAAATATACTTGGCAATGCTATTAAGTTTACTCCTGACGGGAAAAGCATATCCTTTAATGTGACACAGCTTCCTCTGAGGTCGTTTGCCGAAAAGGGGCAGGCAGCCTTCAGATTTGAGGTTACAGATCAGGGAATCGGCATGAGCGAAGATTTTCTGGAGCATATCTTTGATGCGTTTGCCCAGGAAGCAAATCCGGAGTATTGTGCCGAGATGAAGGGTACCGGTCTGGGTATGGCCATTACAAAGGAATTTGTTGACCTGATGGGAGGAACAATAAACGTAACAAGTCAACCGGGACAGGGGACTACTTTTGAAATTGCCCTGACCTTTGATATAAATACACAGGAATATACCTGCAGTAATGAAACGGAAGAAGTAATATCGCTGGAAGGCATGAGGCTGCTTCTTGTAGATGACAACGAGCTTAATGTTGAAATTTTTGAAGATTTTATTGCAGGTAAGGGCATTATCCTGACAAAAGCAGAAAACGGAAAAGAGGCAGTTGAAATCTTTGAAGACTCACAGGAGGGTGAATTCGACCTGATACTTATGGACATTATGATGCCTGTAATGGATGGGCTTGAAGCGGCGAGACGAATAAGAATGTCCGGGAAGAAAGATTCAGGTAGTGTACCGATTGTTGCCATGACCGCAAATGCTTTTGCTGAAGATATGGAAAAAACAAGGAAAGCAGGGATGAATGATCATCTCACAAAGCCTTTAAATGCCGCCAAAACGTTAAAATTGCTGGAACATTACGGTAAAAAGGAGAGAAAGCAATAAAATGTGTAAGAGGCCTGAGAAGAATATATTCCGAAAAAGAGCTTTGATTATAATCGCAGCAGCTTTAACTGCAATATTACTTATAATAATCCTTTTGGGCTATAAAGAAAAAGAATACGGTGGGACTCCGGAAGACCAGAGCGTATCGGTACATGAGCCTGTGACGATACTTACCGGGGGTATGGACTATACGGAATTTGAAAAGAAACTGAAAAAGGCATATCCTGAGATAAGGCTGAAGTTTGTAAGCTATTGCGGAAATGACACCAAATCGCATATGTTGTATACACTGGAGGCGGGAGATGCCCCAGATATTTATACAACAACGTATCCTCTGAGCGAAGAAACACAGAGGGAAAATCTTATAGACATGTCTGCGGAGATTGAGGTAAAGGATTACAATCTGTCACAGCTGTCTGAAACGCAGATAAATGGGGCTATATATCTGCTTCCGTCAAATTTTAATATCCTTGGGATATATTACAATAAGACCCTTATGGAAGAAAACGGCTGGGAGGTTCCGCAGAACTTTGAAGAAATGAAGCAGCTGGTGCGTGAAATAAAGGAAAAGGGCTTGAATCCAAGTCTTGTAGAGTGTGAACTGCCCGGGTCGAATTTTTCGTATCTGTTTGATATTGCAAATACTGACTTCCTATATACACCAAAAGGCATAGAATGGAAAAGCAGGTTTCTTAAAGGAGAAGCGGCAGCGAAAGGAAGCTGGGAGGAAACTATCGCATATGTGCAGGAATGGATTGACTGCGGACTGCTCTCACATAACTGCGGGGAATCCGGAGACAGCGGAAAAATAGAAGAGTTTTACGAAGGAAACACAGTATTCTATTTTACAAGAGAATTCGATCGCTTTACACAGAACGAAGACGGCACAGGGGACTGCTACGGCATTATGCCGTGGCTCTCAAAAGACGGTGAATCCAATCTGTATGTAAAAGTGGTGAACAGGTATTACGGGCTGAACAAACGACTGTTGGAAAAGGGCAATGAGCAGAAATATGAAGATGCGAAAAAAGTGATAAAATTTATCTTCTCGGATGAGGGACAAAAATCTCTGGCTGATGCAAAAGAAGGCGTTTTTGTGGAGGGGCTTAGAAATGCGAAAATATCAGAGGACAGCCCTTTCTTTGAAGCACAGAATATGCTTAAAAAGGGCTTTTATGTCCCTATTACCTACAGAGGCTGGGAAAATAAAATACTGGACATAGACAGAATATGTGAAGAATGGTTCTCGGGCAGATGTACAGGCGAGGATGTCATAAATGCCCTTGATGAACTGGGCATGCAGTCGCGTAATATAGATGATGACGAAACGGCGGTAAAGGTAAAGGATGATTTTTCACTGGAGCAGACGGGAAGACTGGTGGCAAGAGTCATGGCTGAAGAAACCGGAGCTGATGTCGGAATCATTTCCCTGGGAGCATACAGAAACGGGGAAGAAAATCCGTATGGTGTAAACGGCAAACTATATAAAGGCCGCATAAACGAGGAGAGAGGAAACACAATCCTTCCGGCGGCAGACTATGACGGCATAGCGGTTATGATGCTCAGCGGAAAAGAGATTAAGGAAATGATGAATACAGGTTTTGACCTGTATGGAAACAATAAGAATTATCCATATGTGTGCTTTGTAAGAAATGGGAAGCCTCTTGTGGATTATTTTGAGTATGTTGTTGCGATTAATGTAGACGGTTACACGGAAGAAACAGGCAGGCAGGGGCAGGCACGGAGCACGGAGAAAAACCTGGTGTCGGCGTTAAGCAGCTTCCTGGGAAACAATGAGGAACTTAATCCGGATGACTATAATGAGCAGCAGATATAAAAAACAGCATCTGCAATGCGTGCAGCTGCTGTTATGTCGAAGGGTTTACTTCAGAAAGATTCTGGTAGTATGTATTGCTGGAAGTTGAACTGCCTGAACCGGTACTGTCCGCACTCTCCTGATTCAGGACATTTCCGAAGTTTGAGTTGAAGCTGGACTGTGTAATAACCAACTGTCCGTTGTCCTTTTCAAAATGAAGAGTGGCTCTGCCGTTAAACTCTGACGAAGTCCATATGATATCCATGACAGTGACTTCGGGGAAATAACGGTCAAGCTGACCGGCGGTATTTTGTGAAAAACCGGTAATTATACTTCTTGCCGAATCAGCAGGCTCTTTTCCTTTGTAAGAAACAAGGGTATAAATTTTATATGTACCGGGAGCATCGGGGTTGTGCGCATCAAAGACCGTAAGAGTATCAACCTTGCAGTTTGAATGGCTGTTTAAATTTTCTTCAGTGAAGACTTCGATTTTATCTTTAAGAGAAGTTGCCCTGTTCATGGAAATGTCTGAAATTGAAGAATCGGAAGAACCGGATGCTACGGCTATATCTTCGGCATCAGCCACTGCTGATGCGTAAATTTCAGCTTTCTCCTCGTCGGAATTCTCAGAGCCGCAGGATGAAAAGCACAATAACACGATGGCAATCATTAGAAATAATAAACTTGCTTTTTTCATAATAAATTTCTCCGATATTCAAATACTATTATTGCTATTGTAGTCGTTTGAATAAGTATTTTCAAGAGCAAGGAAGGTTTAAATGAAAGAAAAAATATGGAAAACACTGCTTGTAATAAATCTGTTTATAGCGTTTACGGCATATCTGCCGATTTTCGTCCCGGCGGATTTTTATATGAGGGCATATGATTTCCTGTTTGGGGTTATGGCTGTAAATCTTGCAGCACTGTTTTTAATAAGATACGTTTTGCAGGTGATTGATGATAAAGAATAAGAAAAACCGAGTTTTGAGTGTGATTTCATATAAAGGATTCCTCAAATGCTCGGTTTTATAATTTTTTTTATGATTCTAGACAAATCTGTCTCCGCTGAGTGCGCCGCTGTTAATAAGATCTTCTCTCTGCTGTTCAAAAACAAGCTTTATCAGATTGTCGACCGTTCTTGCCGGAGCGCCTTCAAATTTTGACCTGTATTTGTATTCCCACCTTGAGCCGGTGTCAGACATATTTCTGCGATCCAATATCGATGTATCAAATTCAAAGTCGCTGCCTCTGAAGGTGAAGCTCAGCTTTATTTTACTTTGAAGAGGGAGAAAAAGATTGGAGTTAAAAGCACAGCCGCCGCCGCTCAAATCTATGATACGCCCTTCATAGATGTCCTCAAAGGAAATATCACTGATAGAATGATATAGTGAAACCTCATCATCTCTTCCCAGTGGGGCTGTTGAGATGACCCGGAAACGGCAGTCAAGACTTACAGGCTGACGGAAATATTCCCTGCGCTGGGTAACCACAGGACCCTTTACTGCCTGGAACTGGCAGGAAATAAGATTTCCATCCCTTTGGGAACCGAGGTATTCAACCATCCACATACTGATTCCGTCCTCACGCTGCAGGTACATTTCGTATTTATGCCCCTTGGAAAAAGCTACAGGTCTGCCTGTTTCGGAGGTAGGCGCCATAGTATGAAATATATTATTTAAAGAAATATCTTCGATTTTTGTTTTATAAGTATGTTTTACGGAATCTTTGTCGGTAACGCAGAGTTCTACGGTATCTGAAATTTTTAGTGATGAAATCATAGCATTTCCTCCTCAAATTGTCCGTTAAAATAATTAACTGTACAGTATATTTATAATTTTAACGGAAATGACGCTTTAAGTAAAGAAATTCCAAGGAAAAACTCGGATTTTGTCGAAAATTTACACTTAAAAATTGCAGATTAAAAAAAGAAATAGTAAAATTGAAATAAATAACAGGTGAGGTGTAGCCATGGAAGAAAAAGAAACAAGAGTTGCCCTTTTGGGAATAATCATAGATAACAACCAGTCAGCGGAAAAGCTTAACGGACTTCTGGGTGAGTACAGACAGTACATTATAGGAAGAATGGGTATTCCTTATGAAAAAAAGGGTATAAGTATTATAAGCATAGCTATGGACGCTCCGGCTGATATAGTAAGCGCACTGTCCGGAAAGATAGGCCGTCTGGACGGGGTAAGCATAAAAGCTGTATACTCAAAGCTTTAAAGGTGGTATAATTAAATATTATTATATTTATAAAATTTTACTGAAGGGGAAGCTGCTTCATGCACCTGACCCAAAAGAAAGGAAGATGAAATATGTATAACGCAAAATCAAAAAAAGCAGAAGAATTTATCGCCCATGAAGAAGTCCTTGATACTTTGGATTATGCCGAAAAGAACAAGCATAATGCAGAACTTATCGACAGGATTCTTGAAAAGGCACGGGAAAGAAAAGGACTGGATCACAGAGAGGCTTCTGTACTTCTTGCCTGTGATATTGAGGAGAAAAATAAAGAAATCTATGCCCTCGCAGAGCAGATTAAAAAGGATTTTTACGGAAACCGTATAGTTATGTTTGCTCCTCTGTATCTGTCAAACTATTGTGTAAACGGCTGTGTTTACTGCCCTTACCACAAAAAGAATAAGCACATAGCAAGAAAAAAGCTTACACAGGAGGAGGTAAGACAGGAGGTTATTGCACTTCAGGATATGGGACATAAAAGGCTTGCCATTGAGGCAGGAGAAGATCCTGAGATGAATCCTATAGAATACATACTGGAATGCATCAATACTATATACAGTATAAAACACAAAAATGGTGCAATCCGCAGGGTAAATGTAAACATTGCGGCAACAACAGTGGAAAACTACAAAAAATTGGCTGATGCAGGCATTGGCACATATATTCTGTTCCAGGAGACCTATCATAAGGAAAGCTATGAAAAGCTGCATCCTACAGGACCTAAGCACAACTATGCATATCATACTGAGGCCATGGACAGAGCCATGGAGGGCGGAATTGATGATGTGGGACTTGGTGTGCTCTTTGGCCTTGAGCTTTACAAATATGAGTTCGCAGGTCTGCTTATGCATGCGGAACACCTTGAAGCGGTATATGGCGTAGGACCTCATACAATAAGTGTACCGCGCATAAGAAGAGCCGATGATATAGACCCTGATGTTTTTGACAACGGTATAGATGACGATACATTTGCAAAGATAGTGGCATGCATCAGAGTTGCCGTTCCTTACACAGGTATGATTGTCTCAACAAGGGAAAGCAAAGCCTGTCGTGAACGTGTTCTGCATCTGGGCATATCCCAGATAAGCGGCGGTTCGAGAACAAGCGTAGGCGGCTATGTTGAACCGGAGCCTGAGGAAGAAAATTCTGCACAGTTTGAAGTCAGTGATACAAGAACATTGGATGATGTTGTTAAATGGCTGATGGATATGGATTACATACCAAGCTTCTGCACGGCATGCTACAGAGAGGGAAGAACAGGAGACAGATTTATGGAGCTCTGCAAGAAGCAGCAGATTCTTAACTGCTGCCATCCAAATGCGCTTCTGACTCTTAAGGAATATCTTGTGGACTATGCAAAGCCTGAGACAAGGGAAATAGGCGAAAAGCTTATTGAAAAAGAACTGAAAAATGTTTCTTCGGATAAGGTAAGGGGCATTGCGGAGAAGCATCTGAAAGAAATAGAAGAAGGAAAGAGAGACTTTAGATTCTAATATGACCGTATTTGAAATCATTTTGATAGGTGTCGGACTTGCCATGGATGCCGTTGCGGTATCCATGACAAACGGCATGGTGTACAGAAAACTGAGTATAAAACAATATCTTGCTATGCCGTTTTTCTTCGGACTGTTCCAGGCACTTATGCCTTTCATCGGCAACTTTGCAGGGACATTTTTTGCGGATATCATTTCAAAATATTCCGGCATCGTGATTCTGCTTATATTGGGCGTGATAGGCGGCAAAATGGTAAAAGAAGGCATTGAACATATCCGTGAAGACAGGGCTCATCCCGAAGAACATAGGGGGAAAGGTGAAAAACAATGTGATAAAAAAGGCGGACTGACGTTGGGAGTACTGCTTTTTCAGGCTGTTGCCACAAGCATTGATGCCTTTGCCGTAGGAGTGGGCTTCAGTGCCATGAGAGTCAACATACTGCAGGCAGCAGCGATAATAGCCGTTGTAACAGCGGTGCTTGTGACCTTTGCCATAGTAATCGGAAAGAAATTCGGCGACGTGCTTGGAAGCAGAGCAGAAATACTAGGGGGATTTATTCTGATTGCCATAGGCATAAAGGCTGTGATTGCATAAAACTTTTACAGGAAAGGAAAACTGCGGAAAATGAGAACAGATGGAAGAGAAAACAATCAGATAAGACCTTTAAAAATAACAAATAACTACCTGATGAGTGCTGAAGGCTCCGTTCTGATTGAAACAGGAAATACAAAGGTTATCTGCACAGCTTCTGTTGAAGAAGCTACGGCAAGGCATTTAAAAGGAACAGGTCAGGGCTGGATTACTGCGGAGTACGGTATGCTTCCGCGCTCTACGGCAACAAGAAAGAAAAGGGATTCCGCCAGAGGAAAGGTGGATGGCAGAAGCATGGAAATACAGAGACTCATTGGCCGCTCGCTGCGTTCCGTTGTAGATATGGAAAAGCTTGGAGAGAGGACCATCTGGATTGACTGCGATGTGATCCAGGCAGACGGAGGTACGAGAACCGCAAGCATAACGGGAGCTTTTGTTGCCATGGTTGAGGCAATGAAATGGATGAAAGAGCAGGGGATGATTGAAGAAATCCCGGTTAAAAGCTTTGTTTCGGCTGTAAGTGTAGGCATTGTAGACGGTGAACCTGTATTAGACTTATGCTATGAAGAGGATTCCCATGCACAGGTGGATATGAACGTGGTAATGACCGATAAAGGTGAATACATAGAGGTCCAGGGAACGGGAGAAGAAGCTCCGTTCAGCGCAGAAGAACTGAACTCGCTTCTCGGACTTGCTGCCGAAGGTTGCAGACAGCTTAATGCAGCACAGAAAACCATAACAGGAGAGCTCTAGGAGGAATAAATGTTTACAAATACGAAAATAGTTGTTGCCGCTTCACAGAACAGGCACAAAATTGAAGAAATGGAAGCTATTACCCGGAAGTACGGTATGCAGATAATGGGCAGAGATGAGTTCGGTCTTCCTAAAACCAAGATAAAAGAAGACGGAGACACATTTGAGGCAAACTCACTCAAGAAAGCAAAAGAAATATTCTGGATATGCAATCAGATAACTATTGCTGATGATTCAGGACTTGAAGTGGATGCACTTGACGGAGCACCGGGAGTATACTCTTCGAGGTTTGCCGGAGAAGAGGGCAATGATGAAAAGAACAACAAAAAGCTTCTGGAGCTGCTCAAAGACGTTCCGATGGAAAAAAGGACAGCACGCTTTGTTTCCGTTATAACCATGTATTTTCCGAACGGACGTCATATAGTGGCAAGAGGAGAGTGCGAAGGCCACATTCTTTTTGAAGAGGCAGGGGAAAACGGTTTTGGATATGATCCATTGTTCCAGCCTCTGGGATATGAAAAAAGCTTTGGTGAACTGCCTGCGGAGGAAAAGAACAAGATAAGCCACAGGGCTAAAGCTTTGCAGGAGCTGCAAAGACTTCTTGAAGAGGAAAATCTATGACTTTACAGAGAATGATACAAATGGTTGCTTTGTCCGTAAAAAAGCTTCGCGACCCGTACTATCATGGTTTTGCGGCGCAGATGGCGTTTTATTTTCTTATGTCCATCGTGCCGACGATAATTCTTTTTTCAAGACTGCTGAACCTTCGTGTCTTCAGCAGGTTCTATGTTTCGACTGAAACCATATCGAAATTCCTTGAGGAATATGTGGCGAGGGATGTAGCGGATCTGATTATACGAATGCTTGAATTCCAGTCTGTGGGCTCCATGAATCTGGTATTTATAGTGATTATGCTTGTGGCTGCATCAAAAGCGGAATTTGCACTTATGCGTATAGCAAATTATACGTTGACAGACGGCAGAAGTACAGGAAACGGATATTGGAAGGAAAGAGTCAGAGCGATGACCACAGTACCGCAGACCCTTATAAGTCTGGTTTTCGGGCTTATCGTAATGGTATACGGAGAACTCATAATAAAGCTTGTGCTGACCACGCTGCTGAACGTTTTTAATATAAGCTATGAAGTGAACGATTTCTGGCTGTTTCTGCGATGGCCGGTAACCATACTTATGTTCTTCTTCATGGTAAGCTACAGCTATTACATCCTTCCGTCAGACAAGCTCAAGTTTAGGGAAATTGTCCCCGGCAGCGTATTTGCTTCGGTAGGCATGCTGGCGGTAACTGTAGGATATAAGGTATATGCGGAGCACGTATCCAGATATGATATTTTATATGGCTCCCTTGCATCGGTTGTTGCGGTTATGATGTGGTTTTACTTTCTGGCCTGGGCACTGGTGTTAGGCATCATGTTCAATAAGGTCTGGGCGGAAACCGCACATATGAAAACTGCATTAAGATAATGAAAAACAAAAAGCTGATTCTGCAGTTCCCTGCAAAATCAGCTTTTTTGGAATGAATTGAAAATGACAACAAATTTAAGATGCACTTAAGGGCATTATCGGGTGATAACTCTTACCCTTATAATGCCGGGTATGGAAAGCTTATCGATTAAGCCGGCTTCGTCCGCACCGCCGTCAATATCAAGCATAGTGCATGCATAATCACCCTTACTTTTATTTAAAAGATTGCTTATATTAAGTCCCAAATCGGAAACCGCACCTGTTATGGCACTTAGCATTGCGGGAATATTTTTGTTAAGCACGCAGATTCTTGTGCCTGTTACAGGTCCCAGACTGCATTCAGGGAAGTTTACTGAATTTCTGATATTTCCGTTTTCGATATAATCCATAAGCTCTTCTGCCGCCATAACCGCACAGTTGTCTTCGGCTTCTTCTGTGGAAGCTCCCAGATGCGGAATTGCAACTACACCCTTTTTGCCAATCAGGGCATTGTTAGGGAAGTCGGTTATGTATTTCTTAACCTTGCCGGATTCCAAAGCTTCGAGCATAGCTGCATCGTTTACGAGCTTATCTCTTGAGAAATTAAGGAAAGTTATGCCGTCCTTCATGAGAGCGATGGTTTCCTTATTTATCATACCGTTTGTATTTTCCTTTGCAGGGACATGAATTGTCACATAATCACATTCAGGAAGAAGCTCTTCAAGAGTAGGTACTACAGGGATGGTATTTGAAAGATTATGTGCTGCACGGAGAGTGATATAAGGGTCATTGCCTATAACCTTCATACCCAGCTTTTCTGCAGCGTTTGCAACGGATACGCCGATAGCGCCGAGTCCGATAACTCCAAGAGTCTTGCCCATGATTTCATGACCTGCAAACTGACCCTTTCCCTTCTCTACGTCCTTTGAAACATTTTCGTTTCCTTCAAGTCCGCCTGCCCATGTGATAGCATCGGGAATATTTCTGGAGCCAAGGAAAAGAGCGGCTAAAACAAGCTCTTTTACAGCATTGGCATTGGCACCGGGAGTGTTGAAAACAACTATGCCTTCTTCAGCGCATCGGTCTGTAGGGATGTTGTTTACGCCTGCTCCGGCTCTGGCAATACCAAGAAGATTCTTGGAAAACTCCATGCTCAGCATATCCTGGCTTCTTACGAGAATACCGTCGGCTGTTTCGATTTCGTCTGTAATAGTATACTTATCTGTCAGGCGTCCGAGGCCTACAGGAGAAATCTTATTTAACGTTGTAATATTGTACATTTTGTCACCTCTTCATAAATTTTATTTGTATTTTTGTGAAAAATCATAAATTTTGTACGCTTTGCACATTATATCACTTTACTATTTGTTAGTAAAGTGATATAATGCCATTAAATTTTAAAATTTTAAAAATTCTGCATGATGTAAGCAGATTATACATTTATATATTAAGGAGGAAAAATAAATGGGTATTGAAAACGGAAGAGTCTTTAACTTTTCAGCAGGTCCGTCAATGCTTCCGCTTGAGGTTCTGGAAGACGTTGCGGCAAATCTTACAAACTATAACGGTTGCGGTCAGTCTGTCATGGAGATGAGTCACCGTTCAAAGGAGTTTGGAGGCATTATTGAGGAGGCTGAAAAGAATTTAAGAGCTCTTATGAACATTCCTGAAAACTACAAGGTGTTATTCCTGCAGGGCGGAGCAACTTTACAGTTCTCAATGGTTCCGCTAAATCTTTTGAGAAATTCCAAAAAGGCTGACTACATAGTGACAGGAACATGGGCAAAGAAGGCTGCCGCTGAAGCAAAGAAATTCGGAGATATAAAAATTGTGGCATCTTCAGAGGATACAACATTCTCTTACATTCCTAAAGTAAAGAAAGAAGACTTCAGAGCTGATGCGGATTATGTTCATATCACATATAACAACACAATTTACGGCACACATTATGGATATGTTCCTGACACAGGAGATATTCCTCTTGTTGCTGATATGTCATCATGCATTCTGTCGGAAGAGGTTGATGTATCGAAATTCGGAATGATTTATGCGGGAGCACAGAAAAATGTAGCACCTGCAGGTGTTACCATTGTGATAATCCGTGAAGATCTGCTGGGTCATGCACCTGCCGATGTGCCGGTATACCTTGACTATAAGATTCATGCTGATAACGGCTCTATGTACAATACTCCTCCTTGCTTTACAATTTATGTTGCGGGAGAAGTTTTCAAGCATATCATTAAGAATGGCGGCATAACTGCTATGCACAGACTTGATGTTGAAAAGGCTGAGAAGCTTTACAAGGCTATTGATGAAAGCAGCCTGTATAAGTGCCCTGTTGAAGAGGACAGCCGTTCACTTATGAATGTTGTATTTGTAACAGGTGACGGTGAGCTTGACAAGAAGTTTATAGCAGAGGCAAAGGCTGAAGGTCTTGTAAATCTGGGCGGACACCGTTCTATAGGCGGTATGAGGGCAAGTATTTACAATGCTATGCCTATGGCAGGCGTCGACAAGCTTATTGAATTTATGAAGAAATTTGAGTCACAGAACCAGTAGTGAAGAGCCGGAAAAAGGCATATATGGAAATGAAAACCGGAAATGAATTGCAAATAAGAAATTGTAATTTATGCGAAATATATGTATAATGATAGAAAGTGATAAGAATTTTGATGATTTTTATCACTTTTCGTTTCTTGTTTTGCAAATAGGATCCGGTTGACAGATATGCCCCGGATATATGGAAAAGAGGAAACGGATATGGAAAAAGAACAGAAAAATAGGATCAAGTATTTTGTAATCGTTCCGGATGGTGCGGGAGACGAGCCCGTGGAGGAGCTTGGCGGAAAAACACCGCTGGAAACGGCAGATATGCCTGTCATAAACGGACTGGCACAGAAGGGTGAAGTCGGCATGGTTCAGACCATTCCCGAGGGAATCGCTCCGGGAAGTGATGCTGCAAACCTGTCAGTTATGGGATACGACCCATCGGTTTATCTCACAGGGCGTTCACCTCTTGAAGCGGCAAGTATCGGCATAGACATGGCAGACACGGATGTTGCTTTCAGAACCAACATCATTACTCTGGTGGACCCTGAGACCGGAAAACCGGCGGATGCACAGACGGAAACACCTTATGAAGATTTAATCATACAGGATCACAGTTCAGGAGATATAACAACTGAGGAAGCAGATGCCCTTATAAAGGAAATTGCCAAAGAGCTGGGCACAGATAAAGTACATTTTTACACAGGTGTAAGCTACAGACACTGCATGATTGTAAATGATGGAACTACTGACTACAATCTTACGCCGCCCCATGATGTCCTTGGAAAAAGAGTAGGAGATTACCTGCCTAAAAAGGACAACGGCGAACCGGCTGAAGACATCATAGCTTTGATGAAAAACAGCTACGAGGTTCTTAGAAAGCACCCTGTAAATGCGGCAAGGGCAGCGAAGGGACAGAACACGGCAAACACCGCATGGATATGGGGACAGGGCAGGAAGCCTAAGCTTTCGAAGTTTAAGGACAAGTACGGATTTGACGGTTCGGCAGTTTCTGCGGTTGACCTGATAAAGGGCATTGCCATATGTGCAGGACTCTCTTCTGTTGATGTCGAGGGCGCAACAGGAACTATCCATACAAACTTCAAGGGAAAAGCCGACGCAGCCATTGAAGAATTCAAAAAGGGAAAGACCTTTGTATACATGCATCTTGAAGGCCCCGATGAATGTGCACATCAGGGAGACAGAGCCGGCAAGGTAAAATGCATGGAAATGATAGACGAGCTGATTGCAAAGCCTGTGGTTGAGTATCTCAGAGAAAATGAAAGGCAGACAGGTGAAGGCTTTAAGGTGCTGGTTGTGCCTGACCACAGAACTCCTCTCTGCATAAGAACCCATTCTTCAACTCCGGTGCCGTTTGTGATATATAAGAGCTTTGAAGAAACAGAGCCTGATGCGTCAAAGGCATTTAATGAAACTTCAGGACAGAGCGGAAAAGCCTTTGGAAGCGGTTACGAGCTTGCAGACTATTTTTTCGGTGAATAGGTGAATAGATAAACATAGTCCGGAAAAATTTTAAAAAGAAGTATTTGGGGAAAAAATGAAGAATTGTATTAAAAAATATATTGTATTAATCATCACGTTAGCTTTAATTATCTCGGGAATGACCGTATATGCAACAGCGGCAACACAGACGAGTCTGCCGTTGCTTGTGGGAGAAACGGCAGTGCTTATAGATGCGAAATCAGGTATGGTTCTGTACAACAAGAGCATGGATGAGCAGAGAGAACCCGCAAGCACCACGAAAGTCATGACAGGGCTTCTTGCCATTGAAAATCTCGATTTGGATAAAGTGGTTACGATTGACGAAGAAACCTCTTTTACGGAAGGAAGCCGTATTTATCTCCTTGAAGGAGAGCAGATAACCGTAAGAGATTTGCTGTATGCACTGTTTCTGGAGTCTGCAAATGATGCGGCAGTGGCTCTGGCAAAGGAAATGGCGGGGTCTATCGATGAATTTGCAATAATGATGAATGAAAAGGCAATAGAGCTTGGAGCTAAAAATACAAACTTTGTAAATCCCCACGGGCTGCATGCCGAGGGACATCTGACAACCGCCTATGATATGGCCATGATAGCGAAAGCCGCTATGGAAAATGAAACATTTAGAAAATACGTAACAACATATAAGTATACCATTCCTGCGACAAACATGCAGGATACAAGATATCTCTACAATACTAACAGACTTCTTTATGATACGAAAACAAAGGTATCGGCAAACGGCGAAATACGGACTGCAAAGTATGAAGGAGTAACCGGCATAAAGACGGGATATACCAGTCATGCGGGAGGCTGTCTGGCGGCCTCGGCGCTGCGGGACGGCACGGAGCTGATAGCTGTAGTGATGAAATCCACAGATTCGGGAAGGTTCGGTGATTCCATTGCACTTCTTGACTGGGGGTTTGAAAATTATAAAACTGTCCAGACTTTAAAAAAGGGGGATAAAGCAGGCGAAATCAAGGTAAAGGGCGGAGCGGTAAAATCCGTCAGCCTTGTTGCTGAAAAGGACTGCTATGCTACAGTTCCTATAGGAGGTTCTGCTGAGGACCTGACAAAGGTCGTAAAAGCGGCAGAGGAAATGGAAGCTCCCGTTAAAAAGGGACAGTCTGCAGGAACAATAGATTATTTCTCCGACGATATTCTTGTAACCTCGGTAAATCTTGTGGCGGCAGAGGATGTGGAGAAAGGCGGCCCTTTGTCTGTATTTGGGATTTCTGACAAAACAGCAAACAAGATATTTGTATCGGCAGGTGTATTCTTTGGCGTGATTGCCGCAGCAGCAGGCGGGCTGCTCTATATCAGAAGACGCAACAAAAAGAAGAGCCGTCTGAGAAGAGCGGAAAGAGCCATGAAGCTTGCCATGGAAAGAGAAATGCAGAAGGTATACGAAAACAAAGAAAGATACAGAAGATAATATGTTTGATATACGTGAAAATCTGAAAAAACTCCCGGACAGTCCGGGAGTTTATATTCATAAGGACAAACTGGGACAAGTCATTTATGTAGGGAAAGCGGTTTCTCTGAAAAACCGTGTCCGCCAGTATTTCCAGTCATCGAGAAACATGCCGGCAAAAGTGAAGGCTATGGTGGGGCATATAGCGGAATTTGAGTACATTACCACGGATACCGAGATGGAGGCGCTTATACTTGAATGTACGCTTATCAAGAGATATATGCCTAAATACAATGTACTCCTGAGAGATGATAAGACTTATCCGTATATAAAAATAACCATGGGTGAGGATTATCCGAGGATTGTAAAAACAAGGCGCATAGAGAATGACGGAAGCAGATATTTCGGACCGTATTCCGATGTGGGAGCGGTGAACCAGATAACCGAACTTCTGAACGGAATTTTCTGCCTGAAAAAGTGCTCGGCTAAAAAGTTTCCCGAAAACATCAAGCCGTGCCTGAACTACCATATACAACAGTGCAGGGGAATCTGTACGGGAACGGTAAACAGGGAAGAATACCTCAGGGATATACAGCAGGTAATGGATTTTCTGAACGGTAAAACGGGACCGCTTTTGAAAAAGCTTGAAAATAAAATGCTTGAGGCCTCTGAAATGCTTGAATTTGAGCAGGCTGCACAGTACAGGGATTATATCGAATCGGTAAAAACCGTCACGGAAAAACAGCGAGTAGTTATGCTGGGACTTAAAGACCTTGATATCGTTCTGGCTATATCGAGTGAACAGAGCGATTATGCGGTGCTGTTTTTTGTAAGAGACGGAAAGCTTATAGGAAGAGAAAATTATGCAATGGAAGGCGCCTCGGGAAAGGCGGAGCTTGTCAGTGAATTTATAAAGCAGCATTACAGCGAAAATCCTAACATTCCGTATGAAATACTTGTTGAACAGGAGCTGCCGGAAAAAGAGCTGTTGGAAGGCTTCCTTACTGCTTCGGCCGGACGGCAGGTGAAGCTTTACGTCCCTCAGAGAGGGGATAAAAAGGATTTGCTTAAGCTTGCCCAGAAGGATTCCGTAGAAATGCTTAAAACTATAGACCAAAGGGAAAACAGCAGAAGAGAAAGACAGAAAACCATTTCGGATGCAATAGGAAGGATTATTGCTGATGTCACGGGAGAAACTGCGGATTTAAAGCATTTACGGGAAACGCGGGATGATGCCGGCAAGGTTCGGATAAAGGATTACCGTATAGAGGCATATGACATATCGAATACCAACGGTGTGGATTCCGTAGGGGCGATGGTTGTTTTTGAAGGACTGAAGCCGAACAAGAAGGAATACCGCCGCTTTAAAATAAGAACTATAGAAGGACCTAACGATTACGGCAGTATGCAGGAGGTCATTTACAGGAGATTCAAGAGGGCAGAAAAGGGCGATGCAGCATTTTCAAATCTCCCCGACCTGCTTATGATAGACGGTGGAAAGGGGCAGGTGTCCGCAGTACAGCAGATTTTGGATGCAATGAACATAAAAACCGCCGTAGTGGGAATGGCAAAGGATGACAAACACAGGACGAGAGCGCTGGTATACAGAAAATCAGGCTCGGCGGAGTACAGTGAACTGCCTCTTGCGGAATACCCCATGCTTTTTAAATATGTCGGGGCAGTGCAGGAGGAAGTGCACAGATTTGCCATAGAGTATCACAAAGGGCTCAGAGGAAAAAGAGTACAGACTTCTGTCCTCGATGAAATCGAAGGCATAGGTCCCCAGAGAAGGAACGGGCTTCTTGCTCATTTCGGCAGCATAGAGAAAATCAGAAAAGCATCGGTTGAAGAACTTTGCGAAGCACCTGGAATGAACGAAAAAGCCGCATTAAGCGTACACAAATTTTTCCTTGATAAAGACAGACCTTAGTGGTATATTATTTGTAATGATGTGCCCCAGGCACATCAAGCAATTTACAAAAGAGAGTAAATGGAGGACTTAATTATGTCAGATAAAGAAAAGTGCGGCTGTGGCTGCGGCTGTGAGCATGAACATGACGATGCTGATTTTTTAACTTTGGAGTTTGATGACGGCGTTGAAGTAGAATGCGAAATCATGGGCGTTTTCGACTTTGAAGGAAAAGAATATATTGCCCTTCTTCCGGATGACGGAACAGATGATGTTTATATCTACGGATATAAGGAAATCGGTGAAGAGGAATTCGAACTGGTTGATATCGAAGACGATGAAGAATTTGAAAAGGTTGTTG
>JBJETA010000017.1:0-5410 GCA_051883075.1 Anaerovoracaceae bacterium
AGCAGGCAGTATTCCGTCTATGATTTTTATCAAAGTCGTTTTTCCGCACCCTGAAGGTCCCAGAATCCCGAAAATTTCACCTCTGTTTATATCAAGAGATATGTCAAAAAGGACCTGCTTTTGTTCATCATAATATTTGTCTATATTTTTTATAACAACAGCTTTTTCACTCATATAGCGCCTCTCTCATTTCCTTCTTGAAAAATCCGACACCTTGTCGTATAATCAGTTTATCAAATTTGACATATCTATCAACCTACAGAGCACATCAATTTGTCGGAATTCTTACATTTGGAGGAATGTACATGAACAAACAGCCGGAAATAAGGGAAAAAACCAGAAACGAGCTGATTACAGCCTTTTGGATATTATATGAAAAGAAAAACATAGACAAAATAAAAATAGCCGAGCTTACAAATGTAGCCGGCTATCACAGGGGAACCTTTTATGAATATTTCAAGGATATTTACGATTTGCTTGAACAGGAGGAAGCCTCCCTTATAGGCAGTCTTAAAAGCATGGTGAAAACTCTGTACTCTGCTGACGTTCAAAAGGACCCCATTGCCATTATTTCCGAATTTTATCTGAAAAACGGCAATCATCTTAACATCCTTATAACCCAGGGGAACACCGATTTTATGAACAGATTTAAAGAAACCCTTTATCCCGTATTTCTTGATATGCTTAAAATGAATAAAACAGTAAAGAACAGACTTATCGCTGAATACGCAATCAGCGGCATGTTCATGACACTGCACAAATGGTACGAAGATGGCCGTCAGATTCCTATAGAAGAGTTCCTGAAGCTTGTTTATTCTTTAATGTTCCATGGTGTTTTTAAAACTGTGTTAAAGCAGAAAAACAATGATTCCGGTGATGATGAGATAGTCATTCCGGATGAATTGAAAAAGATAATAACAGATTTTTAATCAAAGAAAAACCTGCTCCGAAGAGTCTGTCATCAATGACCTCTCCAAAGCAGGTTTTGTTTATATTGTTTTCTTAGCCGCATCAATAACGTGCATCATAAGAAGGCTTGTTGTTACTTTACCCACACCGCCCGGTACGGGAGTTATCGCTTTTACTATATCCTTTGCATCTTCAAAGTTTACATCACCGCAGAGCTTGCCGTTTTCGTCCATATTTATGCCCACATCAACAACAACCTGGTTTTCGTTCAGATAATCTTTATCAATAAACTTTGCCGCTCCCGCAGAAACGATAAGTATATCCGCACTTCTGCAAATCTCCTTGATGTCCTCAGTCTTTGTGTGGCAAATCATAGGTGTTCCGTTGCGGTCGAGCACCATCATTGCCGCAGGTCTGCCTACAACAAGGCTTCTTCCCACAACTGCAACCTTTTTTCCTTCAACACTGTAGCCGTAGTGTTCAAGTATTTCTACACAAGCCCTAGGAGTACACGGAGGATAACCTAAATCCGTTCCGGTGTAAACCCCTGCCATAGACTGGTCTGTAATACCGTCCACATCCTTAGATGCCAGAAGAGCCTTTCTGATTGTATTGTCATCGATATGATCCGGCAACGGTCTGAACAGAATCACTCCATGCACAGTTAAGTCCAGATTTATAGCTGCTATGACATTCAGCAGCTGCTCCTGTGTAATGCTGTCCTTAAACAGATATTTCTTTACGTCCACACCGATTGATTCAGCGCATTTGATTGCACCCTTTTCATAGGATACATCTTCAACCTTTGCACCCACACGTATTATTCCAAGTGTAGGAGTTACACCCTTCTCCTTCAGGTATGCAACCTCTGCTCTCAGTTTTTCGTTTAAGGCATCTACTACTGCCTGTCCTTTCAAAATTTCCGCCATGTGGGTACCTCCTTTGTTTCTTCTAGTTTTGCAGCTGACCGTAAACTTCCCTGTATACCTTGTCTGCCCTTGCTTCGTATTCCTCAAGCAGTTCCCTTACTTTTCTGTTTATGCCCTCTGCATATTCTCTGTCTTTCATGGATTTCGTGTTAATGAACACATTCAATGCCGCTCCCTGCATAGCTGCCTTACAGAATACAACACCTACTCCGGCATCGCTTACTGCAAGCCTGCTGCCCTTTGCGGCAAAGCTTTCATGTAAAGCCACCGCTTTACAGCATTTTTCAAGTATTTCAAACGGTACGGAGCATGCCTCTTTCAGACATTTTTCCATAACTCTTTCCTTTTCCGCTTTTTCTTCTTCTGTTTCCTTTGGAAGGCCGTAAGCCTTTGATAGCGGTTCAAAAACCTCCGCATCTCTGTTTATAAGTTCCAGAAGCTCCTTCTGAAGCTTCTGCGCTTCTTCTTTAAGGCTGCACATTTCTTCTTCAACCTCAGCATATTTCTTTTTGCCGATAGTAAGTGAAGCCACCATGCTGCCAAGTGCTGTTCCTACAGCTCCGACAAGTGCAGATGCTCCGCCACCGCCCGGAACCGGGTCTTTTTCAGAAAGTACGCTTACAAAATCCACGCAGCTTGTATTTACAAAATCCATCTTTGCTTCTTCCTCCGTAAGAAAAGCGGTATGCCGTATCAGACACAGCATACCGCATTCATTTTATAATTATTTATGCAGTCCTTCCTGTCAGGACATTATCAGGCTTTAGAACAATCCTGAGATTCTTCCTGTGTTGTCCACATCAATCTTTTCTGCCGCAGGAACCTTTGGCAGTCCAGGCATTGTCATAATATCGCCTGTAAGTGCTACGATGAAGCCTGCACCTGCCGAAACCTTCAGGTTTCTTACTGTAAGAGTGAAGTTTCTTGGTGCTCCCAAAAGCTTTGCATCATCTGAGAAGCTGTACTGTGTCTTTGCCATGCAGATTGGAATATTGTTAAATCCAAGTGCTTCAAGCTGTGCCAGCTGCTTCTTTGCATTTGCTGTAAGTGCAACGCCGTCAGCACGGTAAATCTTAGTAGCTATAGCGTTAAGCTTTTCTTCAATGCTCATATCCAAATCATAGCAGTATTCAAATTCGTTAGGCTGTTCGCAAAGTCTTACAACTTCTTCGGCAAGAGCCTTTCCGCCTTCGCCGCCCTTTGCCCATACTTCGCTCAGCGCAACGTTTACGCCAAGCTCCTTGCACTTCTTTTCAACAAGCTTCAGTTCAGCCTCTGTATCAGTTGGGAATGCGTTTATTGCAACTACAGCAGGAAGCTTGAATACCTTTGTCACATTTTCAACGTGCTGTAATAAGTTTGGAAGTCCCTTTTCAAGAGCTTCAAGATTTTCATTGTTAAGGTCAGCCTTTGCAACGCCTCCGTGATGCTTTAACGCACGTACTGTAGCAACTATTACTACTGCCGAAGGCTTAATGTTTGCTGCTCTGCACTTTATATCCAGGAACTTTTCAGCACCCAGGTCAGCACCGAAGCCTGCTTCAGTAACAACATAGTCAGCCAGCTTAAGAGCCATCTTTGTTGCCATGATTGAGTTGCAGCCATGTGCTATATTTGCGAAAGGACCGCCGTGAATAAACGCAGGATTATGTTCAAGAGTCTGGACAAGGTTTGGCTTTAAAGCATCCTTCAAAAGTGCCGCAATAGCACCCTGTGCCTTTAAGTCACCTGCTGTTACAGGCTTATCGTCATAAGTATAGCCTACGATAATTTTCTTTACTCTTTCCTTTAAGTCTTCTATATCCCTTGACATACACAGGATAGCCATGATTTCACTGGCAACTGTGATATCAAATCCGTCTTCTCTAGGTGAGCCGTTTGGCTTTCCTCCTAAACCGTCAACGACATATCTTAACTGTCTGTCATTCATATCAACGCAACGTTTCCAGGTAATCTTTCTTGGGTCAATATTGAGTGTATTGCCCTGCTGGATATGGTTGTCAAGCAATGCCGCAAGTAAATTGTTTGCCGCGCCGATTGCATGCATATCACCTGTAAAGTGAAGATTAATATCTTCCATAGGCACAACCTGTGCATAGCCGCCGCCCGCTGCGCCTCCCTTTACGCCGAAAACAGGACCTAATGAAGGTTCTCTCAACGCAACCAAAGCCTTTTTGTCAATCTTTCTCAGACCATCTGCTAAGCCTACTGTTGTTGTAGTCTTTCCTTCTCCCGCAGGAGTAGGTGAAATTGCAGTAACTAAAATTAATTTTCCGTCAGGTGCTCCCTGCATGTCATTCAGGATATTGTAGTCAACTTTAGCCTTATAGTTGCCGTACATCTCCAAATACTTCTCATCAATGCCCGCTGTCTTTGCAATCTCCGTGATGTGCTTAGCTTCAGTTTCCTGTGCAATCTGAATGTCGCTCTTAATTTCCATACTACTTTTTTCCTAACCTTTCGTTTTAAATTCATCCCGTTTTAAATTTAAAAATTGTGTTACCTGCAGATACCTGATGCATTGATAATATCCGCAATATCTTTGTATTTATTTAAAGAATAAATGTGCAAGCCATTTATTCCTGCATCCATATATCTATGTATTTGCTTAACAGTATATTCCTTTCCCGCTTTCTTGAAATCATCAGGATTTTCTCCATACTTATCAATAATGTCCTGAAGCTCCTTCGGCATGGAGCATCCGTTTGAAACGGTCATTCTTATGATACCGTTTTTAACCAGAACCGGCATAAGGCCTACGATAACGGGCTTGGTAATGTTTGCTTTATCTGTCAAATCACGAAACCTTTTATAAATCTCCACATCATGACACAACTGAGTGGTAAAAAAGTCTGCTCCCGCATCCTGTTTCAGCTTCATCGCCTTCACATCATCTTCAATAGTTGATGATTCCAAATGTTTCTCAGGATAGCACGCAGCCCCTACACAAAGCTGCGGGAAATTTTCCTTCAGAAATCCGACCATTTCGTTGCCATGACTGAAATCTCCGCCGGTTCCGTCCTGTCCCTCGGGAATATCCCCCCTCAGCGCCAGAACATTTTCGACTCCGAGACCTATATATTCTTTTACATCTCGCACAATATCTTCCTTCCTGTTTTTTATACAGGTAAAATGAGTCATCGCATTGTGTCCGCTTTCGGCAATCATTGTGCATACTTCAGTACTTCTGCCCTTGTTTGTGCCGCCTGCACCGTAAGTACAGCTGATAAAATCAGGATTGTACATGTACAAATGCTCCAATGTCTCCTTTAAAGGTTCCATCGGTTGTTCTTCTTTCGGCGGAAATACTTCAAAGGAGAAGGTTATTTTATTTTTTAATAGTTCTTTTATCTGCATATTTCGCCCCTCCTCTTTAAAAACTTACCATTACAGCGTACCTTTTTTTCGACTTTTTGTCAACAATTCACAGAATATTTAAAGAGTTTTTATTTCATTTTTCAAGCACTTTTCGCTCACTGCTTCATAAAAAAAAGCAACCTGTACAAAACAGGCAGCTTTTGGTCACATGAAATCAATTAATGCATTATTCACTTTTAAGTATTTCTTCTATC
>JBJETA010000018.1:0-5340 GCA_051883075.1 Anaerovoracaceae bacterium
GAAACACGCATCGCCTCTGCCCTGAGTTCCATATTTAAAAAAGCCTTTTGTGCCGCTAAGATATACATATTAATAATTATGTAAATCACAGCCATTACTGTGCCTATTACCAACGGATAAATAACTGCGGCTTCAACCATGGCAGAGCCTTTTCTGTTCAAATGCAGAAAGTTCTTCATATTAAAATCCGCTGTTCATAAGATTTGAAAATGTTCCGTTTATAAATTCCGTAATCTGTGTCTTAAATATCAGTCCGATTCCTATAGCTATTGCAATAAGGATTCCTACCTGCACCAGTTCCATTCCCTTCTTGTTGTTTTTCATCACCTGCATAAAATTCCTGTTCATTTTTACCTCCTTTTGCTTTCCGGCTTTACTTCTTACATTTCCAGTAACGCCGGCATTAAAGTTATCATTATTAAAGCCACCAGCTCCATGGCTAACGGCACAGTAAGCTTTGTTTCCGCAATTTTCCCCTGTTCTTCAGCTTTCTTTTTTCTCTGGAACCAGAGAAAACTGCTTTCACTTTCAAGGGTTTCTGCCAGGGCCGTACCCTTATGGACATTTTCACTCATTATGTTCGCAATTCTTATAAATGCCCTGTTTCCTGTTCTTTCAGCAAAAGCCTTGAGTTCTGAAATCATGGAACAGTTTGTTTCTTTCATTTTAAGTACAATTTCCGAAAGCTGTCCGTAAAAATAGCTCTGCTTTTTTTCTCCTTTTTTATAATCTTCCACAATCCTTTCAAATGCTGCGCTCAGCACAAGTCCTGAATTCATCAGAAGTACAGTTTTATTCAGGAAATCCGGCAGTTCCTCCTCTACCGATATCATGCTTTCTTTTTTCAACCTTTTTATTTCTCCGAATCTTCCCGCATAAATCGCGGCTGCAGTCATTATCCCCAACACGAAAATAATCATTCCCGTATGCTTCTTTTCCTCTTTCCACATTATCTGCTTAAGTCCCTTAATATCTGCAGGGAGATAAACAGCCTCTTTATCCTCACTTTTTTCGGCTGCTCTCACCGCCATGCTTATTTCGGTTTCAATACTTGCTGTTTCTGACACTTTTCCTTTATTTTTCTGCTCTTCATCCCGGTTTTCATACGGTGGAATTTTCAGCTCCACTGATTTTTTATACGGTTTCCCTGTTTCCTCGTTATAGGCTTCAATCTGCAAGGCAGCATATTTTGCCGTATCTCCCTGTATCGGTCTTTTTATATACTGGCTTCCGTTTCCATCAGTACATACGACATTATCGCCGCTTGTCATCACGCTTATTCCTGCCGCTGTCAAAAGAATAATGAAACCTGCAAGTACAGCAAGATATCTTTTAAAAACCTTCCTTTTCATATCGGATATATTGCTTTCAAAATTCTTTTCTCCATAAAGGAAATAAAACTCTCTTTTGTATGTACTCTCTCTGCCGGTAAGGGCATCAGGAAATACTTCAAACAGCTTTCCGCATATTTCATTAATCCTTTTCATATCCTCACCTTTAAAATTTCCGCCATAACACGGTAAGATAAGACTATTATTCCTATAACGGCAGTCATGGCAAGCCTTCCTGCAAATGTAGAATACATTGCGTCAAGATATCCGGGAGAGCTTACATTGAGAAAGATTATTATCAATACAGGCATGGAGCTTATAATCTTTGCTTCCAGAAGCTTCTGTGATGCCATGGTCTTTATTTCCCGCATCAGTGTAAGCTTGTCCGTAAGAACCTCTGAAGTTTTGTTTATAATAGCTTCTGTTTTTGCACCGGTCTCTCTGCATATCGAATAAACATCTGCAAAGCTTATGATTTCCTCTATACCGCTCCTGTAAGCAAAGTTTTTCAGAAGTCCTTCTTCAGAGCTTCTGCTCTCCGTAATATTTTTCTTCATATAAAGCAATTCCTGTATCAGAGGATGTTCTTCACTGTAAATCATACTTAAGCTGTCACAGGCTTCAAGAACAGCCTCAGACATCTGTCTTCCGGTGCTTACCGACGCCGACAGGGAATACAGTAAATCTTTAAAAGAATTTCTCAGTTCTTCCCGCCTTTTTTCTATTCTGTACTTAATGTACAATTTTTTTAGCGGTATGGACAGCCCGGCTATCAATACTGAAAAAATCAGATTTCGATAAAAAACATATCCTATAAAAATCAGTCCGCATACAGCTCCTATATAATATAAGTTTTTTTCTTTTCTGCTCATTGTATAAGTGTTATAATCTATTTCCATACTTCCCCCGTTAATAGCTTCCTTCATAACCTCTTAATTTCAGTTTTTCCCTGTTAATAATCCTGTTTCCTGTCGGCTCAAGTCCTTTTTCCGTATATTTAAAAAGTACGTTTATAAGATAGCTGCCATTCTCATATCCGTAAAGCTCGGATATCTCCAGTATCTTTCTGCTTCTGTCCGGCAGCCTTCCCAGATGTACCATAAGGTCTATGCCCTCTGCAATCTGGTTTCTGACTGCATCAACCGGGAAATCCACGGCCTGAAGTACCATAGTTTCCATTCTTCTGAGCATACCATTTGCAGAGTTTGCATGCCCGGTACTCAGCGAACCGTCATGTCCCGTGTTCATGGCCTGCAGCATATCAAGAACCTCCGCACCTCTTACTTCTCCCACAATTATACGGTTCGGACGCATTCGCAGACTTGATTTTATCAGTTGCCTCATATCTACCTCCCCTCGGCCTTGGACATTTGAATTTCTGCATTCCATACGCACGATGTTTTCTATGCTGTCCAGCTGCAGTTCCGCCGAATCCTCTATGACTATAACTCTCTCCTCCGCAGGAACCGCATTTGACAGGACATTTAAAAGACTGGTTTTACCGCTGCTGGTACCTCCCGACACCATGATATTCATACCTGTTTTTACCATGTCGTTAAGAAAATCCGCAGCTTCTTCCGTCAGAGTACCGTAGCTAATCATGTCCTGCATTGTAAAAGCCTTTTTAGGGAACTTTCTTATTGTGAGTATCGGACCGTTAAGCGCGATATTCTTATATACCGCATTTACTCTGGACCCATCAGGCAGTCTGGCATCAACAATCGGTGAAAGCTCATTTATCTCCCTGTGCACACCTGCCGCAATCCTTCTTATAAGCTCCTCAAGCTCCTCCGTGGAAGAAAAGCTCATCTCTGTCTTTTCAATGATGCCTCTTCTTTCCACAAATATATTTTCTCTGCCGTTTACCATTATCTCAGTGATGTCTTCATCTTCAATATAAGGCTCGAGAATGCCCAAATCCTTTCTCAGTGTCAGATATATCCTTTCTGCCAGCTTTGCCCTTTCTTTAAATCCATATATTGAAAATCCGCTGTCTTCCTCCATAGCTTCTTCAATCAGGTCAAAGATTTTTTCTTCTCCGCTGCATTGCGGCAGAAGAGCTATTTTCTTTCTTATTTCTTCTGTCAGCTTGATTGCTCTGTTCTTTTCCTTGTCATCCGCTTTTTTGTTTTCCATTTTATTTATTTTTTTCCTTTTTATTACTTTTCTTAATTTTAATCCTTTTGGAAATATTTTACAATAGTTTTATTTCGACATTTTTCGACAAATCAGAGTATAAAAAAATGACCATACCTCAAATGTGAAGTATGATCATATTTCAGACTATTTTAAAATACCATCTTTTAAAAATAAATCTATAGTTTTCTGTGCTCCCAGAACCCACAAAATATCGCCTTCTTCGATGGCAGTGTTTTTATTTGGTCCCACTATCGAAAGTCCGTCCCGGTCGATTCCTATAACAAAACCGCTGTACTCTTCCTTTATTTCCGACATCTGGATAGTTTTGTTGCAGAACGGGCATTCGGGAGTAACATTTACAGCTATGCACTGAAGATGATTCTCAACATCCGCATATGTGAAAATCTGTTTGTATGTGTAATCCCTCAGAGATATAGGCTCTGATCTTTCCGAAACCTCCGCTACTTTCCTTATAGCCATCTCAAAAGAATCGAGATTGTATTCTTTTCCAAGGACCACAATTGTGTCTCCCTCAAATATACCGTCATACGGTCCCGGATTGTTTATCTGCATATCATTTCTGATTATCTTAATAATCTGCACCCCGAAGGACTGCTTAGCGAAAAATATACGTTCCGGATCATCAAACAGAAGCTTTTTTACTTCGTATTTTTCAACCAGAAGAGTTTCATCAAGCCATCTGTATCCTTCGCTGACACCTCTGCTTTTCCTTTTTTCCTCCAGAAGCTTCTGATTAAAATTGGAAATAAATCTTGTTTCAATCTTTATGGAACGGCTTGCCATGAAATCCGATTTTACACTGAAGCCCACTATCACAAAGGAAATGAGCCATAAAAACTTTTCAGGTATATCTATCGAAGCCTTTATTGTGGACATTACAAGAAGAAGCGAAATATATAATCTTAAGCACTTAAATGCCACCAGCGGGAAACGGTTTGTTTCGTTTTTCAGCCACAGCTTCGCAAAAAGCGGATCCTTTCTGTAGGACATCATGTTTATAATAGGTGTCATGCAGCATATTGTCAGGAATCCCGAAATGATATTTACATTTTCTATCATCTCAAATCTGCTCATTAAAAATGCAGGCAGCATTTTTACGCCTATCATATATGTACAAACAAGCAGAATCGTTGTTATGACGGTCCTTACTACATATCTCTGCAGATATTGTTTCCACTCCGGATCCTTTTCATTTTCACTCTGCTTATCAGAGGTGTAAATTTTTAGTTTTCTCTTAGTCTGCTTAGGCAGATGTCTGCTCAGAATAACATAAACCGAATCTGCCTGCTTTATTATCATAGGTGTTATAAAAGTAGTTATTACCGAAACCGATACTATGATTGGATATAAAAAGTCGCTTGTCACTCCAAGATTGCTTCCAAGGGACGCGATAATGAACGAAAATTCCCCAATCTGCACCATGCTTGTTCCTACTCCCACAGCAGTTCTGAGGGACTGTCCTGAAAGCGTTGCCCCCAGTCCTGAAAACAGCATCTGTCCGAATATGGTTACAACTGTAAGTATTAAAATAGGAACTGCATATTCCGCAATAAGTGACGGGTTTACAAGCATACCCACCGATACAAAAAATATGGCTCCGAACAAGTCTTTTATAGGCTTTACAATCTCTTCTATTCTTTCGGCCTGCACAGTTCCCGCAAGTATTGAGCCTGCTATAAAAGCGCCCAGCGCCGAAGAGAAGCCCATGTAGTTTGCTATAACAACCATTGCCAGACAAAGTCCCAGCGAAACGATAAGCAGTGTTTCATCGTTCAGATACTTATCTGCAGCCTTCAAAGCCGAAGGGATTAAATAAATACCCAGAAGAAGCCACAAAACAAGGTATATC
>JBJETA010000019.1:0-5208 GCA_051883075.1 Anaerovoracaceae bacterium
TTCCTTGATTTTTTCTTCATTCTTTTTGTTCTGATCCTTAATCATTTTCTGAACCATCTGTGATGACTCATACCAGAACTCATAGTTACCTACATACATTTTAATCTTGCCGTAGTCAACATCCACAATATTGGTGCAGACCGTATTTAAGAAATGTCTGTCATGGGATACAACAAGCATAGTTCCCGGATATTCCAGGAGAAAATCTTCAAGCCAGTTAATTGCCACAATGTCAAGACCGTTTGTAGGCTCGTCCAGAAGTATTATATCAGGTTTTCCGAAAAGAGCCTGTGCCAGAAGAACCTTAACCTTTTCCTTTTCTGTCAGCGTACTCATTTCGCTGTACAGAATGTCCACCGGCAGTCCCAGACCCTGTATAAGCCTTCCTGCATCTGATTCTGCTTCCCAGCCATCCAGTTCCGCAAATTCTCCTTCAAGCTCTGAAGCTCTGATACCGTCTTCATCGGAGAAATCTTCCTTTGCATATAAGGCATCCTTTTCCTGCATGATTTCATACAGTCTTGGATTTCCCTGTATAATAGTATCTAGAACATTGAAATCATCAAAAGCGAAGTGATCCTGCTTCAGCACGGACATTCTCATATCCTTACCTATAGTAACACTTCCTGTTGTAGGTTCAAGATTTCCTGATAAAATTCTTAAAAATGTTGATTTTCCTGCACCGTTTGCGCCTATGATACCGTAGCAGTTGCCCGGGGTAAATTTCAAATCCACATCCTTGAAAAGCGTAGTTCCGCTGAAATTCATGCTGACATTTGTAACATTAATCATCTGTTATTTTTCCTCCAATATATTCGTATATCTGTATCTGACCGGTTTCTTCAAGCGGGCAGTATATATCTAAACATAAATAATGAAGAGCCACATCTGCAGCTCTTCACCTTCAACTGATAACAACTTTATTGATTTTACCACAATTCTGCTTTTTTTTCAACAGAATTATATACTCTTCATTACAATTATGCGCCTTCAACGCAATGCTTTTACCTCGGTTCCACAATTAACTTGATAGCCGTTCTTTCTTCTCCCTCAATCTGTATGTCCGTAAATGCCGGAACACACACAAGGTCAACTCCTCCCGGTGCCACAAAGCCTCTTGCAATAGCGACAGCTTTTATTGCCTGATTCAAAGCCCCCGCACCTATAGCCTGTATTTCCGCATCTCCCTTCTCTCTTAATACTCCTGCAAGTGCACCTGCTACCGAATTGGGATTGGATCTTGCTGATACCTTTAAAACTTCCATTACTTGTACCCTCCTAAAATCTAAAAGTATATTCCCCTTTTGAGTGGGTTTTGTTATACTTAAATTATATATGCTGCAAAAGTTATTTTATATAAGAAGCGTGCGCCAAAATATATTTTTTTACGGTTTTTTTCAACATATGCTTGCATAATACGACATAATTAGTTATAATAAATACGTGGTTATCCCCCTGATAACCTCATTAATCTCTAATCCCAATACCCCTTTTGAACAAAACAGACTGCTCCCCTGCAGTCTGTTTTGTTTTTTTGTCAGTTTAGTCCAAAACATTCTCCTGCCTTGTGATAATGAGCCAAAACTGATATAATACGATATAGCTTTGAAGTTATCACACAGCCGTCTCAAATCCGGCGGTAAACCTGAAAAGGGCGGTGATTAAAATATATATAACAGAAGAAAAATACACAGGCAGCAGATATGTCAAATACAATTCACGTATTCTGGACTTTTATATAGGAAATATCGAAAACAAAAAAATAGGAATTCTGGATATTGAAACAACCGGGCTTTCACCTCTGAACAGCATTTTCATTCTCGGAGGGCTTGCAGTATATACGGAGAACGGTGTTTTTTTAAAACAGTATTTTGCAGAGAAACCCGAAGAAGAAGCCATGACGCTGAAGGCTTTTCTTGATGATGTGGCAAAGCTTGATGTGGTTGTTACATATAACGGCAGGCATTTTGATATCAAATTTCTGAAAGGCCGCATGGCAGAACTGGGCATCTTTACAGACTACCGTTTTCCCTTCAATCTTGATTTATATCTGGTGCTTAACGGACATTCAGCATTAAGAAAAATACTTCCCAACCTTAAGCAGAAAACTGTTGAACAGTTTATGGAACTGGGCTCCTCACGTACCGATGAAATCTCCGGTGCCGAAAGCGTGGAGCTCTACAGACAGTTTGTAAAAACACAAAGCAGGGAGCTTCGTGATATCATCATGCTTCACAACAGCGATGATGTTCTGCAGCTGGCCCAGCTTCTTCCCGTTTTTGAGAAGTCGGACATTCACAAGGCTTTTTACTGTCTGGGGTTTCCTGTGGAAACACTGTATATTACTAAAATATCCATAGACTCCAAAGAGCTGAAAATCCGCGGCTATCAGAGAAATCCCATCTCATACTCCGCTTACGGTCTTGATGACTGCCCTTGTTTCTTTGAATTTGACAGATTTTCCGAAGAGTTTTATATAACTGTGCCTGTCATAAAAAAGTCGGGGCTTTGCATCGCCGATACCGGTGCTTTTGAAAAGGATTTTTCGCCTTTGAAAATATACGAAAACTTCCAGCAGGGCTTCCTGGTTCTTAAACAGGGAAATTCCGTAAACTATATGGAGACAAACCACTTTGTAAAGCTTTTGGCGGAAAGAATTTTAGAGGTGCTTCCTTATGAGAACGATAGCAAGACTAAATGAAGTATATAAAAATGCGGAACGCATAGAATTTGACGACTCGTCAAAATTTGTTTTTTTCAGTGATACCCACAGAGGTGATGACAGCATTGCGGATGAGTTCGGCAGAAATAAACATATTTTCTATCATGCCATCAACTATTATTACAATAACGACTTTACCTACGTTGAAGTAGGTGACGGTGATGAGCTTTGGGAACAATCTAAGTTTGAGCACATACGCAACGGACATTTCTCGGTATTTAACAAGCTGAAGGAATTCTTTGATGACGGCAGACTTCTTATGCTGTTCGGCAATCACAATCTCGATATGAAGTCTCCGCAATGGGTCAGAGATAATATGTACTATGTCTATGATGATTATCTCGGTGAAAAAATTCCTCTTTTTCCGGGACTAAAGGTGCACGAAGCTCTGCGTTTCCAGCATAAGAACACCGGTCAGGAGATTTTTGTGGTCCACGGTCATCAGGGCGATCTTCTGAATGACCAGCTTGCTTTCTTTTCCCGCTTTATGATACGTTATTTCTGGCGGTTTATGCATCTCCTGGGTGTCAAGTACGCTGCCAGTCCTTCAAAAAACCGTACAAAGCGTCATAAGGTAGAAAAAAATTATACAAAATGGAATGCACAGAACAATACAATCATTATATGCGGCCATACGCACAGGCCTAAATTTCCCGACCCCGGAGAGCCCGCATATTTCAATACAGGCTGCGGGATGCACCCGCGCGGCATAACATGTATCGAACTTATTTACGGCAAACTGATAATGGTTACGTGGAGAGTACACTCCAAAAAAGACGGGACATTATTTATAAAAAGAACAGCTCTGAAAGGACCTGTTCCTATCAGCGAATACGCTAACAAAAATATATAACAACAGGAGAATATAAAAATGATTAATTACAACGAACTGGCATATAACGCAAAGCAGGCAAGCTTCACCATGGCAACGGCAAGTCTTGAAATCCGTGACAATGCCCTTAAATGCGTTTCAAAAGCCCTGAATGAGCAAAAAGAAAAAATATTCAAAGCCAACGAAGCGGATCTTGCAAAAGCGATTGAGGAAAATCTTCCTCAGCCAATCATAAACAGACTTAAATTTGACGAGCATAAGCTTCAGGATATGTTAAGCGGAATAGACAGCCTGCTTTCTCTTCCCGATCCGCTTTTTAAGAAGCTTCTTGAGCGCGAGCTTGATGAAGGTTTAAAGCTTGTAAAAACATCTTGTCCCATCGGAGTTATCGGAGTTATCTTTGAATCACGTCCCGATGCCCTGATTCAGATTTCCACTCTCTGTATAAAGAGCGGAAACTGCTCCATACTTAAAGGCGGAAGTGAAGCCTTTAATACAAACAGAATACTTTTCGATATCATAGAAAAAGCAGGGCTGGAAGCAGGACTTCCAAAAGGCTTTACAAATCTGGTGGAAGACAGGTCAGGAATCGACGAGCTTCTTAAATGTAATCAGTATATAGACCTTCTTATACCAAGAGGCTCTAATGCATTTGTACAGTATATCATGGCAAACTCCAAGATTCCTGTTATGGGTCACGCAGACGGTATATGCCATGTTTATATTGACAAGGATGCGGATGTAAACAAGGCTGCCCTTATCACTGCTGATGCAAAGACACAGTATGTGGCAGCATGCAATACTGTTGAAACTCTTCTTGTTCACAAAGATATAGCGGAGCAATTCTTACCTGCCGCACTTGAAAAGCTGAAAGCAAAAAATGTACTTGTAAAGGGCTGCGACAATACCCGAAAGATTATTTCCTGTGAGCCGACTTCGGAAGAAGATTTTGAAACCGAATATCTTGACTACATATTATCAGTCAAGATTGTAAACGATATAGATGAAGCCATAGCGCACATCAACAAGTACGGCTCACATCATACGGACTGCATCGTTACAGAAGATACTGAAGCATGCGAAAAATTCATGAATTTTGTCGATTCCGCAGGCGTTTACTGCAACTGTTCAACAAGGTTTGCCGACGGCTTCAGGTACGGCTTCGGTGCTGAAGTCGGCATCAGCACAGGAAAGCTTCATGCGCGCGGACCGGTTGGTCTTGATGGTCTTGTTACTTACAAATACAGACTTACAGGCAACGGCCATATAGTTGCTGACTATGCCGAAGGAAGAAAGCAGTTCCATTTTAAGGATTGCTAGTCAGCTCCAAATGATATAAAATATACAAAAGAAGTTATTTCAGTTTTATTTTAAGGTTACCGGAACCGGATTGGAGAAGTTATGAAGACAATTACAAAAGTGAATTTATTTTTAGCAATTTTAAATGTTTGTGTCGGTACAGCAATCATCGTGCTGTCAGCCATTACAGCTCTTAAATGCAGAGTAAGCAAATAGTAAATCCTGATAGAAGGAATTAAATATCGTAACAAAACTGATAAAGAAAACTGTGGCAAAGCTGTCACAGTTTTTTAATTGCAAAAAGCATAAAATAAAAAAAAGAGAATACACTTTTGTGTATTCTCTGGTCTAACCG
>JBJETA010000020.1:0-5153 GCA_051883075.1 Anaerovoracaceae bacterium
ACCTGGCATATTATGATGTCTGGAAGCATGAAGACGGCACATGGCAGAAAGGAATAAAACCCGATTCATCAGCAGCACAGACATATACCATAACAGAAAGTGTGGTTCCTGATGGCGCAAAGATAATTTCTGTAAAGGGTGAGTTTAATTATGGGTATAGTGATGAATATTGGACTTGGGCAGTTCCAACAGGCTCAGTAAATGGTGTAAGCTATGAGATTGCCAACGAACAGACAAAAAACGGAGCTTTGGCAGATTTGACATATACAGTTTCAACAACCTTGACTACTAATAACAATGGCATATATGGACGGAATATCAAACAGCCTTGGCAATCTGCCAATGTCGAAGGCTATCGCTACTATATCCCTGCACATTTTGAGATAACCTACGAAATAACAGAACCAGTTCCGGAGCCGCCTGCTCCTGAAGAAATAACAGCTGTAATAGAAGCGCCTGCATCAGCAAAGACAGGCGAAAGCTTCAACGTGGCAGACGGAACTCTGGTTGGTGAAGAAACTGTCCTTGCAAGTTCTACACTGTACAAGTCCGTTGACGGCGGTACAAAACAGCTTGTGGCAGAGTGGGAAGGCACAGGAAACAAAGGGGAAAATACCGGAGGCAGTATAAGTGAAACCTACGATACACCATGCAAAATAGAGTATGAGCTTGTAGCAGAAACAGAAAGCGGTCTTACCGATACCGCCACAAAGACAGTAACAATCACCGACGGCAGAGAAATAGACGGTGATGCGGATCTCGTACTCGACAAATACACCTACGAAGGACACCCGGCGGATGCAAAAGACGAAACAACCTTTACAGTAGACGGAGAAAGCTATTCGGCTAAACGTGCATACGAAGAGGGTATCGCAAGAAACAGCTATCGTGCGCAGGACGGAACAGTTAAAAAAGACGGGTACAATGCAATAGTAACCTTCCCAAAGAAAGGCATATATCCTGTTACTCTTAATGTAACAGTAAAATCCACAGGAGCAAAGCTGACTGATACGGAAAACATAGAAGTCAGAAAAACACCTTATGTTGAAGACAGTTTGGGAGGATTTCAGAAGCAGAACAGGAAACAGGTTTTAAACTTTGATATTGCAACCTATCCCGATAAGCCGATTACGGACTGGAAAATACATATAAGGGATAAGAAAACAGGTGAGCTTGCAACCCTTACAGCTGATAATCCAAAGTTTGTAGGCGAGTCAATCAAGACCAGGGAAGCACAGGTTACGGTAAAGGATAAATACTGGACAAACATTACAGTTGAATTCCTTACAAAATATCCTGATTATGACGATACAGGAGAAGATACAAGAGACTTTTATTACGACATCAGTGTAACTGACAGCAAGGGAGACAGCGACAACAAAAACAAGGAATTTGAAGTTGCACCGGACCTTCCTCCTTTCGCAAAGATAAGTATGCAGACAAGCTTTCTAAGAGAAAAGGAAAGTAATATCGCAAAGCTTGAAGCAGAAGATATAAGCAGCTCTGACGGAGACCAGCTGGAGCGTACCTGGAGTGTTGCAAACCATGACCCAA
Source organism: Anaerovoracaceae bacterium (assembly GCA_051883075.1). GTDB lineage: Bacteria > Bacillota > Clostridia > Peptostreptococcales > Anaerovoracaceae > Aminipila. The sequence goes on from JBJETA010000020.1 coordinate 1,555, forward strand.
AGACAGACTTAGCCGCAGGGCAGACCTCAGAAGGGGGCATTATCCCGAACAGCAGCTTTACAAATGTAACCATGTTTGACGGATATAAAAACATGGCGTTTGGAACAAATCAGAAAATCGGATGGAATAAGGAAGGTGTGGGAAAGTTCTCTTTAAAGCTTCATGTAAAGGATGTATGGACAGAGCCTACCCTTGAAGAATATATAACAGCTGATGATTATCTTGAAGCGGAATGTATTGAGACTTCACAGGTGTTAAATATAGCTCCTGTTGTAAGCATAGAGCCTATTTTCTTCGATTACATAGAAATAGTCCTGCTTGCGGAGAAAAACAATATATCGGAGCTTAAAAACCAGACTAACGAAATGAAAAGAATGCTTCTTGAGGAGCAGATTGACGCAGATATAAACTGCGTTAAAACCGTTACACCGAATGACTATGGTTTTAAGAAGTGGGGAAATGTTACCTTTGAATCAGGAAACGGAGCAATAGAAAGCTATGCTTCTGATGCAAATAACATATATTACCTTGAAACCAACGGAACTTATGTATCGGGAAGCTGGAAATACGCAGAAGATGATTACACCATACACGCAGTAGGAATTGATGAAGAAAACGATTCCGTAAAAGAAAACTGGAGCTATTATGTAGGAGCTGTAGGAAGTCAGTGCTATCTTCAGACGGACAGTGCAGATAAGTACCTGTACTTTACCGCAAACGGAAAAACAACGCTTCTGAACAGCCTGACGGGAGCTTATGTAACAGAGCTTCCACTAGTCTTGCCGAACACAAAATATTACATGAGCAGTGATGAAAGCAGGATTTACTATGTAGATAACGGCAGTATTAAAAAATATGATTTTAATGCAGGCAGTCAGAATACGGTAATGACAGGGGTATCCGGTGCTCAGTATGTAGAAGGCGGTCTTACATATATCACACAGCTTTCTGAATACAAATTCGTCTTAAACAAACTGGATTTCAAAGATGAAAGTGTAACTTCACTTGATATACCGGAGCTTGAAGCAATACCTTGGGGTGGAAACGAAGTAAACTATGAGTATATAAAAGGCTCTGTGCAGGTATGTGACTTCGACACTGAAGGAAACGCACTTTTCTCCCAGAGAGTTACAGATGATGAAGGGGAAGGCCTGTATGTATATTACTGGACAGCAAGCAGTAAAAAAGGCGAATCACAGCGATTTCAAAGAACCACACAGTCAGTATCATATGATATGAGAGGTTTGACAGCTCAGTATATAAAAGATGAATGCGGAAAAGCAAAAGCAATACTTTTATATGAACTTCAGCATACAAGTGTGTCTTCCAGAAAAGATTATTATATGACCTTAGCTGTGCAGGCACTTGATGATAACGGAACGGCATCAGACCCGAAAAATATTACTGCTTATGAGACAAATTCTCGTCAATCCATGTCATTTTATACCACATATAACAGCATGGAAAAACGCTTTTACATAATTCAGGCTTCGGAGTTTAATGAAGGGGAAAACTTTGGCGGAAACGTTACAGGGCTCTTTTATGTTCTTGATGACAACCTGAATGTAAAAAGCAATTCAAGAAGCGCATACGGGCTTGACAATAATGACGAAACCTTTTTCTCTAATAATCACATGACATTATCAAAGCTTCTGTATGATGCATACAAATCAAGATATGCGGCAGCAGGCATTTTCACAAACAGCATTGATGAAGAAACAGCTAAAGAGCAGAGCCTTATATTTAATGTACGAGATAGGGGCATTACCGCAGAGATAAAGGAATTTATATCAAGTATACAGGACCTTTCTATTACAGAGCTTGTAGAAAAGGTCAGAAATGCCATTGAAAACAGAAAAACCTTGAAGGTCAAGGTAAACGGAACAAGCGGAACGGTTTCAAAGAAGTTTAACCTGGATTTGAACAGGGAATACTTTGTTGAATACAAAGTAAAGGCAGACAATGCCGTTGCTGAAACCATGAAAGCAAAAATAGAACTTAAATACAAGGATGTAAACGGAAATAACCTTGATAAGCTGTCTTTCGAAGACGGAGACTATATCGTTACAGAAGAGCATATTGAAAACTTTGCGGATAAAAATATAGAAAGCTTTTTTACATGCTCAAGTGTTCCGTCAAACGGCAAATTCAACGGCACAACCACTTTTACAGTTCCGGAAGGCAAAAAGGCTCTTTTGGTATTTGATTATGAAACATATATTAATCTTGGAGACTATGCGGATGAACTTGGTCCGAACTGCTGCAGCTATATAATAGACGGACAGTATTGGGAAAAAACCATTATGACAGCAGGTACAACAAAGGGAACATATACCCACCCGTATATACTGGAAGAGGGCACACATACTCTGGCCTCCAGATACGGACACCCCGAAAGCGGTAATGGTTCATCAAACTTCAGTTGGGGTGAGGGTGCAATAAACTATTATGATAATCTCAAGGTCATTTTTGTTGAAGAAGCGGAAGGTGACATAACAGAAGATAAATATGAAGGTGAGCCGGAAGAAACGGAAAGTGGTGGCTGGACCTTGGGCAAGCTGTCAGTTTCGCCGAAAATTAATTTAGCATATACGGCTTCGGATATGGAGCATGTTAAAACAGATTACAAAAATGAGCCGAATATTGAGTCTCCGCTTGTCAGCAAAAGCTACAGCTCTGAGTATGGAAAGGGTGCTTATGAAAAAATAGTAATAAGCATTCCTGAAGATAAGACCTCCTTACTTACCAAAGTAGATACAAGGTTAAGCTGGTATCAGACACGATGTATGACCTCGGTAACCTATGCAGGACATTATACCCTGAAAACGGTAGTATACAGCACGGGAAGCTCAAAGAACAGGAAATATTATGCTGATACAGGCTGCATTCCTAATCCATATACAATCCGTGAAAATAACATGACGGGAACAAATACATTTTCCACAAGCAGAACAACAAATAATGATAATTATGCGAGAACTGCATATCTTGACGGAGCAGAACTGAATCTGATTCCAACGGAAAATATGAATGCTGCTTTTCAAAGTGGGGAGTATTTTCTTGATGAAGAACAGGACAAGGCATATTATCTGAACGGAAGCTGCGATACTGCTTCTCCTGTGACAGTTACACTTGAGTTCACAAACAAGACAGAAGGTATAGGTGAGTTCTTCCTTGAAGATTTGAAGATTTATTATATTGAAAACGGAAAGAAGGTTTATGTGGATTTGAATTCTGCAAGCTCTGACGGAATCGAAGGCTGGACATTAAGCGATAATGTCACTGCCGAAGGTGAGCTTATAAAAAAAGCTGAAAAGGAAGAAACTTCAATAGTGTATAAAAAGGGAGAGCTTGTTGACTACAGCATAAACTATTCCGATTATGAAAATGACCCGAGCAAAGCAAGTCAGGGATATTCCTACTGGGTATATGCACATGAGCCTTTTAATGACGGGGAGCATCCGCAGGCGGCCATTATCTATGATGAAGACGGAAATATCATAAAGATATGCGGGAAAACCGTGGAAGAAGCTATCTCGGCTGCAGGCATAGAGCTTGAATCGGCAGAAAGCCTGTCCATGGATAAAGCCATTGAAGCA
>JBJETA010000021.1:0-5119 GCA_051883075.1 Anaerovoracaceae bacterium
TTACTAAACCTCTGCACTATGAAGTTTTCAATGTTCTTTGCACTTTTTCAAGTGCCGCTCCGTCGTGCGGAACGTTATATATATTACCACCTCAAATAATCATTGTCAACAGCTTTTCGCAATTTTTTTCTTTTTTCGATTTTATTCTACTTTTCGTTCATAATGCTTTCGCCCCAGTCGCTTAATTGCTCCAATACAGGCATGAGCGTATCGCACTTTGCTGTTGAAGAATATTCAACTCTTACAGGAACCTCAAGATATTCTGTTCTCTCTACAAGCCCCGCCTCTTCAAGTTCCTTAAGTGCACCTGCTAATACAGTATTTGAAATACCCCCAAGTTTTCTTCTCAGTTCATTGTATCTAAGCTTTCCTTTATTATTTAAAGCGCATATAATCTGCATTTTCCATTTTCCACCTATTATTGACATTGCATAGTTCAGCGGACATTTTTCCAGACACGGACAGTCATAATGCGTTTCTATCATTTTTCTCCCTCCTATTTCTATCCTCTAAGTAAGTTTTTCCTTACCAGGTAATAATATTTTGCGTTCTTGTATCTGAATGTTGCCGGCATTATAATATACCATGTAAAGTAATTATATCATACTAAGTAAGAAAAAAGGAGCAGTTATTAAAATGAATATTTATCTACAAGGTCTGACTATAGGTTTGGCATACTGCGCACCAATAGGTCTGCAGAATCTGTTTGTTATCAATACCGCACTTACACAACCCCGCCGACGTGTATATCTCACAGCCCTTATCGTAATCTTTTTTGATGTTACTCTGGGTCTGGCATGCTTTTTCGGCATAGGAGCTGTCATGAGTGCATCTCCGATTCTGGAAATGGCAATATTGCTTATAGGAAGTCTTATTGTCATCTGGATAGGACAGGGTCTTATACGTTCAAAAGACACTTTGGATACTTCTGCAAAAGTAGATGTTCCTATATTAAAAGTAGCCTCTACTGCCTGTGTCGTAACATGGTTCAATCCACAGGCTCTTATAGACGGCAGCATGATGCTTGGTGCTTTTAAAGCCACCCTTCCCGAAGGTACCGATTTCATGTTCGTAGGAGGTTTTGCTTCAGCATCAGTTTTATGGTTTTTAGGCATTTCAACAGTTATTTCCTTATTCAGTGCCAAAATCACAGATAAAACTCTTCGTATTATAAACATAGTATGCGGTGCTGTTATTATCTTCTACGGTCTCAAGCTCTTCTGGAGCTTCATACAGCTTGTGATGCCTATGCTTGCACATTAACCAAAACCCTATTTATTAAATATACGTTCTACGTTTTTAAGTTCTTCAATAATGTTCAAACGCTGCGGGCAGTGTGCTTCACATTGCCCGCACGCAATGCAGTCTGATGGCATTCCGCCTTTTTCAGAAATACTTTTAAATTTCTCCCTGTATGACGGCATCAAACCGAATTGGCTCTGCTTATTATATACAGAAAAATATTCCGGGATATTTATACCTGCCGGGCATCCGTCTGTGCAGTATCTGCATGAGGTACACGGCACTGCAATGCTTGCCCTTATAATGTCCGCCGCTTTTTTTACGGCAGCTTTGTCATTCTCATCAAAAGGCTGCACGTTATCTGTAATCCTCATATTTTCTTCAAGCTGTTCCATATTGCTCATACCGCTTAAAACAACTTCCACCCCTTCTAAGTTTTGAGCAAATCGGATTCCCCATGAAGCGCAGCTTCTTCCGGCATCTGCCTCTTCAAAAATTTTCTTTGCTTCTTTTGGTATATTTGCCAATGCTCCCCCTTTCAACGGCTCCATAACGGCTATCTTTTTCCCGTATCTGCGGCACACATCATAGCATAGCTTTGACTGAACTTTTTCATCTTCCCAGTCAAGATAATTTATCTGAAGCAGGACCATCTCAATTTCTTCATGCTCTCTTAAAATCCTGTCAAGTACCTGTGCATTATCATGAAAAGAAAAACAGAGATGCTTTATTTTTCCCTCTGTGTGTTTCTTTTTTATAAAATCAAAGCTCTTTTGGCACAGTTTTGTATCATAGATTTCTTCATCAAGAGAATGTAAAAAATAATAATCAAAATAATCAACTCTGCACCTCTTAAGCTGTTCTTCAAATATTTTTTCAAATTCGTCTTCTTCCTTTATAAGAAACACCGGCAGCTTAGTTGATATTTGGTAAGCCTCCCTAGGGTATCTTGAAGCAACAAGTTCACCAAAAATGTTCTCGCTCATTCCGCCATGATAAACATAGGCACTGTCAAAATAAGAAAACCCGTTTTCTATAAAGCTGTCTGCCAGTTCTTTTGCCTTTTCCATATCTACCGCCGAAGGATTATCCATATCAGTCTGCGGAAGTCTCATAAGACCAAATCCAAGTTTTTTCATGATATCATACCTCTTTTTCACTTCAGCATATCATAAAAACGACAGGAGCTGCGCCCCTGTCGTCTCAAGTCTTTTTATACCTTTATGCTGATTATTTTTCTTCCTTTACCAGTTCTGCAACTGAAGTTGCAAGTCCTGCAATTCCCTGTATATCTGAAGGAATAATAATCTTTGTTGCATTTCCGTCTGCAGCCTGTGCAAACGCTTCCATGCTCTTAAGTGCAAGAACTTCTTTGTTAGGAGCTGACTCAACAAGCATTCTGATACCGTCAGCCGTTGCCTGCTGTACCATACGTATAGCCTCAGCCTGACCTTCTGCCTCTCTGATTGCCGCCTGCTTGTTGGCTTCCGCTTCAAGGATAAGAGCCTGCTTCTTAGCTTCCGCTTCAAGAATAAGTGATTCCTTCTGACCTTCCGCAATAAGTACGGCTGACTTCTTTTCACCTTCAGCCTTAAGAATAGCTTCTCTTCTTTCTCTTTCAGCCCTCATCTGCTTTTCCATGGCTGCCTGGATATCTCTCGGCGGTGTAATGTTCTTTACTTCCACACGGTTAATCTTAATGCCCCACGCATCTGTCGCTTCATCAAGCACAACCCTGATTTTGCTGTTGATGTGTTCACGGCTTGTAAGAGTTCCGTCCAGTTCAAGCTCACCGATAATATTTCTCAAAGTTGTTGCTGTCAGATTTTCAATAGCCGCCATAGGTCTTTCAACACCATAGGTATAAAGCTTTGGATCTGTAATCTGATAATAAACAACCGTATCAATCTCCATTGTAACATTATCCTTGGTTATTACAGGCTGTGGAGGAAAGTCTATAACATTTTCCTTCAGCGATACCTTCCTTGAAATCTTATCAATTAGAGGAATCTTAAAATGCAGACCTGTCTCCCATGTAGCATTATAAGCCCCCAGTCTTTCAACAACATACGCTCTTGCCTGAGGTACAATTCTTATATTTGTAACCAATAAAATAATAATCAGCGCCAATAAAACAAATATCAACATTTAATTAATCTCCTTCCCTTTACTCACTTACTGCTTTTTTTCTTTCTTCTTCCACAGGCTCAACTATAAGTTTTACTCCCTGGATAGAATGTACTGTAACCTTTTCTCCTTTTGGCACAGTCAGATTTTCGTTTTCGCAGACCGCAGTCCACTCTTTTCCCGCAATCTTTACCTGACCCGGTGTAAATGGCTTTATATCGGTTATAACAATACCCGTTTCACCAATCAAAGCATCCGCATTCGTTTTTTCAACCTTTGCATTTAACTTATTTTTTGCAAGCGGTCTTGTAAAGTACAGAAGCACAGCCGAGCTAAGCAAAAATATAACTATTTGAACCATGACAGAATCAGTAAATAACGAAGCAATTGCTGCGATAACCGCACCGCCACAGAACCAGATAGTTGCCAGTCCCATAGTAACAGCTTCGATAATGCCAAAGATTATGGCAACAACAATCCATGCCATGGGTCCTGAAGACAAAAATGAAATTATGTTCTCCATCTCAAATACACCTCCCCCTCTTTCATTTTAATATACACACAAAAGTAAGATGAACATACTCTCAAAACGTGTCATTTAAGTATATCATACATCCACATTAAATCAAACAATTCTGATATTTATATTTAAAATGTAATATTTCATTATTTTCGGCTGAAGCATAGACTCCTTACATAATATTTTTTATTATCGCGAAAGCTCCATATCCACTCATCTAAGCATTCCTGTTCTTCTTTGGCCAACAGATAAAGATGCTGAAACCCGTACCTTGCACCTGCCACTCCTCCGTATTGATACATCAACTTTTCAATTTCTTCATTTTTATCTTCCTCAATGTATCTTTTGATTTCATCTTCAAGACAGAGAGTGCCTCTTTTTTCCGAAAGCTCCATAACATCAAAGTAAGAAAAAATAAATCCGCCCGGCTTTATCATTGAAATAAGACTCCCATTGTAGTTCTCTGCAAATGTATCTGCTGTTTCGGAAGCTATACTCATCAGAGCTTCCGCATATCCGTCATGCTTTAAAGCAATTTCAGTATAAGGTATGATAAGCTGCGAATGTACGGCACCTGAAATAACAAGATCATATTTCCCGGACTGCGACAAAAGATTCTTTTCCTCAGAAACTGTTTTAAGCTGTTCTCTTATCAATCCGATTATTTCTTCAGCTTCACAGCCTTCCGACATTTTCGTTTCAAGCTCTGACAGAAAACGTTCCTCATAAAACCCTGTAAATTCCATGCTTTTCAAAGTAATTCTGTCTTTTTCTTCCTCCGTAATGTCCTGACGTTCCAGAGCTCTTTCCATACTGCTGCAGTCATAATCAATTAAATCCAGATACCCTATATGCTCCAGTAAAAATTTCAAATCTATATCTTCGCACCTGCCTGCTCCCAGGATTGCTGCCTTTCCGACATGTCCAAACCTGAATACTTTATCTGAAAGTATATTGTTTATGTTGTCTCTATGTTCCTTCCATCTGTTCCATCTGTCTTTGCAGCCGCTGTCTGAGTTGCATTTTTCATAAATATCAAGCACCATGCTGTTTCCTCTCCCTTTTCGTTTCGTATAAGTTTTAAAATGTATTACTTAAATTGTTTTGTACCGCTTTCATATATTCTATATTTTCATATATTTTTTAACATAACGCAACAAAAAAGTACACATGCATATATACGTATGTGTACTTTTAAAAATTTTCAGCCTTTAAACATCAAGTTCCCAT
>JBJETA010000022.1:0-5104 GCA_051883075.1 Anaerovoracaceae bacterium
AAGGCTCCGCAGTTATATAAATTTCCCCTCAGTCTCAAATAGAAGCCTACGATTACTGCCGCAGAAATCTCCTTTGAAGCCTGCTTAATCATTTCCAGTCCTTTTAAGTTGCTGTGGTACAGATGTTGCTGGTAAAACAAATCACCGCAGGTATAGCCGGTTACGCTCAGTTCCGGAAACAGGATTATTCCCGCCTGCTTCTTCCGGGCAGCCTCCTTCATGCATTCAATAATCTCACTGACATTATAATCCACATTTGCCACCTTAAGCTTCGGTGAAGCGGCAACTGCACGAATCATTCCTAAATTTTTCATCCAACCTCGTCTCCTAAATCTTTTTTGCCGAAGTTCCCGAAATCAGTCTTAATTTTTGCCGTCAGGCAACAGCTTTTCCAGATTTTCCGCAGGCATCGGCTTTGCATAATAGAAGCCCTGTGCCCACTTGCAACGTATGCTTTTAAGCAGTTCAACCTGATCTGCGGTTTCAACACCCTCGCAGATAACGCCCATATCAAGCTCCCCTGCCAGTTTTACTATGGCTTCCATTATTTTATATTCTTTTTCTGAAGGAACTCCATCCTTAAGGAAGGTTCTGTCCAGCTTGATAATGTCCACATCCAGCTCCTGCAGTACAGAAAGAGACGAATAACCCGATCCGAAATCATCAATGGAAATGCTGAAACCAAGCTGATGAAGCTCTTTTATTCTTTCCATTGCAATCTTCATACTGCTCATTGCAACAGTTTCAGTCAGTTCAACCTCAAGCAGGCTGAACGGTATATCATATTTGCCCGCTATTTCCTTGATTTTTTCAACAAAACCATCGTTTTGCAGATGCAGCTGTGAAAAATTGCACGAGATTGTAACCGCTTCTTTGCCCATATCCAGCCATTTTCTCAAATGTCTGCAGGTTTCTTCAAAGACATAAAAATCTATTTCAACGATAAATCCGCTCTTTTCACAATACGGCAGAAACTTTCCCGGAGGAACAAGACCGTTTGTAGGATGCTGCCATCTTACCAGTGCTTCCGCGCCTACCATCCTGCCTGTATTTATATCATATTTAGGCTGGAAATATGCCACAAATTCTTTGTTCTGCAGGGCACTCATCATATCCTTTTCAATGCTTCGCATTTCTTCTACCTGAGAAAGCATGCTTTCATCAAAGCATGTAACCGAATTCTGATACGAGTCCTTTGCAAACGAAAGCGTATGATTCGCATACTGAAGCATATCATTTATGCTCTTTCCCTGTTCAATATCTTCCTTAGTGATAAAATAAGCTCCGCTTCTTAGTATAATTCTGTATTCAAAAGTTTTCAATATTTCGTCCTGTACTTTTTCCTGAAAAACTTTTGACCTTTCTTCCAGTTCTTCCATGCTGTCGCACTCAAGCAGACATACAAAATGATCCGCCCACAGCGATGCATATTTTTCATACGGCTTTAAGTACTTTTTAAAGCATTTTCCTATCAGTACCAGAAGATTATCGCCTTCCCTGAATCCGTATGTATCATTGAAAAACCTGAACTTGGATACATTTACATGTAATATGACATACTGCCTGTCAGGTTGCTGTTTTATTTCTCTCGCCGCTTCAAGCTGGAACTTGCTGTAGTTCCATACACCCGGTATATTGCTGTAATTCATAAATTTCTCGCGTTTCCACAGCATATATCCGTAAAATCCCGCTGTAACGATAGCGATAAGACACACAGCAATCGAAAGTGTTCCAAACGTATCAGGATTCTTATATGTCCACTGTTTGAAGGAATGGTCTTCAGCATCTATTACAGCCTTCAGCATAATGCTGTCCATGTCTTCAGCCGCAAGCTTCATGTTTTCCTTTTCAATGATTGAAAGCAGCTCCTTCGGAGCTTTCTTGCCTACGCCAAGGCACAGGCTCATATTTTCCGCTTTGAGAGGAACAACCTTAAGATTTGCATATTCCACCTTTGTCATCATATAGTTGCTCACATAAGCATTGGCATATGTGGATTTTGCCTCACCGCTTCGTACTGCATCAAAGCATTCATCCATGGTATTAAAATACTGTATGTTCTCATCTTCTATCGGCTTTTCTGTTTTCTGATACGAAATATAGCTCTTTGGAAGTGCCGTTATAACGCTTTCCGTTTTTTCGTTTATAATCTGCTCTATAGGCATATTGAGGTATGGCGATATAATTTCAATACCGAAGCTGTCTGCCCACATCAGATTTTTTATAAAGTTGCAAATAATATCGGCTTCTCCCTTTTTCACCATCTGCAAAGCTTCCGTGTAGCTGTTTCCCTTGATATACACAAAATTAAGTCCCGAATCCTGTGCTATCCGGTTCATGATCTCCACTACCGCGCCTTTTGGTTCTCCTGTTTTTTCATCCTCATAAATGATAGGTTTCCATGAAGGGTCATATACAACCCGTACTTCCGGAGTGTTTTCTATATATGCTTGCTCCTCTGCAGTAAAATTTATGACTTTTTTTGATTTGTTGTCTACATAGTTTTTTTCCAGCGTCTGATTGTATTGTGAATCAAGCGATGCAATCCTGCTCATGGCACTTTCCAGTTCATCGAAAATAACAGCCCCGTCAGGGCTGTTTTTGCTTACAGCAAAATAAAACGGTGATGCATTTATATCTGCCACAATCTGTACACTCTCATCCTTGCTGAAATTTGAGCCCAGCATTAAATCAACGCTACCGTCCTGCAGAGCCTTTTTTATGCTTCGTGCATTGTTATAGTATACCTTTTCCAGAACTATTCCTTCTCTTTCAAGGAACGTGTCCAAATCCGCCTCAAGGGCATTGCCTCTGAAAATTCCTACCTTCTTTCCCTGCAATGCATCAAAATCACCGTAGCTGAGTTCCGTACTTTCTTCCGAAGCAAGCAGCAGAAGATTCGTAATGCCTGCATAAACCTGAGGGAAATACAGGAATTCTTCCCTTTCAGGCGTCTTGGTAACTATTCCCATCAAATCAATGGTTCCTGCTTCCATCCTTTTCATGCAGTTTTCCCAGCTGTCCATAACAAATTTATATTCAAAATCTGTATACTTTGCTATTTCCTGCAGATATTCATAGTTATACCCCTTATAATATCCATTTGTTCCTATTTCATTTACAGATTCAATCAAAGGGTATCCCACAACAACGGTTCTTTTTTCTTCTGAGGCTGAATACACAGCTTCTCCGTTTTCCGCAAAAATAACACAGGCAGAAACAATAAGCATACTTAAAGACACAAGTATGCAGACCGTTCTGCCTATAAATTTCTTTTTATCTTTTAAACCTTTCCGCCAAGCTTTTTTATTCCTGCCCATCAGACGCCTCCGCATGCAATAAAACACTTCTAATAAGTCAATTGTCCATGTTTTATTATATTTTAATATTCAAAATATTACAACAGTTTTTTACATTTTTGTTGCGGTTTTGATGCTTTTTTCAAAAAAAAATACACACCCTGCACATATTTTAATATACCATTATTACCCGAAAACAGCATATTAAAACACATACAGGGTGCATAAATTAAGCTTTAGATTTCAACCTTGTGGAAGGTTTTCTTTCCCTTCTTTATGATGATACAGCCGTCTTTAAACATATCTTTTGTAACCATCATTTTAGGGTTTGTAACCTTTTCATCATTGATGGACAGTCCGCCCTGTTCAATCGTTCTGAAACCTTCACCGTTACTTGGAACCAGCTTCAGATTTTTTATTAAAGTAACAACTCCCATGCCTTCGCCTTCAAAAGCCGCAGCATCCATCTTTGTGGAAGGGATATTGGACATGTCTCCTGCACCGCCAAATGCAGCTCTGGCAGCCTCCTGAGCCTTTGCAGCCTCTTCTTCACCGTGAACAAGCTTTGTTACTTCGTATGCAAGAATTTCCTTAGCCTTATTGATTTCAGCTCCTTCAAGATTTGAAAGTCTTTCTACCTCTTCCATAGGTAAGAAAGTCAGCATTCTTAAGCATTTATTTACATCAGGGTCAGCAACGTTTCTCCAGTACTGATAAAATTCATACGGAGAAGTCTTGTTGGCATCAAGCCATAAAGCACCCTTCTGGGTTTTTCCCATCTTCACACCTTCGCTTGTAGTAAGAAGTGAGAATGTCATACCATATGTCTGCTTGTCAAGCTCGCGCTTGCACAGCTTTGTGCCACCCAGAATATTTGACCACTGGTCATTACCGCCAAACTCCATCTTACAGTCGATATCCCTGGCCATTACCATGAAGTCGTATGACTGCATAAGCATATAGTTGAACTCAAGGAATGAAAGACCTTTTTCCATTCTCTGCTTGAAGCATTCCGCACGAAGCATTTCGTTTACGGAGAAGTGCTTGCCTATATCTCTGATGAAATCTACATAGTTAAGCTTCAGAAGCCATGATGCGTTGTTTACACAGATAGCCTTGCCGGGCTCAGGCTCCTTGTTCGCCGCAGCCTTGCCCACAGTCACACCGTCCCCGCCGGTGTAAACCCATTCGTCATCAAAGTCAAGGAACTTGTCAAACAGCTTCTTGAAACAATTGCAGTTATTGTTAATAGTTTCACAACTCATCATCTGACGCATATCGGTTCTGCCCGAAGGGTCCCCTACCATGCCTGTGCCTCCGCCAATCAGAACTACAGGAGTATGTCCGTACTTCTGCATATACATCATGATGATTACCTGCATGAAGTGTCCTACATGAAGGCAGTCGGCAGTCGGGTCAAATCCGATGTAAAACTTAATCTTTTCTTTTCCCAGAAGCTCTCTTACAGCTTCTTCATCTGTACACTGTTCGATAAAGCCTCTTTCTTTAAGTACGTCATATACGTTGTCGTACTTACTCACGTTATCAGGTATTAAATTCATATCTGTCCCTTCCTTATATACTTTTAAAGCAAATCGTCTATTTGCAATATACGAAACCTTGTTTTTTCAACTATTTTGTTCCGTACAGTCTGTCGCCTGCATCTCCCAAACCCGGAAGAATGTACGCATTTTCGTTTAATCTTTCGTCTTTTGCCGCAACAAATATATCAACATCAGGATGCGCCTTCTGCAGCACTTCGATTCCTTCAGGTGAAGCAATCAGGCACATAAAGATAATGTTCT
>JBJETA010000023.1:0-5046 GCA_051883075.1 Anaerovoracaceae bacterium
TTATTGCTTAATTTACTTCCAATGATTCAGACCGGGAACAACTGCTTCCATATGTGCCCTGACCTGCTCCTTAGGCCAGTTTTCGTTTGCCAGATGCTCTACGCAGAAATCAATCAGCTCCTCTTTGCTGTTATATTTAAACTCACCGTCATTATAGCACCACTTACAGTATTCTTCATTGAAATCACCATCAGGTTCTTTACTGATTGTAGAATCATCAAGAGGCATTCCACAGCATTGGCATATAAGCTGTCTTGGTTCGCCTAACAAAGTATTGATTGAAACATCAAATACTCTTGATAACAATTTCAGTGTATCTGTATTAGGTACAGTTTCACCATTCTCCCAGCGTGATACAGCCTGTCTTGTAACCGATACTTTTTCGGCAAGCTCATCCTGGGATAGTCCGCTTTTTTTGCGAAGCTCCAAAATTACACTTTTCGTTTCCATAATTTCTTCCTCCTTACAAAGAATATATCATTATTGCTTATTTCATACAAGCAACCCGCTGTTGCTTTAATTTTCCTCTCACACTTAAAACACAGCCTCCAGTTTTCGCTTTTTTGTATAAAAATCTTCATTTTGCAGATAATAGCTTTTAAATTCTATAAATATATTAAGGAGGTTTCCTTTGGTTGTTATATTTTTCCGTACTGTAATACTATATCTGGTAGTGCTTTTTGCAATTCGCATTATGGGCAAATCCGAGCTTTCAAAGCTTTCACCGTTTCAAATGGCTGTTCTTTTCATGCTTGCCGATTTAGCTTCAATGCCCATTGAAAATACGGAGCTGTCACTTTTGAACGGTACAGTTTCAATCCTTGCTTTAGTATTTCTTCAGGTGGTTATTTCTCTTCTCTCTTTGAAGTTCGAATGGTTTAAAAACTTCATAAACGGAAAACCCGGCATTCTTATTGATAATGGCAAAATCAACGAAAAAGAACTCCGCCGCCTGAGAATAAACGTAAACGACTTAACTGAACAGCTTCGCATCAAAAACTTTCCTTCCGTTTCTGATGTTGCATATGCAGTCATAGAGTCTAACGGCGATCTGTCGGTCATTCCAAAGCCGCCATGCGGAGCAGTCAAACCAAAAGACCTGAACATTCCCAAGCCCAGTGAGGAAATGCCTCTCATACTGGTATGTGACGGGACCGTGTATAAATCCAATCTTACCCGTTTGAACTGGAGCGAAGACTTCTTAAAAAAACAGCTTTCTGCGTTCAAAATGGATTCGTATAAAGAAATTCTGCTGGCA
The DNA here is from genome assembly GCA_051883075.1 of Anaerovoracaceae bacterium. Lineage (GTDB taxonomy): Bacteria > Bacillota > Clostridia > Peptostreptococcales > Anaerovoracaceae > Aminipila. The sequence continues at coordinate 1,259 of JBJETA010000023.1, forward strand.
TACTCGGATGAGAATAAAAAGCTGCATATCTTCCCGAAAGCTCCCGACGGAATCATGTCTGTGGAGGTGATGGTATGAGATCATTTTTAATAACGTCCTTTTGTCTGATTGTCATGGTAAGCTCTTGGATTTATTTCTGTCATTACTCCGAGCAGCAGCTTGATTCCTTTGCAGCGGAAATAACCTCAGAAATCATCCCTGACGCCGAAAACGGCAACTGGGACAAGGTCATTAAAGAAGTATCTTCCCTGCAGAATAACTGGGAGCATTATAAGGACTATGCTCATCATTTTTTCAGAACGGATAATATTAATGAGATTGATTTTTCTTTTGTGCGCATAAATGAATATATGGACAGCAGAGAAGCTGCTTCACTTACAAATGAACTTGCTTTTCTCTCAAAACAGCTTCAGTTTCTTCATGAAAATGAACAGCTTTCCCTTGCAAATCTTCTTTAATAATAATTTCTGATTTTTCTTGCGCAGAGTTTTTCTATGTGCTATATTATTTCTCAGAAAAGTAGAGTAAATATTGTGCGTTAAGTGTCACAGGATGGGATGTTGCCTGTGAACGAAAAACTGCTCTGAATCAACTTCTGTTTGCGGTTGTCGTGTTGCAACGGAGAGAGAGGCTGGTTTGCGGTACAATATTGCGTCCGCTACTACATAAACCGAGAAATGTTAAAAACTCTCTTCTCTTAAATGTTTATGTAGTTCACTACTTAAATTTTAGGAGAAAGGAGTTATTTTTTTATGCGAAACAATTCAAGACTTACCAAGATGGTGATTGTGGGTCTGTTTATAGCATTGGAGATTATTCTTACAAGATTCTGTTCGATAAACACTCCAATCATAAGAATAGGCTTCGGCTTTCTGCCTGTTGCCATGCTTGCAATCATGTTCGGTCCGCTGTGGGCAGGCGTAGCATATGCCATCGGAGATATTCTGGGAATGATGATATTTCCTTCAGGACAGTATTTCCCGGGATTTACACTTACAGCATTTTTAACAGGTCTGATTTTCGGTCTGGTTCTTTACAACAAGAAAATCACTTATGTGAGATCATTTTTCGCTGCCCTTGTGGTATGCGGGGTTTTAAACCTCTGCCTTGATACCCTGTGGCTGTACATATTAACCGGTCAGGGCATTCTCGCGCTGCTGCCGGCCAGACTTTTAAAGGTTGCCATTGCAATCCCTATCCAGACGATTCTTATTACAACCGTATGGAACGGATGCGTAAAAAAGGTTGCACCTCAGTTTGCTGTAAACACAAACAATACTGCAGAAAAAACTGCAGCTTAATCAAAACATCAACTAAAAAACATCAAAAGGCTAAAACAAAAGCAGATGTCTTACCGTTCACGGGTTTTCTCCCATAACATAGAAAAGGCATCTGCTTCTTATATTCCTTATATTCTTTTCCATAAGTCTTCATCAGGTATTACTGCAAAATCTCATACATTCCTGCTGCGTCTTCTTTCCTGCAGGATTCCGTCAGCTGTAAAACCCTTGCTTTTATCATGCTGCTTCCGAACTGTATCTCGATAATGTCCCCCGGTTTCACTTCACTTCCGGCCTTTGCAACCTTGCCGTTAATGCTTATTCTTTCCTGGTCGCAGGCTTCCTTTGCTACAGTACGTCTTTTTATTAATCTTGAATTTTTTAAAAACTTGTCTATTCTCATGTTTCACCCTTTTTTAACACAAAAAAGGCAACCGAGCGGCTGCCTTTTTATATCTCTAAGCTTATTTGTTTACAGCGTCCTTTAAAGCCTTACCAGCCTTGAAAACAGGAGCTTTTGAAGCAGCGATTTCAATAGTTTCGCCAGGCTTTCTAGGGTTTCTTCCCTGTCTTGCTTTTCTGTGACGAGTTTCAAAAGTACCGAATCCGATTAACTGTACCTTTTCTTCCTTTACTAATGCTTCTTCAACGCTTGCAACGAATGCATTAACTGCAGCTTCTGCATCCTTCTTTGTTAAGTTCGCTTTTTCTGCTACGCTAGCAACTAATTCAGCCTTGTTCATAAATAAAAACCTCCTTAAATTATAAAACATAATAAAAGCAACTTGTGACACCTAACGGCCGCCCCCGTGCTCCATTTTCTTTGCTTCCTCCCACAGCCTGTCCATCTCTTCCAGATTCATATCCTCGAGAGAAGCGCCACGCTGCTTTGCAGCACTTTCCATGAAGCCAAACCTTCGTATAAACTTGTCCGAAGTAAAGTTAAGCGCTTCCTCCGGGTCAACATCCAGAAATCTTGCAGCATTCACAACCGAGAACAATAAATCACCAAGTTCTTCTTTTATGCGCTGTTTATCATTTCCTCTGCAAACCTCTTCAAGTTCACCAGTTTCTTCTTTTATTTTCTGAAAAGCTCCTTCCACTTCATCCCAGTCAAATCCGATTTGGGCAGCTTTCTTCTGCACCTTGAAGCTTCTCATCAAAGCAGGCAATGCTTTGGGAACGCCTTCCAGGACTGCCGTATGATTAGTGTTTCCCTTCTCAATTCTTTTCACATTTTCCCATTTTTCAAGGGCTTTGTCAATAGTTTTAACAGTTTCTTTCAAAAAAATGTGCGGATGTCTGCGTATCATTTTTTCGCATTCTCTGTTAACTACCTTTACAAAATCAAAATGCCCCTCTTCTTCTGCAAGTTCACTATGGAATATTACCTGTAGAAGAACATCTCCGATTTCCTCTTCCAGATTGTCCATATCCTTATTATTTACAGCTTCTACGGCCTCATAGGCTTCTTCAATCATGCATGTTCTCAAGCTTTCGTGAGTCTGTTCCCTGTCCCAGGGGCATTCTTTTCTTAAAATCTTTACAATCTCGATTAAACGTTTTACTGCTGTCTCCTGCGTTTCCGCATTTTTATATAAGTGTTCGTATTCCGGTAATATTTCCATGTTTTTCTCCTGTTATCATGTTTAACTGCTACCTTTTAAATTTATCCGCTATTTTCAGCAGGGTCTTTCCCTTCGGAAGTGTAGCTATTTCTTCTCTTGTTATTGATTTAGTTAAAAACAGCATTACACAGTATACTGAAGCTGCAGCTGCAACTGCCAGCAGTGTTGCCAGTGAATTTCCAAGTATATCGAGCAATACCCTGTGTATCGCTATGGCCGCAGCCGACATAACTATTGTTGCCGCAGCAGGTTTTAAATATGTCAGCTTCAGGTCAAATCTTGCCCCCGTATATTTCTTTACAGCCATGAGGTTCAGAGATGCCGCTATTATGTATGCCGCAACCGTACCCATAGCCGCTCCTTTTACATTTATGGATTCGACTCCCGTCAGGGTATAGGTTATAAATACCTTGGCAATGGCACCTATAAACAGATTTCTTACAGGAATCATCTGTTTTCCCACTCCCTGAAGAACACCGGTAAGAGTCTGTACTGTAGACAGGAAGATAACTCCCGCCGCCATTACAAAAAGGCACGGAGCCGCACTTACTGCGCTTTCCTTCTGCATAGGATATAAAAGCAACATAATAGGCTCTGCAAGCGACATCAGTCCAAATGCACACGGAAAACCTATGATAATGGCCATTCTCAGGCCTGTCTGGACATTTTCACGAAGAAATTCCATGTCTTTCTTCTTATATGCCGCTGCAACCGCAGGAACAAGGCTCATGGCAACCGCCTGTGTCAGTACCTGTGGGAAGTTTATAAGCGGACCTGCCATACCCGTAAGCTGTCCGTACATGCTGTTTGCCGCTTCATAGCTCCAGCCCGTTTCCTGAAGACGGCGCATAACGATACCCACGTCGATGGCATTCATGAT
>JBJETA010000024.1:0-21497 GCA_051883075.1 Anaerovoracaceae bacterium
AATGATTCTGGCTAATCTAGTGCAGGTGGCAGTGCTTCGGGCTCGAGCGATTCAGGCTCAGGTAATTCGGGTGGTGGCGATTCCGGTTCATCCGGCTCAAGCGGCGGTGATTCCGGTTCGGATAGCGCAGAATAATAAGAAGAATAGTAATATAAGAAACTTAACTTATATATTTGGCAAGGCGGGAAGAAATTCCCGCCCTTTTGCCGTTTTGTCAGCGAATTGATATGCCGGTAACCTCGGAAACAATTTGACTTAAATAACATAAAAAGTTTGAATCTTTATCATGGATTATGTATAATAAACATATATTTAAAAAATTCAGAAAAGAATCAGATTGCCGTCTGGCTTGCCGGTTGAAAAGAATAAGCCCATAGATTCATATACGTTATAAAAAATGGGGATATGCAAAGGCATATCAGCTATGGGAGGAAATGTCATGAAGTGGACACAGGAAAAATTAGAAGAACTGTATAAGAAAGTAAATGAAAGGGGTATGAGTGACCCGGAATTCAAGGAAAAGATACTGAAGGACCCAAAGGGGGCACTGGAAGAAGTTGCAGGCTGCAGTCTTCCGGATGATATTTTGGGAGTAAAGTATATTGAAAAAGAAAACGGTTATGCAAACACATATGTGGTACCGGATTTTGCACAGGGTGAGATAGACATGACAGAGCTTAAGTCGGTTGTAGGCGGAGTAGGCGGAGCTTCCGGTGAATGTTCAGCTTACAGCAAAGCTGTAGGGGAACAGCCTAATACCTCAATTATATTGATTGTAAGTGTCTGTGGAGCTGCATCAGTTCCGGGCGGACGTGATGAAAATGGAATGTGTGGAGCATATGCCTGCGCAGATGAACCGCCAACCTATATTGCAGATGTTTGTGCAGCAGAGGCTGAATAAATTTTGAAAAAGAATAGGGATATGCAGGGAAATATCTGATATGGGAGGAAATGTTATGAAGTGGACACAGGAAAAATTAGAAGAACTGTATAAGAAAGTAAATGAAAAGGGTATGAGTGACCCGGCCTTTAAGGAAAAGGTACTTAAGGATCCGAAGGGGGCACTTGAGGAAGTTGCAGGCTGCAGTCTTCCGGATGATACTTTTGGAGTAAAATATATTGAAAAGGACAATAGATATGCAAATACATACGTAGTTCCGGATTTTGCACAGGGTGAGATAGATATGACTGAGCTTAAGTCGGTTGTAGGCGGAGTAGGCGGAGCTTCCGATGAATGCGGAGCTTACAATAAAGCCGCAGGAGAACAAACAGGCATTTCCGTTGCGTTGATTGTCAGTGTTTGCGGAGCGGCAGTTCAGGCAGGACCTGATGTTGGCGCTTGTGGTGCGGCTGCCTGTCCGGGCGATGCGTGTGGGGCTCAGGCGTGTGGTGCAAAAGCCTGTGGCGGTTATGCAGAAGGTGTCGGTGCATGTTCTGTGGAAGTATCTGGTGCAGGAGCCTGTGGCGCAGAGGCTTGTGGTATTGAAGGCTCAGGAGTGGATGTTGATGGTGCCGGTGTGTGTGGAGTAGCTGGTTGTGGAGTAGCAGCATGCGGAGCGGATTTAGACGGAGCCGTAGTTTGTGGAACGTTAGTTTGCGGAGCAGAGGCATCAGGAGCGGATGTGTGCGGTACAGACATTTGTGCGGCAGATGCTTCCGGTGCTGAATTGTGTATGGCAGATGGTTGTGTAGGCAATGCCTGCGGAGCTGATGCAGATGGAACCGGAGTTTGCGGAGCAGATGTGTGTGGCGGTCAGGCATGTGGCGCAGATTTAGACGGAACCGGAATTTGTGGTGCAGCAGCATGTGGTGCTGAGGCCTGCGGTGCAGAAGCCTGCGGTGCAGAAACTTGCGGAGCGGCAGCTTGTGGAGCAGAAGCCTGCGGGGCAGAATCATCAAGTATAGGTACATGTGGAGCACATCTTTCGGAGGCAACAAAGAATGTGGCAGCTCCGGTTGAGGTCAAGGTTGAAAAGAGTGATATATAATATACAATCAGTAAGGCGGGAAGAAGTTTCCCGCCTTGTCCGTATTATAAACTTTGTATTAACAAGCGAAAAATGTTAGAATTTAATAGATTATAGAGAGTTTTGGAGGTGAAATCGTATGAAGAAAAAAAGATTTTCTTTGTTAGTATCCATAGCTGTTGCGGCAGGCATGATGATTATGCCGTTCGGGGCTTTTGCAGACAGCCTTCCGACTGAATACAGCAGTGTGAAAGCAGGAAATGTAACGTCAGTTAAAAATCAGGTTCCTTACAATACCTGCTGGGCATTTTCATCGCTGAGTACAGCTGAATCCTCACTTCTTGCAGGGGGGTATGGTGCATATGACCTTTCTGAGATGCAGCTTGTAAACTTTTTCTATGGAACAAAGGTTGACCCTCTTGGAAACTGCAGCACAGATAAAACTGTAAACATTGCAGGAAGCAAGCTGGACAGCGGTGGAAATCACTACTCGACTGTCTGGGCTATGGCCGGATGGACAGCAGGAGCGACTGAAGAAACTATGCCTTATACTGCTGAAGAGTGTGAATTAGTTTCAAAGGGTGCTATCAGTCCGGCACTCGCTTATGCAAAGGATGTTGTGAGACTTGAAAATGCCAAGGCTATTCCATATGGTACCGACAAGACACATCTTGATGCCATAAAGCAGGCAATTAAAGAAAATGGCGCTGTGGCATCGAATTATTATCACTTCTATGAAGACAACAGATATTTAAATGAAAAAGAATGGGCTTACTATTGTGACATCCCTGCAAACAACCATGCTATCTCCATAGTTGGCTGGGACGATAACTATCCTGCATCAAATTTCAATGCCATCGGTCAGGACGGAAACCAAAAAGGTCCTGAAGGAAACGGAGCATGGCTGGTTAAAAACAGCTTCAGTGAACTTTGGGGCATCGAAGGCTATTTCTGGCTTTCATATTATGATGTATCTCTGATGCATACAGGAAGTGTTTTTGAATTTAATTTTGTCCCTGCCGGGGACTATAAATATAACTATCAGTATGACGGCTCAAATGGTGCATACTCTAAGGGAATAAACAGTGGCGAAAGCATTATTGCCCAATATCAGGTAAAAGGCCTTTCAAGCCAGTGTGAAGTAATTGATGCTATTGGTCTTGGACTGGCATCAGACCATGTAAATTACTCCGTTATGATATATGACATAAACGGAACACCGCTTATGTCAAAGCCTGTTACAGGAACTACCGATTTTGAAGGGTACTATACAGTCAGCATTGAAAACGGACCGGTTTTAAAAGCGGGAGCTGCATTTACCGTAGTTGTAACTCTTTCCGGTCAGGATGCTTCAAAACCTGTTTATGTGGCAGTTGATGCTGCTTATGAAAACAACTTTGCAAGATTTGAACCTGACAATTCAAAGGATGCTACATACTATACTGAAGGAGATGTTCCAAAGCAGTTTGAAAATGCAACAATAAGACTTAAGGCATTCTCAAATGAAGCAACAAGACTGGAAATGGTTGAAAATCTCTGGGAAAAAGCAGGTTGTCCGGAAGTAAACGGAAGCTTCACCTTCACGGATATGGGTTCTGTTGATAAAAGCAGTGACAGCTACAAGGCTGTTGTATGGGCAGTTGAAAAAGGCATTACAAATGGTGTGAGTGCAGTAAGCTTTGCTCCTGACGCAAAGGTTACCGCAAAGCAGGCGGATCTGTTTACTGCAAGATATAATATGTTAAATAAATAATAAGAGGATATATAAATAGTAATAAATGTTATGTTAAATGAAAATTATTGCAAAATACAGAAAGGCTGATTTATGGTTACGACAAAAAAACAGGCAGATGTGTGTCTGGTAATGCCCCCATTTTCATTTTCAAGTTCGCCATCTCTTGCTCTGGGAATAATAAAAGCCTGCTTGCTGAGAGAGGGCGTCAGTTGCATAGTAGACTATGCCGATGTACATTTCAGTGCTGCCATAGGTACGGATATACTTAAAGTAATAAATCCCGGCAATATGAATGACTTCTATGGGGAGTATCTGTTTGCAGAACATGCAGGTATCACACCGGCAAAGTCTTACGAGGATGTAAGAAGAGTAATTGAAAGAGGGCAAAGCCCATATGAGGCCTGTGAAACTGAAAAAATACTTTTGCAGGCAAAGGAAATATGCAGAGTTGAACTGGAGAAAACTGTTGAGAGAATACTTGCTTCAAATCCAAAGGTGGTTGGTGTTTCTTCAACCTTCCAGCAGAGAAACTCGGCTTTGGCAATCATAAAGAAGATAAAAGAAAAAAGACCCGATATCCTTACTTTTATGGGCGGAGCAAACTGCTTTGGATATGCGGGACTGAGACTTTTAAAAACCTTCGATTTCCTTGACTATGTGTTCTTTGGTGAAAGTGACGGAATCATAGCCCAGGTTATGAAAGGCATTATGAAAGACCCATATGCAAAGCTTCCGTATGGTGTTCTGAAAAGAACAGATGATTTACCGGAGGTGCCTCCTCACCGAATAGAACTGGATATGAACAACATTCCATATCCTGATTATGACGACTTTTTTAATCTGACAAGCTGTGATGAAGGTAAATGTGTTCATGTAAACACGGTAGATTCATACAATTACCACCCGGGTCTGGCACTTCATCTTGAAGGCTCCAGAGGCTGCTGGTGGGGCGAAAAATGTTCCTGTACCTTCTGCGGACTTCATGGGGAAATAAGAAATTACAGAATGAAGGACCCGGACAGATTCTTTGAGGAGATTCTGTATGTGACAAGTAAATACGGTTTGAAAAGAATCATACTTACCGACTGTGTCATGCCTCGGGAATGGTTTGACGGTTTCCTTCAGAAGCTTAAAGAGCATCCGGTAAAGTTTTCAATCTTTATGGAAACAAGAACTACCTTTACTGAAGAGCAGATTAAACTGCTTTCAGAGGCAGGTTTCGCATATCTGCAGCCGGGGGTTGAAAGTCTTTCAACTCATGAGCTACAGCTTATGAGAAAGGGAACGACAGCACTTACAAATATTCATTTTATAAAGTATGCAGCAAAATACGGCATGCATTGCTACTGGAATATTTTATATAACTTCCCGGGTGAGAATATAACTGATTATGAAATACAGATAAAGCTTGCTGAAGTTCTTGGACATCTGGTACCGCCAAACGGCTGTGCACCGATTATAATATCGAGAGACAATGAGTATTATACCAACAAGGAAAAATACAACATGCAGCTTGTTCCGGCGTGGTTTTATCCGTATTCATGTCCTGATGATCCGGAGTATATGGAGGATGTGGCAATCGTTTTTGACATTGCAAATCTGTATACGCCTCCGGAAATCTATGATGCCCAGCAGAGACTGGGTAAGGCGGTTCTTAAATGGAGAAATAATTATTTTGCAAGGGAAGGACAGGTAAGACTTGAAATGGCAGACCTGGGTGACCGTATTCTTATCATAGATACAAGAGAGTGCAGGGATGTAAGGGCTCAGCTGCTTATCGGCTTTGAGAGAGAAATGTACCTTGCATGTGCTCATCCGGTTACTATTGCCGAACTTGCAATGAAATTTGGTGATAAGCACAGCAATGAAGAAATAATGCAGGCTGTTATGAGCCTTGCAAACAAGAAGCTTCTTGTGAAATACGGAAACAGCGTTCTGGCGCTGGCCATTGAAAGAACGATGGACGAGCTGAAAACAAACGATATGAAGGATTTCAGAGCACTTTATCGCGGCGACAGGGAGTTCAAAGAAGACTTTAACCGCAGGTCAGAAGAATTGTATGAGGAAACAGAGTCAAAAACTGAGGCTTTGAAGCTCACAATGACTGAATATGCGAAGAAATGCCACATGTGCTTCACAGGTGAAGATTATCTGAACAGAGAATACAATGAACTAAAAGTCATTAGATTAGGAAGAAAGGAATAGAAAACAATTATGAAATGGTCAAGATACAGTATATTCTTTGAATCAAAGAGAAACGGATGGTTACTTTTCAACACAGTTTCAAGAGCGTTTTTAACAGTTGACGACAAATTGGTAGATGCAATCAAGGGCATTATGGAAGATCCGGAGGGCTTCGACTATTCTGAAGTTCCAATGCTTTATATGCAACTTAGAAGCATGGGATACCTTGTAGAAGACACAAAGGATGATGATTTTTTCTATGTAGAAAAAATGAGAAATCTGACACAGCTTTATTCGGATTCAAATCTTCTTCTGACTATTGCTCCTACAAGAGCCTGCAATTTTGACTGCAGCTACTGCTTTGAACACGACCGTCACGGAAAGCCAATGAGTGACGAAGTTGAAGATAAGCTTATCAGATTCATTAAGAGCCACAGAAGTATAAATAATAATATGCATATCACATGGTATGGCGGAGAACCGCTTCTTGCATGGAACAGAATCCTCAGCATAGACAAGAGACTGAATGACATGAACAGAAAACATACATCCGGTCTTATTACAAACGGATATCTTTTAACTGAAGAAAAGGTTGCAAAGCTGAATCAGTTAAATGTTGTATATCTTCAGATTACTCTCGATGGTGTAAAGGAAACACATGACGGAAGAAGATGTCTTGTAAATGGAGATCCTACATATGATGTAATACTCAATAACATTGACCTTGTCATGAAGTCGGACTTTAAGGGAATGCTTCATGTAAGAGTAAATGTTGATGAAAGAAATGAAGAAGAATTTGTTCAGGTATACAAGTCTATGCGTCAGAAATACCCTAAGGATTTTGGAAAGAGAATCACAGTATATCCGGGCTTCGTAAAGGGTGACGATCATGCAGATTCAGGTTGCTTCTTTGATGCTATGCGTCAGGGAGAATTCGTTCAGAGAATCTATGAAAAGTACGGTATCATTCCGCTAAACGTATTCCCAAAAAGACAGAGCCAGAGCTGTACTCTTACAAAGAGAAAGGGATTTGTAGTCGGACCTGAAGGTGAACTTTACAAGTGCTGGGATGATGTAGGTATTCCTGAAAAGGTTGTTGGTACACTTGATGTTAAGGCAAACTGGAATATGCCTCTTATTGCAGAAGGCATGGTTGCCTGTTCATATCTTGATGACCCTGAATGTAAGGAATGTAAGTTCTTCCCAATCTGCAATGGCGGATGCCACAGAATCAGACAGAAGAACCTGCACAGAGAATTCCAGGACAGCCCTTGCACATATTTTAAATACAATATTGAGAATCTGCTCGAGCTTTACTATGAGCAGAAGCTTAAGATGGTAGAAAATCAGAAGAAAGCGCAGGCTGCAAAAAAGGCAGAGGAAGCAAAGAAAGCCGGAAACTAAAATGAAAATATCAGAATATGCCAGATTTAAAAGATGTTATGAATTGTACAGCATAGATCCTGAGTTTCGAAACATGATGGAGAATTCTCCGTTTCTTGCAGTGGCAATGCTGGGGTATGGCGATATGCTTGATCCTCAGCTTGCGTTGCAGGCCATTCATGGGATTCTTTTCCGAAGTGTAGAGTGGAGTGTGCTTAGAGAAAATCCGTATTATCAGATTTTTTCCAACAAGGACAATGAGGTAAAAGAACTTATCATGAAGGTCCATGAAAGAGAAGCTTTCTGCGAAGAAGAAATCTTTTACTATATGGATACCCAGAGAAACAGATGCAGGATGGAAAGCAGTGCGATAAAAAATAATCCGCTGATATTTTATTATCCGTTTGCAATTGAACTTTCTTCCGGATGTAGTATTCAGTGTCCGTTTTGCGGATTTGCACCTGATAAGTTTTCAGGATATCTTCCATATAATGAGGAGAACAGGCAGCTTTTCAGGGATACACTTAAGTATCTGAAAGGCAGATTTGGACTTATTTCAGGTCTGGCACCGTGTTATCTTGCAACAGAGCCCTTAGACAATCCGGACTATGAAAAATACGTCAGGGACTATTTTGAAATAACGGGATGTCTGCCGCAGACTACAACTGCGGCTGCTGAAAAATATCCGGAACGAATAAAAGCAATGATTGCCGAGTATGGCTATGATTTAATTAAAAAGTTTGCAGCACTGAGATTTTCGGTAAGAAACATCTCACAGTATAAGAAAATAATCTCGCTATATCAGCCGGAGGAGCTTCTGGATATTGAGGTGATTGCCAACAATCCCGAATCGGTAAACAGATATTCTGAATCGGGAAAGGTTATGAAAATCACCAACCTTGACGATATTAAAAAGCATAAATACAGCATAGACTGCGTGGCGGGCCTGAGAATCTGTATGGAAAAGGGTGTTGTGGAATTTATTGAACCCGAGCTTCCCGATGAACAGTTTTTCAAAGGCTATTCCGTCAGGGAAAGGCAGAGGTTTGATGATTATAAGTCTCTGGAAAAGGTCATTGACGGGATGATTGAAAAATATATGAAGGGAAGGCTGCCTTTTGATTTGCCGCTTGAAATAAACAGAAATGTAAAGGTAATTGCAAGGGATGGCAATTTCGTATTTTGCGGGGATGAAACAGAATACGAAGTCGGCATAAGCAGTGTTACAGAGAATGCTGTTGAAATGATGAAAAAAACATGGACCATGAGACAGATGGCAGAGCTGACTTCATCTGAAGATGAGAAAAAAATGCTCATGAATATCATGGGTTCACTTTTTCAAAGGGGTTATGTCAGATTACATTCGGATTTAGAGAAATACTAAGATAAGTTATAGTTTACGGGATCATATTATTTTTGAGAAGGAAAAAAATATGTCACAGATTTTTAGAAAAGATATTAGTCACAGTGGTGCATCTGAAGAGAACTTAAAATACCTGATAAAGGTTATAAAGCCGTCATTCTGGCTTGTTTTGCTTGGCGGAGTACTGATTATGCTTGCTGCCGGTCTGTGGATGATGCTTGGAACAAATACCAGCACTACGACAATTGCAGGTATTTACCACCCTACAACATCAGGATATGGTGAAGTTATCTGCTTCCCGAACATATCGGTAGGAAAAGCACTGGATGAAGGCATGGAGGCGATGGTTTCCATACCGAACTACAGCCAGTCAAAGTATGGACATCTGGAAGGTGAAATTTCCTTTACAGAAGAATACGTTGCTTCGGAGCAGGAAATGTTTGCCCTGCTTGAAGACAAGTCACTTGTAGCACAGTTTTATCAGAATGCTCCGGCTATTTGTGTAATTGTAAAATTGGATAAAGATCCGTCTGCTTACAGTGGCTATAAATGGAGTAATCCAAATGGAGCAGGATTGGAAGTAAAGGACGGAACTCTTGTTACAGTTCAGATTGTTACTTCTGTTGAATAACCGTTTTTGTTTGGTAGTTAATTTTATTGGATTTTAGGAATATAGTATGAGTCAGAATATAGGAAAAAGAAGGTCAACGAGAACACCGGGGGTCTTTCAGACAGAGGCCTGTGAGTGCGGTGCTGCTTCGTTGTCAATGATACTTAGATATTATAAGTGTGAAGTTCCTATGGAGCAAATCAGATATGAATGTGGTATCAACAGAGATGGCTGTTCTGCTGCTGACCTTGTTTTGGCAGGAAAACAGTTTGGTCTTATTTCAAAAGGCTTCAAGGTACCTCTTGAAAACTTGAAAAAAGCGCCTATGCCATGTATCATTCACTGGAACTTCAATCACTTCATTGTTCTGGAAAAGGTAACGGACACATATGCCCGCATAAATGATCCGGCAGCTGGTCACAGAAAGATAACTTTGAAAGAGCTGGACGAAGCTTACACAGGAATAGTCCTTACATTTGAACCGGGACCTGATTTTAAAGAAAACAGGCTTCCTTCAGGTGTTGCAGATATATTTAAAGACAGGCTTGGAATGGACAAGGAAGCTGTTACATATATGCTTCTGACGGGGCTTCTGCTTATGGCACCGGGTCTGATGACGCCGATATTGTCACAGAAGTTTATTGACAATGTCTTTTCGAGTTCAACTTCGTACATTTTATCACTTGTATTGTGCATCGGAATAGTCTATGCTTTTCAGGCGGTATTTACATATTACAGGAGTATGGTGCTGTCAAGGTTTAAAGTAAAGATAGCTGCGGTAAGCTCAAATGCCTTGATTAGAAAAGCGCTGAGACTGCCTATTCTGTTTTATGAGCAGAGATACAGCGGCGAACTTTCAAGAAGAGTTGAAATAAACGGAGAGGTAAATGACTTTCTTGCGGGCAGCTTTACGGAAACCGTTTTAAATGCTATAACATCAGTTGCTTATCTTATTGCCATGCTTTGGTACAGCGGGATACTTACTGTAATAGGTGTGACAGGAGCTTTTGTAAGTATAGGTGTGTCATACCTTGTTTTAAAGCCAATAGCAGAGTTAAATATGAAAAGCAAGCAGGATCAGTGCCGTATGTCAGGTATGCTGACTGCTGGCATTTCAGTTGCGGACAGCATAAAGGCAAGCGGTGTTGAAAATGAATATACTGCTGAAATTCTTGATACATACGCAAGAACTACAGAAAGTGAACAGTCTCTAGGTTTTACACAGCAGATTGTAAGCTCACTTCCGGGTGCATGTTCAAATCTGTTTACTGTTATGGTTATGACTGTAGGAAGTGCATTGGTTATGCAGGGGCAGCTTACAATTGGTGTGCTGACTGCGTTTACACAGCTGCTTTCTTCGTTTATTACACCGGTAAATGATATTATCGGTTTCACACAGTCTGTACAGCAGATGAAAGCAGGATATTCAAAGCTGGAGGACATTCATGGTGCTAAAATCGATGCTAAATTCAGGGAAAATGAGGCAAGGGATAACAGTACAATGAACAAAAAGCTTCAGGGAAGAATAGAAATTTCAAAACTTGAATTTGGATATAATCCTGCTGTTCCACCGGTAATAAACAATTTGGACTTCAAAATCGGTCCGGGCATGAGAGTGGCTATTGTAGGGTCTTCGGGAAGCGGAAAGAGTACTCTTGGCAAGCTTCTTTCAGGAACACTTGAGCCATGGTCCGGTGAGATTAAACTGGATGGAGTGCCGTTGTTTGACATTCCTCAGAAATGGCTTTGCAGCAGTATGGCGGTTATTTCACAGAGAAGCAATATATTCTATGGTACTGTCAGGGAAAATCTGACAATGTGGAACGAGGAGTATTCCGACCAGATGATGTATAAAGCCATACAGGATGCGGATGCTATGTCAGTTATTTCGAGTCTTCCGGGTACGTATGAGTATATGCTTGAAGAAGGAGGAAAAAACCTTTCAGGCGGACAGAGGCAGAAGCTTGAAATTGCAAGAGCTCTCATGATAAATCCTTCCATTCTTATCATGGATGAAGCAACAAGTGCACTTGATGCTCTGTCAGAGCAGAAGATTATGAGTAATATCCGCGCGAGAGGCTGCACATGTGTGATTATTGCACACAGGCTTTCTTCAATCAGGGACTGTGACGGAATCATTGTTCTTGATGAAGGAAAAATTGCTGAAGTTGGAACTCATGAACAGCTTCTTGCAAAACATGGAATATATGAGAAATTGATTATGAACTAGATGGGGAACAAGGATGGTTGTACTATTATCAAATAACAAAAGAATATATACAGAAAAGATGGGTGTTTCTTATAAGGTTCTAAAGGGTTCGGTACAAATCTTTCTGACTCCTGCCAATGAAACAGAAGGAATGCGGCAGATGTTTCTTCTCAATGCAGGGCCGGGCTTTGTGATTCCATACCTAAATATGAACTGGGGTGTCGGAGAAAAGCAGACAGTATTCAGATTAATGGTTATGGGAGCTCCTTCAGCACAGATTGAAGAAGTACCTTCGGATTTGCAGCATGATGTGGACTTTTTAGAGGCTGCAAAGATTCCGTACTTTGATGAGCCTTCGCCATATCTTCTTGCGGACACTCTGCTTATGCATTACTCCAGAAGAAATGTAAGTGAAAGAAAAATCGTAAATGATATTTCTAAAAGAAGAGACAAAGAAACAACAGAGAGTCTGGAAAATTTTGTAGATTCCTTTGAAAAGACCTTTGTCGGGAAATATTCGGCAAACTCAAAGACAGAATCTGCACTTTACAATGCAGTCGCTTTTGTCTGCACTATGTCTAAAATTCCTATCGCAAAGCTTTCGGATATAAAGAAATCCTGTGGCGATAACTTTGTTATGAAGGATGTGTCCAGACTTTCAGGATTTGCCTGCAGAGAAGTAAATCTGCCGGACAAGTGGGAAAAAGAGGATATGAATCCGTTCATTGTCCTTTTCGGAGAGGAAAGAACTCCTCTTGCCTGCTACAGGCATTTTGGGAAAATAAGATACTGGAATCCTGAGACGAAGGAAGAAGGTGTACTGAAGAATATTATGAAAAAGCCTGAAGAGAGCGAAATCTATGTTTTAAGCAAACCGCTTTCTACAGGTCAGGCAAGTTCAAAGGATATCCTGAAGTTTGCATTGGCGGAAATCAGGCCGATAGATGTTGTTACTCTTATTGTAGCGACTTTTCTGGCAACCTTTGCTACACTGCAGATGACTGTACTCAGTGAAAAGCTGTACAATGAGATAATCCCTCAGGGAAGCTCAACTATGCTTATCGGTGTAGCGATTTACATATTTGCCTTTATGATGGGCGGGCTTATGTTCAATGTTTCAAAGTCCTTGGCAAACTTCAGAATAAGCAGCAGAATAAAGTATGCTTTGTATGCTGCAAGCTATGACAGACTGTTCCATATGAAAAACTCGTATTTCAGAAACAGAACAAGTGCAGATATAGCTTACAGAGTTGAAATGATGCCAAATATATATGTGAATATGATTACCTCGGCTATTTCTGTCATAACAACTCTTGTTTTCTCTACTATGTTTGTTATGAAGATGCTGAGATATTCAAGCAGGCTTACTGCGTTTTCTATGATTTTTATATTCATAAATCTGATATTTTCAATGGTTTTGGGATTTGCTTCCCAAAAGCTGGTGATGAAGAAGGCATCATTTACCGCAAAGCTAAGGGAACTTTTGCTTCAAACCTTTTCGGGAATTGCAACTGTCAGAAACTATGGCTCTGAGGACGATTTTTCAAACAGATTTATGAACATGTACTCAGAGTATAATCAGTTGCAGTTTAAGAGCGACTTTATCACAAGAGTCCAGAACCTTGCGGTTTCTGCTACAAGCTATGCGGCAATTGTTATATTTTATCTGTTAATGGGACAGGGAAATCTCGGTATATCAACAGGTATTTTCCTTGCTTTTGTATCGGCATATGCGTCATATTCAGCATCCATGATGCAGGTTGCAAGCAATATCCTGCTGTTTATAATCATGAGACCGGTTTTGAAGTCAACCTCTGACATATTTAAGGAGATTCCTGAAACTGCCGCAAAAGGTGTAGTTCCGGGAGAACTTCAGGGAGAAATCGTGATTTCAAATGTATCATACGCATATAGAAAAGGCGGGGCTCCTGTACTTAAAAATATAGACCTTAAGATTCCTAAGGGTCAGTATGTTGCTATTGTAGGACCTTCAGGATGCGGAAAATCCACGCTTCTGAAGCTGTTGCTCGGATTTGACAGCCCTTCACAGGGAAAGATTTTCTATGATGGAATAGATCTTGAAAGAATCAACAAGGTTGAGTTTAGAAGGAAAATAGGAACAGTTATGCAGGATGGTGCTCTTTTCTCAGGCAGTATATATAACAATATAAGTATTGCCTGCCCGACAGCCACAGAAGAAGATGTGCTGGAGGCTTCAGAGGTTGCAAATCTCAGGGAAACAATTGAAAAGATGCCGCTTGGCTTCTCAACTCCTGTTTCAGAGCAAAGTGACTTTATTTCAGGCGGACAGAAACAGAGAATCATGATTGCGAGAGCGGTTGTATCAAAGCCAAAGATTTTGTTTATGGATGAAGCGACTTCAGCCTTGGACAATATTTCACAGGCTATCGTACAAAAGAATCTGGACAAGTTTGCAGCAACAAGAGTTATAATAGCCCACAGACTGTCGACTGTAAAGAACTGTGATGTGATTTACGTTATGAACAACGGTACTATTATAGAAGGCGGCTCATATGATGAGCTTATGGAAAAGAAAGGTGCTTTCTATAACCTTGTGCAGAAGCAGATTATATAATCGGACAGCTGTCCCTTTTCGGGGCAGCTGTTTATTTTTGCCCAAATATGCCAATAATAGATTGGCAGGAAGTATTAGTTTATTAAATTGTATATACTTGACGAAAAAACAAATAAATAATTTGAAAGTCGAAATATTTTATTGTAAAAGTTAAAAAGGTGTTGCAAAAATGTAAATTTTGAGATATAGTAAACTTCGGTATTTTAGCATAAAAATATTGATAATCAAAATATTGCATAATCGTACTTTTCTTTTTAGGGGGTATAATATAATGAATAATAAATTGGAAGAATTATTGAAATTTAAAGAGAAAATAGCTCTTGGAGGCGGGCAGAAGAGAATCGACGCACAGCACCAGAGCGGAAAACTGACTGCCAGGGAAAGACTGGATATCCTGTTTGATGAAGGCAGCTTTGTGGAAATGGATGTGTTTGTTTCACACAGATGCCACAACTTCGGCATGGAGGAAAAGAAGGCTGCAGGCGACGGAGTTGTAACAGGCTACGGCACTATTGACGGAAGACTTGTGTTTGCGTATTCGCAGGATTTTACAGTTCTGGGCGGTTCCCTGGGTGAATATCATGCAGAAAAAATCGTAAAGGTGCAGAAGATGGCTCTTAAGATGGGTGCACCTATCATCGGACTGAACGATTCCGGCGGGGCAAGAATCCAGGAGGGTGTAAACTCGCTTTCAGGTTTCGGAAAGATTTTCTATAACAATACTATTTCATCAGGTGTTATACCGCAGATTTCGGTTATCATGGGGCCTTGTGCCGGTGGTGCGGTTTATTCCCCTGCCATTACAGACTTTATCTTCATGGTAGACAAGACAAGCCAGATGTTTATCACAGGACCACAGGTTATAAAAACTGTAACAGGTGAAGAGATTTCAGCTGATGAGCTTGGCGGTGCGGTTACTCATAACACAAGAAGCGGTGTGGCACATTTCATGGGAAGCAATGATGAAGAAACTCTTCTTCAGGTAAGAGATCTTCTTTCATATCTTCCTTCAAACAATATGGAAAAGGCGCCTGAATATGAGACAAATGATGATGTAAACAGAAGAATTGAAGAGTTTAACGACATCATCCCTGAAAATCCAAACAAGGCTTATGATATGTATGAAATCATCAGCAAACTTGCCGATGACGGAGTTTACTTTGATGTGATGCCTATGTATGCAAAGAATATGATTACCTGCTTCATCAGAATGGGAGGCAATACTGTAGGTGTTGTTGCAAACCAGCCAAGCTTTGGAGCAGGCTGTCTGGACATTGATGCGTCAGACAAGGCTGCAAGATTTATCAGAAGATGTGATGCGTTCAACATTCCTATCCTTACTATTGAAGATGTACCGGGATTCTTACCAGGCAAGGAACAGGAATTCGGGGGCATCATCAGGCACGGGGCAAAGATGCTTTACGCATACTGCGAAGCAACAGTTCCTAAGATTACAATGATTTTAAGAAAGGCATACGGCGGAGCCTATATAGGCATGTGCAACAAGGAACTGGGTTCAGACCTTGTACTTGCATGGCCTAGCGCACAGATTGCTGTAATGGGTGCAGCAGGTGCGGCAAATATCGTATTTAAAAAGGAAATCAAGAGTGCAGAAGACCCTGTACAGAAGAGAGCGGAAATGATTGAAGAATACGAAGAAAAGTTCAACAATCCTTACCGTGCGGCTGAGATGGGCTATGTTGATGACATTATCGAGCCTGCTCAGGCAAGGCAGAGAATCATAAGCGGCTTTGATATGCTTAAGACAAAGAGAGAATCACTTCCTGCAAAGAAGCACGGAAATATACCGCTATAGGGGGGTGCATAACATGAATGATATGTCTATAATGGATAAATTTGCAGACCCTTCCCTGATTGACACCCTGACTATGGGCGAAAAGGCCGCAGGAGCCGGTATCACTACCCTGATGGGTATGGGTATAACATTTCTGATACTCATATTAATCTGGGCGGTCATAGCGCTTATGTCAAGGATAATAGCAAAGGCTGATGCCGGAAGGAAAGCAGATGCGGAACCGGCGGCAGCAGCTGTAGGGAATGGCGGAAACCGGGCAGAGGAAGATTCTCCGGCAGACTTCATTGACATGGACGGTGAAGACATTACGGAGGAAGAGCTTACAGCCGTGATAATGGCCGCAATTGAAGCTTACAGGGCCGATACGGGAGTACCCGGAAGCAGGCTTGTTGTAAGAAAAATAATGAGAACAAACAGCAGTTGCACTCCATGGGGAGCTGCGGGTATTGCAGATTGTATGGAAAACAGAAAAGTAAATTAAGGTTAGAGGAGAGAATGACCATGAAAAAGTATAATATTAAGATAAACGGAAAATCATTTGAAGTTGAAGTTGAAGAAGTAGGCGTACCGGCTGAAGCCGTAAAGCCTGCCGTACAGGCACAGGCAGCACCTAAAGCCGCACCTGCAGCACCAAAGGCTGCACCGGCACCTCAGGCAAAACCTGCAGCTGCAGCAAAGCCTGCTGCGGGAGCAGGAAGCGTAACAGCTCCTATGCCCGGAACAGTTCTTGATGTGGCTGTTTCAGAGGGACAGGCAGTAAAAGCAGGAGATTTGCTTGTAGTGCTTGAAGCTATGAAGATGGAAAACGAAATCCTTGCACCAAAAGACGGCACAGTAGCTTCAGTATCTGTTTCAAAGGGTGAAACGGTAAATGCAGGCGGAGTTCTGGTAACTATTGAATAAATTTATGTCAATTAAGCTTAAATCCAAACCATTTCATAAATAAAACTCAGGAAGCTTCCGTTTAAACTGCGGGAGCTTTTTGTTTTTCATTTTCTAAAAATTTACGATTTCCCTTGAAATTGAAACATTTTGATTGTATACTTATCTAGTTAAATTCAGTAAGAGCAAAAAAATGACAGAAAAGATTTGCAGAATCGAAGGAGATATATATGCTGTTAGCATTTGACGTAGGAAATACGAATATAGTTTTAGGAGTGTTTAAAGAAGGTAAACTTATCCAGAACTGGCGACTGGAAACAGACAACAATAAAAGTGCCGATGAGTACGGCATGATTATCAACCAGCTGTTCAGATATGAAGGTTTAAACACAAAGGATGTCAAGGACGTAATCATTTCAACGGTTGTTCCTTCAGTTTTGTATACGTTGCAGCACCTTTCCATGAAATATTTCAATAAACGAGCAATCGTTGTAGGTGCAGGCATAAAAACAGGATTAATTGTAAAATACGACAATCCGAAACAGGTGGGTGCCGACAGAATAGTAAACGCTGTTGCGGCGTATGCTAAATATGGCGGTCCCCTTGTAGTTATAGATTTCGGCACAGCTACAACCTTCTGTGCCATAACAGAAAACGCTGAATACCTTGGAGGAACTATCGCACCCGGCGTAAAGATTTCCTCCGATGCCCTGTTCGAAAAGACTTCAAAGCTGCCTAAGGTGGAGCTTGAAGAACCGGGCCATGTTATCTGCAAAAATACTATTGAAAGTATGCAGTCGGGCCTTGTATACGGACATATGGGTATGGTTGAGTATATAACCAAAAAGATGAAAGCAGAACTGGAAGCCATGTCTCCTACAGGCAAAAAAGCTACTGTAGTTGCGACGGGCGGCCTTGCCACTCTGATAGAAAAAGGCATTGACTGCATCGACTATGTGGATAAAATGCTTACATTGGAGGGATTGCAGCTTATTTATGAAAAAAATAAGGGTCATAAGAGCAAGAATCATTGTGACCAGTAGAAATTTTCAGCCGGGTATGATACCCGGCTTTGTTTTTTTAGAAAAACGGTGACTTATGCGAATAAGAAATAAGCTATGAGCATAGAAGATAAAAGAAAGGTACGGTTTTGAACGAAATTAAAATAGGAAATGTAAAGATAGACAACCCCTTTCTGCTTGCACCTCTTGCGGGGGTGACAGACGCTTCCTTCAGGCGCATCTGCAAGGCTATGGGAGCTTCACTTGTATACACGGAAATGGTCAGCGGAAAAGGTCTTTTTTATAAGGATAAAAATACAGATAAGCTTTTGAAAACTTATGAGGATGAGATGCCTGTGGCATATCAGGTGTTTGGAAGCGAACCTGATATACTGGCATATACGGCAAGGGAACTGGCAGACAGACCGAATGCGATTCTCGATATAAATATGGGCTGCCCGGTACCGAAGATAGTAAAAAACGGTGAAGGCTCGGCGCTTCTGAAAAATCCGGATTTAATATACAGGCTGGTGGAAGCAGCGGTAAAGGCGTCACCGAAGCCCGTTACGGCAAAAATAAGGATGGGCTTTGACGAAGATTCGATAAATGCCGTAGAGGTTGCAAAAGCCATAGAAGCTGCGGGAGGCGCGGCTGTGGCGGTTCACGGAAGGACCAGAGAGCAGTATTATTCGGGAAAGGCTGACTGGGACATTATCGGGGAGGTAAAGGCTGCGGTAAATATCCCGGTTATAGGAAACGGAGATATTTTCTCGGGAGAGGATGCCTTGAGACTGCTCAGGGAGACCGGCTGCGATATGGTTATGATTGCCAGAGGCGCACAGGGCAATCCGTGGATTTTCAGGGAGGCACTGGCTCTCTGGGAGGGCAGGGAAATGCCGGGGAAACCGGACATTACCGAGAAGCTGGACATTATCAGGAAGCAGTGCAGCATGGTGCTTGAGGAAAAAGGCGAGTATGTTGGAGTGCGGGAAATGCGAAAGCATATCGCATGGTATCTGAAAGGCATAAAGGGCTCGGCACATCTGAGGGCGGAGGTAAATACAAAGAACTCGTTTGAGGAAATAAATCGGTTGTTGGAGCAGCTTATTTAAGAAATTGACATTTTCAGAGCGCAATAAAGCATTGCAAAATGTTGACTTTTAAAGGCTTATAGTCTATAATATTACGAATACGACACGTATAGTCGAAAGGAGATTGTTAAAGATGGCAGAAGAAATACTGTTGACACAAGAAGGATACGACAAAATTGTAGCCGAATATGATGAATTGGTTTCAGTTAGACGTAAAGAAGTTTCAGAAAGACTTAAAGAAGCGATTTCTTACGGAGACTTATCTGAAAATGCAGAGTATGATGCCGCTAAAAACGAGCAGGCTGAACTGGAGGAAAGAATCTACAAACTGGAATCCATGATAAAAAAGGCTAAAATTATAGATGAAAATGAGATGTCCAAAGACCATGTAAACGTTGGTCTTAAGGTAAAGGTAAAGGTTCAGGAAACAGGACTTGAAGCAGAGTTTTCAATCGTTGGTTCAACAGAAGCCGACCCGTTTGAAGGAAAGATTTCAAATGAGTCTGCGGTAGGCGCAGGTCTTATGGGACAGAAAAAGGGTGAGGTTGTTGAAATTCAGGTTCCTGACGGGGTTATGCACTATGAGATACTAGATATTTATAAGTAAAATTTTAAGATGGTGAGGTAAAGTCTATGAGTACAGAAGAAAACAGAAATGTAAATCCGGAAATTGAAGAAGTAGAAGAACTTTCCGAAGAAAAGCTTAATGAACAGAGATTGATCAGAAGAGAAAAGCTGAAGAAACTTCAGGACATGGGCAGAAATCCTTTCTTAATCGAAAGATGGGATGTAGATGCTTACAGCCAGGACATCAAAGATAAATTTGATGAAATGGAAGGTAAAAAAGTAAGCATTGCCGGAAGAATGATGGCGAACAGACATATGGGAAAAGCTTCCTTCATCGATATCCAGGATAAACAGGGCAGAATTCAGTGCTATGTGAGACAGGATGCTATCACCCCTGAGGAATATGAAATATTTAAGACATATGATATCGGTGATATTTTCGGTATAGTCGGTGAAGTATTTAAGACAAGACACGGCGAAATATCGGTTAAGGCTGAAAAGCTTGTGCTTCTTTCAAAGTCACTGCAGGTTCTTCCAAACAAGTTCCACGGACTGAAGGATACTGATATCAGATACCGTCAGAGATATGTTGATTTGATTATGAATCCTGAAGTAAAGGATATGTTCTACAAGAGATCAATGATTATCCACAAGATTAAGGATGTTCTTGAAAACCAGTTCGGATATCTTGAAGTAGATACTCCTATCCTTACTACTATTGCGGGCGGCGCAAACGCAAGACCTTTCAATACACATCACAACACGCTTGATCTTGATATGAAGATGAGAATATCAAACGAGCTGTATCTGAAGAGACTGATTGTAGGCGGTCTTGACAGAGTATATGAAATGGGTAAGATGTTCAGAAACGAAGGTATGGACAGAAATCATAACCCTGAGTTCACTTCCATGGAGTGCTATGCAGCATATACAAACATGGAGTTTGTTATGGAAGTAACTGAACAGGTTGTATCACAGGCTGCTCTTGCTGCAACAGGCAGTATGGTTATTACTTATCAGGGCAAGACATTTGATCTTACTCCTCCATGGAGAAGACTTGATATGACAGATGCCGTAAAGGAAATCACAGGTGTTGACTTCCACAAGATGAATGACGATGCAGAATGCCGTCAGGCAGTTCTTGACTATATGAAGGATCATCCATGTGCATTAACTAAGGAAGAAGTAAATTCATGGACAAGAGGTAAGCTTATCGCAGAAATGTTTGAAGAATACTGCGAAGATGTTCCGGGATATCTTGACGGACCTGTATTTGTCTGCGGACATCCTGTGGAAATTTCACCTCTTGCAAAGAGAGACCCTAAGGACCCTCGTATTACAAGAAGATTTGAAGCTTATGTAAACGGATGGGAAATTGCAAATGCGTTCTCTGAACTTAACGACCCAATTGACCAGTACGAAAGATTTGCGGAACAGCAGGCGCAGCTTGACAACGGCACAGATGACGAAGCACATCCAATGGATATGGACTTCGTAAATGCGCTTGAAGTAGGTCTTCCGCCAACAGGTGGACTTGGAATCGGTATTGACAGAGTTATCATGCTTATTACAGATGCTCCGTCAATCAGGGATATAATCCTGTTCCCTACAATGAAGCCGATTGAGAAGTAAAACGTTGAAAAACGGTGAGAAAATATGAGCAGGCCAGAGAAATCTGGTCTGTTTTTTTGTTGCGTAAGAATTTATAAATCTTTCTGCTTTTATTTAGCCATTAATCGATTCCCTTGCTCCATTCCTGTAAAAAATGAATTTTTGATTGGCGATATAAAATTTTTATAGTTGGCTATAATAGATAAAAGGGGATTTGAGTAGAAATATTATTTAAACGAACGGGGATTTGCGCATAAAATGCATTTACATGAATGGGGATTTGCGCTATACTCTTTTTAGAAAGGCGGTATTTTAAATGGAAAAACCAGTTTATAAGAGAAAAATATACGATGAAATACTTGAATGGAAAGAGAATCGCAGCGATAAGTATGCTCTTCTTATAAAAGGCGCAAGGCGAGTTGGAAAATCAACTATTGCAGAGGAATTTGCCAAGAAGGAGTTTAAATCATATATCCTGGTTG